>JAGQLQ010000011.1 GCA_020429235.1 Candidatus Peregrinibacteria bacterium | reverse complement strand
ACCAACGTTGTCACCAGCCTGACCTTGATCAAGAAGCTTCTTGAACATTTCAACACCAGTTACTACAACTTTTTGAGTTGGCTTAATTCCAACGATTTCAACTTCTTCGTTCACCTTAACAACACCAGCATCAACCTTACCAGTTGCAACTGTTCCACGTCCCTTAATAGAGAACACGTCCTCTACAGGCATAATGAATGGCTTGTCGAGGTCACGTACTGGGTCTGGGATGTAGCTATCAAGAGCATCAAGAAGTTCCTGAATTGGCTTAGTAGCCGCTTCGTCGTCGAGGTTTTCGAGAGCTTTAAGAGCAGAACCCTTAATAACTGGAGTGTTGTCTCCGTCGAATTCGTATTTCTTAAGAAGGTCTCGAACTTCGATTTCTGAAAGTTCAGCAATTTCTGGATCCGCCATGTCCATCTTGTTCAAGAAGACAACGATCTTTGGAACCATTACCTGCTTAGCAAGAAGGATGTGCTCACGAGTTTGTGGCATTGGTCCGTCTGCAGCAGATACTACGAGGATCGCACCATCCATTTGAGCCGCACCAGTAATCATGTTCTTAACGTAGTCGGCGTGCCCTGGACAGTCCACGTGAGCGTAGTGTCTCTTTTCTGTTTCGTACTCTTGGTGAGATGTAGCAATGGTAATACCACGTGCCTTTTCTTCCGGCGCGTTATCAATGTCTGCATATGATCGAGCTTGAGCCATTCCCTTCTTAGCACAGTAAGATGCAATAGCTGCTGTCAAAGTTGTTTTACCATGGTCAACGTGTCCAATAGTTCCGACGTTAACGTGTGGTTTTGATCGGTCAAATTTTTGATCTGCCATAATAATTGGGAGGTTAAGGTTTTTTTAAATTGATTTTCTTCTTAAGTTTCTCCACTTTTGGGTGCTCAATTTTTCTTTTATTGGAGAGGAAAATTGGCAGTCGTTAAGTGGTGCATTAAAGAAATGCGAAGAGATACTATAGGAAATGAAATGCTAATGCAAGGGGTTTTTTTAGATTTTCTTATGGTTTTTGTTGGATGTTTCAATAAAAAGAAGACGCCTTGCAATAGGCGTCTTCTGAAGTCTGTTCTTTGTTCTGTTTCTTACTCGTCTGCTTTCGATGTTGCTCCTCGTTCTTCTTTAATCTTTTCGGCAACGTTGTTTGGTACTTTGTCGTATTTTTCGAACTCCATAGCGTAGGCTGCACGACCTTGTGACATAGATCGGAGGTCGGTTGCGTATCCGAACATTTCTGAAAGTGGAACGTAGGCGTTGATGAACTTGGCCATTCCGCGATCTCCAGTTTCGTAGATTTGTCCACGTCGTGAGTTCAGGTTCCCCATTACGTCTCCGAAGAATTCGTCTGGAGTGGTGACCTCAACTTTCATGATTGGTTCAAGAAGGGCCGGGCTTGCCTGGCGGGCAGCTTTTTGGAATGCGAGAGATCCCGCAACCTTAAAGGCCATTTCGTTCGAGTCGACATCGTGGTATGAACCGTCATACAGTTCAACTTTTACATCCACGATTGGGTATCCGGCTACGACACCACGGGTCATTGCTTCCTGAATACCTTTGTCTACTGCAGGGATGTACTCTCGAGGAATTTTACCTCCAACGATGTTGTTCACGAATTCGTATCCTTTTCCTGCTTCGTTTGGTTCTACCTTAATAAGGACGTGTCCGTATTGACCACGACCACCAGTTTGCTTCACGTACTTCTCTTCTGCCTGTACTGGGTTTTGGAGTGTTTCCCGGTAAGCAACCTGCGGTCGTCCAATGTTCGCTTCCACCTTAAATTCACGTTTCATACGATCAACGAGAATATCCAGGTGAAGTTCTCCCATACCAGAGATAAGTGTCTGGCTGGTTTCTTCGTCGGTTTGTACGCGGAAGGTTGGGTCTTCTTCAGCAAGTTTCTGGAGAGCCATACCCATCTTTTCCTGGTCGGCTTTGGTCTTTGGCTCGATCGCAATCTGGATAACCGGTTCTGGGAAGGTGATCGATTCAAGGAGGATCGGTGCGTTTTCCGCAGAAAGAGTTTGTCCGGTTCGAACGTTTTTAAGTCCGACTACCGCTGCGATATCTCCGGCTTTTACTTGTTTGATCTCTTTTCGGTCGTTTGAGTGCATTTGAAGGAGACGGCTGATACGTTCTTTGTCTCCGGTTGATGCGTTCAGTGCGTATGATCCAGAATCTACCTTTCCAGAGTACACACGGATGTATGCAAGTTTTCCAACGAATGGATCGGTTGCAATCTTAAAGACGAGTGCAGCGAAAGGTTTGGTTTCGTCTGAAGGTCGTTCTTCAACCTCTTCGGTGTCTGGGTTGGTTCCTTTAATAGGTGGAACATCAAGTGGTGATGGAAGGAAGTCGTTTACGGCATCCAATACTTTTTGCACACCTTTGTTCGCGAGTGAGCTTCCGCAGTATACTGGGAAGAGTTTTGTTGCGATGACACATCGGCGAAGTCCAGCTTTGAGCTCTTCAACGCTGATCTCTTCTCCTTCAAGGAATTTTTCCATTACTGCATCGTCGTTTTCGGCAATTTTTTCAACGAGGATTGCCCGGTACTCTTCCATTTGTTCTTTTAGATCTTCTGGTACTTCTGCTTCGAGTACGTTTTCTCCCATGTCTCCAGAGAATTTGTAGGCTTGTCGTTCAAGAAGATCGACAACTCCTTCAAAAGAGCTTTCGAATCCGATTGGAAGTTGAGCTGCAACTGCGTGTGGGTTGAGTCGGTCGTGAACCGATTTAAGACTCATAAAGAAGTCGGCACCGATCTTGTCCATCTTATTCACAAACGCGATTCGAGGTACTCCATATTTGTCGGCCTGTCGCCATACTGTTTCTGATTGTGGTTCCACACCTTGTGATCCGTCGAAGACCACAACTCCTCCATCCAATACACGCATAGAACGTTCTACTTCGGCGGTGAAGTCTACGTGACCTGGGGTGTCGATAATGTTGTATCGGCAATCTTTCCATTCACATGTTGTCGCGGCTGAAGTAATGGTAATTCCACGTTCTCGTTCTTGTTCCATCCAGTCCATGGTTGCGGCACCTTCGTGTACTTCTCCGATTTTGTAGGTGATTCCGGTGTAAAAAAGAATACGTTCAGTGGTTGTTGTTTTACCGGCATCAATGTGGGCGATAATCCCAAAGTTCCGGAGTTTGCGAAGGTCTTCAGACATGTGGATATATAAAGGTTAAATAAGATATGGTTGTTTTTGAGCGATAATCGCACAAGAAAGCCCCTGAAAAGGGCCTTGGTATTATAGGTATGGGAAGCGGGAAGTCAAGAGGGGATTTCTGCGCTTCTTTTATAATCTCTCCTCCAGCTTTTTAATGCACTTAAGAACGAGGTCTCGGTTTTTGGCGGATTTGATCCATTGGGGAAGGCGGCTTTCGATGCTTTGGTTGGACCATCCGCTTTCCGGGTCTTTGGTTCTTTCACGAAGTTTAGCACTCACGTACTCCTTAATATATTGGAGGTGTTCGGGGTTGATAGCCCAGAGTTCGTGGCGGCCGCAACGGGTGCGGAGCCAGAGTTTGGGAAAATAGGTGTGGAGGGGGAGGGATCCTTTTTTTGTGTATGAGCAGGCAGTGCAGGTGAGCTGTTTGGTGTTGTCGGTTTTGCGAATAACTGCCTTTTTATCACACTTTGGACAGTGGATGAAGACCGTGTCGTACAGTTGGTAGAGCGTTTTTCCTTTTGATTTGAATCTGGAGATCATGGGTCGAGATTAGCATTTTTTTGAATTGGAAAAAAGGCGGCTCGGTCGGTCGTTGCTGGTGCAGAAGTGCCCAACGAACGAACTGTGACTGAACCGCCTGGTGTCCGAACTATGCGGACGCCGTTGCTTAGGAGGTGATAAAGAGGGGGATTAGCCCTCCGGCTAGATGAGGATCACCCCCTTCCAGCAATGGGTTGGGGCCGTGAATGGCTGTTTGATGACCATCATCTTCTCCTAGCTATAGAGAGCCGGGCACTAGCGCCTGACTGTCACCTGATGAGGCGGTAGAGGTATAGCTCCTTGGTCATAAATTTGTCAAACATATAAAAAAGATATTCTAAAGAATTTAAAATTTTTCAGTATTGATTTTTTTAAAAAGTGGGCCTAAACTCTTTCCGACCAAAAATTAAGGGTCAATTATTTTTTATGTCAATTTTCTTGAAAGACGAGGCAAAAAATAAAGAAGTTTTGACCGCTGATGAGCAGGAAAATGCTGATCACATGGATAAGTTTGCAAAGAAAAGAGTTCAGGCACATCTGAATATTATTCTGATCTCTGCTCTTGTGGCCGGGATTGCTGCTTTGATTGGTTACGGAATTGACAGTGCTATGGGAACCAGGCCGGTCGCGATTATTGCTGCGGTGCTGCTTTCTTTTCCATTGGCACAGTTTGTGATTATTAAACGATTACGTTCACTATAATATGGAAGGATCATTGAACATTTCGGTCGCACCTGAAGCTATCCTGACAATTGGAGGGATTGAACTGTCTTCAAGTATGATCTCTTCTGTTTTTGTCACGCTCATCCTTTTTGGATTTGTGTTTGCGGTTCGTTCGCGATTGAAGATTATTCCCGGGAATTTGCAGATTGTGGCAGAGGGTGTTGTTGGGTTTTTCTACGATCAGCTTTTGCAGGCATATGGAGGTGATGCAAAGAAGGCAAAGCGTTATTTGGCGCTGATTGTTTCTTTGTTTTTGTTCATCTTCGTTTCAAATCAGTTTACGATCATTCCTTTGACTCAAAGTATTGTGGTGGATGGAGTGAATGTTTTTAGGGCGCCGACATCGCACTTTAGTCTTACATTGGCTTTGGCGATTATTACGTTCCTGGTTTCGAATGTGATTGCGTTTAGTATGTCTCCGATAAAGTGGATGGGGAACTTTGTGAAAATTGGATCGATTTTGAAGATTCGAAAACCTGCCGATGTTGGACAGGCTCTCCTGGATCTTTTCCTTGGAGTTTTGGATATTGTGGGTGAGCTTGCGAAGGTGATTTCGCTTTCAGCTCGTCTTTTTGGAAATGTGTTTGCCGGGGAAGTGATGGTGGTAGTTATTGCGAGCCTTTCTGTGTTTACCCGATATTTCGTTCCAGTGCCTTTCTACGCACTTGGGCTTTTGTCCGGTTTGATTCAGGCGTTGGTGTTTGCGGTACTTTCGCTTTCATTTATTGCCGGTATGCATAACACGATTGAAGAGGCGGTTGAACAGGGGAAAGAGGAGAAGGCGAATAAGAAGAAGGCTATGGCCACTTAATATATTTATTACTTATTTATTTACTTCATAATTTTTTATTCACATGGATGAAGCACTAAAATTTCTCGCAGCAGGTCTTTGTATGGGACTTGGAGCGTTTGGACCAGCTCTTGGAGAAGGTTTCGTAGCTGGTAAGGCTATTGAAGCTATGGCTCGTAACCCAAAGATGGCTGACAAGATTTTCTCTAACATGCTTGTTGGTATGGCGATTACTGAGTCGACTGGTATTTACTCGCTCGTTGTCGCTTTGATCCTTCTCTTTGTTGTTTAGTTTCTTTTGAGGGTGTCAGCATCGCCGAAATCTCCTCAATGTATGTCTCATACATCTCGTACGATTTCGGCTCGCTTCCTACTCAAAAGTCTAACTATTCCGACAAAATGGGAAAAGGTTCCACGATTGTGGCAACCCAATAACGATTGAACTGGCTGGGTGAGGTCCCACTGGAAAAACATTAATTATTTACGCGAATATTATGGAAAGTTTAGGCCGCTTAGGCATTGATATTTCGGCCCTCCTGCTCTACGCAGTCAACTTTGGCATCGTTGTGCTGGTGCTTGGGAAATTTTTTACCAAACCAGTCATTGAGATGATGGAGAAGCGGCGAAAAGTGATCTCTGACAATGTTGGAGAGGCGGAGAAGCTGAAAGAAGAGTTGGTGAAGGCTCGCGAAAAGATGGCTCAGGAAAAGCAGGAAATGCAAACCAGGATGGAAGAGGAGATGAAACGACTCCATCAGGAAATTGAGCAAAAACGTAAAGATGCGGATGCTGAGATTGACGCGAAGAAGGCGAAGATGATTGAAGATGTGAAACATGTTGTAAGTGAGGAGAAGGCCAATCTTAAGGCTGGCGTTCAGAAAGAGGTTCTCTCTTTGGTTGAAAAGATGGTTCTTCACATTGTTCATAACAAGGTGCCAAAAGAGGTGATTGAAGAAAGCACCCAAGAAGCTTGGAAACTTTATAAACAGTAATATGTTCTTAACAACTCTGGGATCATTTTTGCGGGACGCACTCAAGCTCATGAAGGATGAGCAGGGATTCATGAAGATGGATGAGAGCGCGCGCCGGACTGCAATTCAAAAGCACTTGGGTGATTATCCGAAGGCTTTTGTGGACTATTTGGCAACTGTGAAAGAGGCAACCTTTTTGGAACAGGTTCATGGTTCAATCAACTTTATGAACGATGGATTTTTACCTGAAAACAAGCAGCTTCTAGAAGCTCTTGCCGATTATGCTGCCAAAGAGTTTGCAACAAAACTGGATTTGTTTGATCGGAGTTTCTTTTTTGAAAGTGAAGAAAAGCAGTTGGCAATGTTGAAAGAGGTGTTCCCGGGTGGTTCTTTTTTCCGGAAGGCGATGCGTGACTATGTTTTGGGATCGACGTATCAGGAGATTTCCGAAGAGGCACAAAAATTCCTACGAGACTTTAAGGAAGAGCCAACTATTATTGTTCAGTCATCACAGGAGATTGATAAAGGTATTCGCCAGGAGGTGCGCGCGCATTTTGCAAAAAAACATCCGTACTCCTTTTTGGAGTTTCAGATCAATCCACAAATTATTGGAGGGCTTCGAGTGTTTATTGATGGAAAAGTGATGGACCACTCGTGGCTTTCTAAGATTCAGAAAATTTCTCAACTTGCTTATCAATTATCTTAATTATTCATTATGGCTACAGATCAACTACAAGTATTTTTAGAAAACATTGAAGAGGCATTCTTTTTGGACCGGGATGAATCCGAAGGTGGCGAGACTCGTCACGGGGTGATTCAATCGTATAAAGATGGAGTTATTGCGGTGAAAGGTTTGACTGGTTTGAAGATGGGAGAAGTGATTACTGTGCAGGGAACGAACAACCAGGCATTGGTGATGAACCTTGAGAAGGACATGGCGTATGCTTTGGTTCTTCAGTCTGGAGAAGGAGTTCGTGAAGGACTTTTTGTTGAAGCGAACGGACAGTTCTTGGATTTGGGAGTAAGTGATGATGTGATTGGACGTGTACTTGATCCTATGGGAGAACCGGTTGATGGAGGAAGCGCGATTAAGGCAGAAAAACGATACCTTCATGAAAAGATTGCTCCAGGTGTTATGACTCGTAAGTCAGTACACCAACCATTGCAAACCGGTATCTTGGCGATTGATGCGCTTGTGCCGATTGGACGTGGACAACGTGAGTTGATTATTGGAGACCGTCAGACTGGTAAAACTGCTGTGGCAATCGACACGATTTTGAACCAGAAAGGTCAGGATATGATCTGTATTTATGTGGCGGTTGGGCAACGTGAATCGAAGACTGCTCAAATTTACCGGACATTGAAAGAGCATGGTGCTCTTGATTACTCTTTGATCGTTTCTGCGCCGTCGGCTTCGTCTGCGGTTATGCAGTTCCTGGCGCCATATGCTGGTGCTGCGATTGGTGAGTATTTTATGGATCAGGGAAAAGATGTGTTGATTGTATTCGATGATCTTTCGAAGCACGCGGTGGCGTATCGTGAAATGTCACTGCTCCTCCGACGACCACCTGGACGCGAAGCGTATCCTGGTGATGTCTTCTATCTTCACTCCCGACTTTTGGAGCGGGCTGCGAAGCTGAATGAAAACTATGGAGGAGGTTCTATGACAGCTCTGCCTATCATCGAAACTCAAGCAGGAGATATTTCTGCGTATGTTCCAACCAACGTGATTTCTATTACTGATGGACAGATCTTCCTTGAAACTGATCTCTTTAACCGTGGTGTCAGGCCAGCGATTAACGTTGGTATTTCTGTATCGCGTGTGGGTGGATCGGCTCAAACAAAGATTATTAAGAAGATTTCCGGAACACTCAAATTGGAGCTTTCTCAGTACTACGAATTGGAGGCGTTTAGTCAGTTTGCTTCTGATCTTGATGAAGCGACCAAGCGAAAACTGACCCGTGGTAAGCGAATTGTTGAATCAATGAAACAGGCTCAAAACTCTCCGTGGAAGCTTTGGCAGGAGGTTGTGATTATCTGGGCTGCGAATGGAGGATTCCTGGACAACGTTCCAGAGGATGAAGTTGTAGCAAAGATTCACTCGCTTCTTGCGCATGTGGAAGGAACACAGGCTGGGCTTGTGGACAAGATTATGGATAAGAAGGAATTGACCGACGATATTAAGGCGGAACTGGAGCAGGTTATGAAAGATTTCTTTAGCTAATTATTAACTCGCACTCAAGCTATGAGCGGATCACTGAACGAAATTAAGAAAAAGATTAAAGCGACTAAGAATACTCGCAAGATTACCAAGGCAATGCAGTTGGTTGCGGCGAGTAAGATGCGCAAATTCCAGAAGAAAGCGATTAGTTCGCGTGGTTTTGCGTGGGAGCTTTTGAATATTTTGAAGCGGGGATTTGATGAGAATACCGATATGTCTTTGTGCGAGAAGCGGGAGAGCGGGAAGACGGTTTTTGTTCTTTATACTTCTGATAAAGGTCTTTGTGGAGCGCTTAATTCGCGTTTGATTAAAGGTCTTTTCCAGTCTGAACTGTGGATGAATACGCCGGCTGAAGATCGGATTCTGGTGACGATTGGAAAGAAGAGTATGGATTACGCGAAGTACAATAATATTCCGATCGACCAATCTTTTAATGGAGTGAATGAGGATATGAGTTCTCTTGAAGCTCTCGATTTGATTGATGCGATTCTTGAATATTGGGATAAGAAGAAGGTGAAGCAGATTGTGATGGCAGCGCCACACTACAAAAACTCATTGGTGTTCTACCCTGTAGTGAAGACGTTCCTGCCGTTTGGACTGGAGATGATTGATGAACATTTGAATGCCGAAGCTTTGGCTGAAGGTCTGGATTCTGTGACAGAGAAGGATGAAGAGGAAGATTTTGAACCGCCAATGATTTACGAACCGAGCGAAGCGGAGTTCCAGGAGGAGTTGGTATTGCAGATTGTGCATGCACTTTTTGTGCAAAGCTTTTTGGAACTGAAAGCGGCAGAGTATTCGAGTCGTATGATTGCGATGCAGAACGCGACAGACGCTGCTGGAGATATTATTCACCGACTGACACTTCAGTTTAATAAGGCTCGCCAGGCAGCCATCACCCAAGAAATTGCGGAGCTGGTGAGTGGATCGATGGCTTAATTATAATAATAAAACTATTCTTTATCTTAACGAAATATGGCTACTAAAACCGAGAAACAAATGACTATGGACAATCCATCTGATCTTCCAAAAGGAAAGATTGCCCGTATTGTGGGTGTGGTGGTGGATGTGTATTTTACTGATCACATTCCGGATACGTATTCTGCGCTTGAAGTAGAAGGACCAAGTGGAACGAAGGTTGTATTGGAAGTTCAGGCTCACCTTGGTGGTGGAGCAGTTCGAACGGTTTCTATGACCACGACTGATGGGCTTGCTGTTGGTGATGAAGTTATCGACACCAAGGCTCCTATTTCTGTTCCTGTGGGGCCGTTGACCCTTGGGCGTGTATTTAATGTGACTGGAGATGTGATTGATGAAGGAGAAGATATGCCAGAGAATGTTGAGACACGTCCGATTCACCAGGAGGCTCCAGCCTTTACTGAACAGAGTGAGTCTATGGAGGTGTTTGAAACTGGAGTAAAGGTTATTGACCTTCTTTGCCCATTCATTAAGGGAGGTAAGATTGCTCTTTTTGGAGGAGCCGGAGTAGGGAAGACCGTTATGATGCAGGAGCTTATTAACAACGTAGCGAAAGGGCACGGAGGATACTCTGTGTTTGCCGGAGTAGGGGAACGAACCCGTGAAGGGAACGACCTTATTGGAGAAATGAAAGAAGCGAAGGTTATCGACAAGCTGGCCATGGTGTTCGGACAGATGAACGAACCACCTGGAGCCCGTATGCGTGTGGCTCTTTCCGGGCTTACTATGGCGGAGCGTTTCCGGGATGAAGGAAAGGATATCTTGATGTTT
This sequence comes from Candidatus Peregrinibacteria bacterium, assembly GCA_020429235.1. Lineage (GTDB taxonomy): Bacteria > Patescibacteriota > Gracilibacteria > UBA1369 > UBA1369 > JAGQLQ01. Next base: position 9,357 of record JAGQLQ010000011.1, on the reverse strand, counting down.
ATCGACAACATTTTCCGATTTACACAGGCTGGTTCAGAGGTTTCTGCGCTGCTTGGACGTATGCCTTCTGCGGTAGGTTACCAACCGACGTTGGCGACCGACATGGCGAAGCTTCAGGAACGTATTACTTCGACCAAGACTGGATCGATCACGTCGATTCAGGCGGTATATGTACCAGCGGATGACCTTACTGATCCTGCGCCAGCGACAACGTTTGCCCACTTGGATGCGACTATTTCGCTTTCCCGTGCTTTGGCTTCGATTGGTATTTACCCAGCGGTGGATCCTCTTGATTCAACATCTTTGGCGCTTAAGGCAGACATTGTTGGTGAAGAGCACTATCGTGTGGCTTCAGAGGTTCGACAGATACTTCAGAAGTATAAAGAGCTTCAGGATGTGATTGCGATTCTTGGTATGGATGAACTTTCTGAAGAAGATAAGTTGACTGTCTACCGAGCTCGTAAGATTCAGAAGTTCCTTTCACAGAACTTCCACGTAGCGGAGCAGTTTACCGGTACTCCTGGACAGTACATTAAGGTAGAGGATACTGTGCGAAGTTTCGCGGAGATCCTTGAAGGAAAACATGACAATATCGACGAAGAACACTTCTACCTTGCGGGAACGATTGAAGAGGTAGTTCAACGCCAAAAAGACGCTAAAAAATAATACCTATGCACGATAAGTTTTTGTTCACAATTCGGACACCAGAAGAAGAGATTGTCTCGAAAGAGGTTGAATCAGTTTATGTTGGTACGGAGATGGGGGATTTGATGCTCCTGCCCGACCATGCTTCGTTTTCCGGAGTGGTTTCGTTTAGCCCGGTAGTGTTGAAGGATGGTGAACAGGAGGAGACATACGTGGCAAAACGGGGAGTTTTGTTTTTCTCAAATACCAAGAATACCGGTGTGCTTTTGGCTGGCCAATGCGATGCCAAGGAATCACTCGATTATGAAGGTTTGAAGGATTATCTGGCTTTGATTCAGGAGAAGCTCCAGTCTGGAGATACTGAGTCGCTCAGCGACTTCCAGATGAAGTTTTTGGAAGGGGAGCGGATTGCTCTTGTTGAACAGCTAGAGGAGCAAAATTAACGTCATTCGTCGTATTTCTTCGTTAACCTTGTAACGAATTCAATTTTGTTGCGTTATATTGTTTTGCTGCTTTACAATGGAGTGGCGCATTCGCTGCGTGAGATAAACGCGGCCATTTTTATGCTCGATTATGAAGAAAGTTGGTTTAAAGGAAACGGCTCGGCTGTATTGGAAGCTGGGGAAATCGTATAAGTGGCTTGTTCTGGGGACTTTGGTCGGGCTGCTGATTGCGGTTGCTGCTCAAATGGTAGCGATTATTGCTCTTCGTGATTTTTTTGATGTTCTAGCAACTGAGACTGGATCGGATGTTATGCCAATGGCGCTGCAAAAACTGGCGATTTATGCTGGATGGGAAATCCTTGCCTGGGCTGCCTGGCGTATTAATACTTTTGCGGTCATTCGCTATCAGTCGCTGACTGTCCGTGACATATATGACTACTGTTTTGAGTATGTTCATCATCATTCGTATGCATTTTTTGCAGATAATTTTGTGGGATCGCTGGTGAAAAAGGTAAACCGGTTTGTGCGATCATTTGAGAGGATTGCCGATTTAATCCTCTATAATTTTTTGAGTCTCTTTTATCGGATGTTTATCATATTGGGAGTTCTTTTGTGGGTGAATCAATGGCTTGGTCTTGTTGTTTTTGTGTGGATTATTGTTTTTATGTCATTGAATGTTTTTTTGTCGCTCAAGAAATTAAAGTACGATCGGGCGAAAGCTCATGCAGACTCAAAGATTTCCGGACAACTGGCGGACACATTTACGAACAATCAGAATGTGAAGTTGTTTGTTGGTTTTAAAAAGGAGAGGAGGGCTTTTCAGAATCTTACCAGGAGTTGGTATAAGAAAACCCGGAAAGCCTGGGATTTTGATCATTATGTAGAGATGGGGCAGTCGGCATTTATGATTGTGCTTGAGGTTGGGATTCTGTATGTGGCACTTGAACTTTGGCAGTTGAGTTTCATTGAAGTGGCTGATTTTGTTTTGATTCAGCTTTATATGTTTGAAATTTTCCATCAGGTCTGGCCGTTTGGGCGGAATGTTCGTGATTTTTATGAATCTTTTGCTGATGCTGAAGAGATGGCAGAGATTCTTTTGGAATCGCATGAAGTAAAGGATAAGAAGGGAGCGAAGAGTTTTAAGATTTTGTCCGGGCGGGTGGATTTTCGGAATGTGTCATTTACGTATAGTGAAGCGGATGATCATGTGATTAATAATTTTGATCTGACGATTAAGTCGGGGCAGAAAGTGGCGTTGATTGGGCCTTCCGGGGGAGGGAAGACAACGATTACAAAGCTCCTTTTGCGTTTTTATGATATTCAGAAAGGGAAGATTTTGGTTGATGACCAGAATGTGGCCGATGTTACGCAGGAGAGTTTGCGTGGTGCAATGGCTCTGGTTCCACAGGATCCAATTCTCTTCCATCGATCGCTTATGGAAAATATTCGTTATGGACGAACGAACGCTTCTGATGAAGAGGTTATTGCAGCGGCAAAAATGGCTTTTTGCCATGATTTTATTCAGCAGTTCCCAAAGGGATACAAAACGTTTGTTGGTGAACGGGGTGTGAAGCTTTCCGGTGGGCAACGGCAACGAGTGGCTATTGCCCGGGCAATTTTGAGCAATGCCAAAATTTTAATCCTTGATGAAGCTACCAGCAGCCTTGATAGCGAGTCTGAGATGTTGATTCAAAAGGCCCTCGATAATCTGGTGAAAAATAAAACAACTATTGTTATCGCACATCGGCTTTCGACCGTTATGTCGGCGGATCGGATTTTGGTTCTGCAGAACGGAAAAATTGTTGAGGATGGCCGGCATTCAGACCTGATTAACAGGAAGGGGAGTATGTATGGGAAGATGTGGGATCTGCAGGTTGGTGGCTACATGCAGGATTAGTATTGAGCCTCCATCTGATCGAGCATTTGTAAGACCAGAGGAATTTGGTCTTGTTGGCCGTTGCGGGTCATTTCGTCGATTATTTGTTGCCGTGATTCACGAAGGATTTGTTGGGTCATTTCATCGGAGACGTTGGAATTAACGGTACTGTTCGTCACGCTATAAGTTGGCATTTGAAAGTTGTTTTCGGTGGTTACCTCGAAATTGCTTTCTGTCGTTATTTCTGGCTCTTCAGTTATTGGTTCTTCCACAATAGATTCTTGATCCTCCTGGTCGTAGCGGCTTTCGTATGGAAATCCAAACTCTCCGGAAATTTCAACCATGAAGTCATCCCAAAGGTTTTGAATATGTGGCCAGGCACTAAAAATGCCAAAAGCAATGGCGCCAACAATAAGAATGAGGACAATGCGTCCACGATCGTTTTTTACGCCAGGTGGAGTGACAGGGTTATATTGGTTCATGGATTTTGAAAAATTTATTGATTTGATTGTAGCATAAAACCAATTTGTCATTCTTATTTATTGACATAGCGTAAAGAGTTATTAAGATGTTATCCTTATGTCACTAATTTTTCATCAATGCAGGATTTGTTTGATGTTTCAGAACATCTAGAAAAAAAAGATGGAAAGGAGCCTGTCCAGGAGCCGCATGAGGATGAGCATGTGGAAGAGGAGCTGATGAGTACGAAAGATGAAATATCGGGACAGGTGGATAAGGTCCTTGCTCCTTCAAAAGAAGAGCAAATGGCAAAACTTATTGAAAAGTTTTCTTCTGTGGGTCGGTTTGCCCGATGGGCAAAGGATAAATATAGACAGTTGAGTGGGGTTTCTTCGGAGGCTTTAGAGAGTTTAGGCCAATACTCTTTTGTTTTGATTGATGATGATCTTCATAACCATGTTACTTTTGTTCCTGGCCTTATTGCTCATGGTAGAGAGGCAACGGGAATTCTTTACAGAGGAAATATTTCTCTGGAAGAGATTCTTGAGCAACTTCAGGAGTTTCATCCGGACTTTGTGTTGGTCGATAATGATTTAAGAAGAAATATGAGTGGTCCACAAATTGTGGGAGCTCTTAATGGTTTGTTACCGGAAACGCAATTTATTGGTTTTTCTGATAATCGAAGTCCAACCAATCTCAAAAAACAGTTCCGAGAGGCTGGAGCTATTGGATATGTTGAAAAGAGAAACCTTGGTATTGATGATGTTCAAATGACTATTGAGTCTTTGGCTGAGTTTATTGTGCGTCTGAAGAAGAAAGAGTGAAGATTCTTTGGCGAATGGTATCTTTAAGGTTTTCAATGCCTTCTTTTTTGTATGTTGATACAAAGCAGGGGGTGTACTTTTTATATTTACGGGCAAGGGCAGCCTTATCTTTTTTGTGGGGAATATCGGTTTTGTTGAAGACGTAAATGGATGGTTTGGTGAGTACGTCTATTTGTGCGAGGATTTCATTCACCGTTTTAATTTTATCGTTCATTTTTGGATCAGAAATATCGATGACATGGAGAAGAAGATCGGCTTCAATAGTTTCTTCCAGGGTGGATTGGAACGATTTAATAAGTTGTGGAGGCAGGTTTTGGATAAAGCCAATCGTGTCAGAGATCAGTACTTCGCTTGGTGGTCTTTGACCAAAATTGGGTTCAAGAGGGGCGTGCTGGCCGGCACTTTTTTCCCGGAGCGTTTTAGGTGGGAAGACCAGTTTTCCTACGCGGGTGTCAAGTGTGGCAAAAAGCTTGTCGGCAGCCATGGCGCCTTTTCCGGTGAGTGTATTGAGAAGGCTGGTTTTTCCGGCATTGGTGTAACCGATAATCCCGATGGTTTTCAGATTTTTGCGTTTACGGCTTTTTCTGTGCAACTTGCGGACTTTGCGACACTTTTCCAGATCTTTTTTAATGCTCTGTTCCATCTTTTTTAAGTGACGACGCATGAACTCGATATTGGTTTCTCCCCGTCCTCTGGTTCCGATTCCTCCAGCCTGACGCGAAAGTTCAATTCCCATACCAAAGATACGCGGTCCCATGTGTTTGATGCTGGCTAACTCAATCTCCAGCTTGGCCTCCTTGGTGGATGCGTGTTTTTGGAAAATTTTGAGAATCAGATCAATGCGATCCCAAACTTTGAGATCATGTTTGCGGATTTTTTCGCTTAGATTGTATGTTTGGCGGGGTTTGAGTTCGTTGTTGATGATAATGATGTTGGCTTTTTTGTCTTTTTCGGCGGTTTCATTTTCTTCAATGATTTCGTCAATTTTTCCACTGCCAAGATAGGTGGCATAGTTGGGGATCAGTTTTTTCTGGATCTTTTTTACCAGAACAACACCACCATAGGTCTTAATCAGGTTTTCTGCCTCCAATATACGATACTCTGCCTCTTCTTGTGAGAGGTTTGGAGGTATGCAATCAATGAGGATAGCTTTGAGCACGGTTTTTGATCGTTAAAAAAAAATCTGGCACCATGCTTGATGATGCCAGACTTTTGATTCTTTATCGAGGCGAAAGCGTCTTATTTCTCGCAAAGTCCGCAGTGTCCTCCTACATTCCCCATGAGAGCGAAGTTCATACCAAGGGCGAACAGAGCCAGATCGGCATACATTCCAGCTATACCCTGAGGGAATCCATCGCCAAATCCTTTTGATTTTACGAGGATGATTGCTCCGAGCATGATGAGTGCAATAATTCCACCACTCAAACGTGTGAGCATACCTTTTGCGTCTTGTGAGGCGATCAGTTTTCCAACAATGATACCAATACCGGCGCCAAGCTCACCAAGAGCAATGAGCCATGCAACGATTTCCGGGAGTCCCATTGATTGGGCAAAGCCTGGAACAGTGAAGATAAAAATCTTCATGTATGAGGCATTGAGGAATACGAGTGCCAGCACTAAACGCATGATCCATGAAGATGCTTGAGCGCATTTGCACCCACCCTGTGAATCTTTCATAAAGAATAAAATTAAAGGATTATTAAACTAAGCGGTATTGTAGCATTTGCCACCTTGAAAGCTCAACAGATTTCAAAAAGAGCCTGTGATTTTCACCGCAGGCTCTTTGAATTTTTTGTGGGTCAGTTGCTTTAGTAACGCGCGTAGTGAGCAAAAGCCTTGTTGGCAGCTGCCATTTTGAGCGTATCCTCTTTCTTCTTTACAGCTGTTCCTTCTCCGTTAGCGGCATTCAAAAGTTCGGTTGCGAGCTTTTTTGCCATTGGAGCACCTTTTCCAGACCGGGCTGAACCAATAATCCATCGGAACGCGAGTGCAATCTGACGGTTTGGTTTTACTTCAACCGGAATCTGATACACTGATCCACCAATACGCTTGGCCTTTACTTCCATGTTTGGCTTCACGTTGTCGACTGCGCGTTGAAACACTTTTTCCGGATGTTGATCCTTCTTGGAAATGATTCCAAAAGTGTCTTTAAAAATGCGTCGGGCAGTGTTCTTCTTTCCATCATTCATCAGATAGTTGATGAACTTTTCTTGGAGTGGAGAAGAGTTTTCCGGGATGTGCATGCTTCTTTTTTGAGCCATTGTGGGGTTGTTTTATACTATTTCTTTGGTTTCTTAGCACCATAGCGGGAACGTCCCTGCTTTCGGTCGTTCACACCTTGTGTATCCAGCTTTCCACGGATGATGTGGTATCGGACACCTGGTAGATCTTTTACTTTTCCACCACGAATCATAACAACTGAGTGTTCCTGGAGGTTGTGTCCTTCACCTGGGATGTAGGCATTTACTTCAACACCGTTGGTAAGCCGTACACGAGCGTATTTTCGAAGCGCTGAGTTCGGTTTCTTTGGTGTCATAGTGGTTACCTTCAGGCAAACACCACGTTTTTGTGGAGAAGGGGATTTTACAGATCGATTCTTCAAAGTGTTGAAGGTGGTCTGCATAGCCGGAGACTTACTCTTTTTAGTCTTGTTCTGGCGTCCTTTCCGAATGAGTTGATTGATTGTTGGCATACTGTTTTATGTGTTAGAGATCACACTTTCGTGCGATCTGGCTTGCCTACTTTACAGAAATGGTTGTAAAAGTGCAAGCCAATTTTACTAGATAATGGCGAACTGACGTTCATCCTCTTCAGAAGTTCCGTCCTCTGCCATTGGGGCTGGAGGCATATATTCTGGATTGAGCTTCTTGTAGGTCTCTCCGGCAGGAATAAGCTTACCGATAATAACGTTTTCTTTGAGTCCTTCAAGATTGTCGATACGGTTGGTGGTTGCTGCTTCAACCAGTACACGGATTGTTTCCTGGAAGGAAGCGGCAGAGAGCCAACTGTCGGTACAAAGAGAAACACGTGTAAGTCCGAGGAGGAGACGATCACCCTTGGCAATCCGTTTTCCATCCTTCTCAAGTTCCCGGTTGACCTCTTCAAACCGCATAATGTCGGTCATTTCTCCTGGGAGGAATACGCTGTCTCCAGCATCAAGGATACGCACCTTTGAAAGCATTTGTCGTGCAATAATCTCGATATGCTTGTCGTTAATGGTTTGTCCCTGAGAAGCGTAGATGCTCTGCACCTCGGTCATAATGTATTTCTGAACGGTGTAGAGATCGGTGAGCTTCATGAGTTCACGCAGGTTGAAGTGTCCTGTAGTAAGGGCTTGTCCCTTGGTCACTGTTTGGTTGTTTTGAACCTTGAGGGTTCGACCAAATGGAATGTCGTAGGTTTTTTCTACGTTTCCTTCACTGACAACGGTGACCATGTCTTCTGATGCATCTTTAATCTTTCCTGGGCTCTTGGTTCGGATAACGCTCTTGTTGTGCTTGTTCTTAGCAAGAACATCTTTTTCCTTCACCACGTCACCCTTCTTCACGATCACTTCGTAGTCAGAAGTGATGTCGTATGCATCTTCAACAGGTTCTTCAGAGATGAGTGTGATTTCGGTCTTTCCACCCTTTCGTGAAACTTTCACTTTCCCGTCGATTTCTGCCAAGAGAGCAGGACTCTTAGGGGTTCGGGCTTCGAAGAGCTCTTCTACACGGGTAAGACCCTGTGTAATATCTCCTTCACCAGCTACACCACCCATGTGGAAGGTACGCATAGTAAGCTGCGTTCCCGGTTCTCCAATACTTTGAGCGGCGATAATTCCGACAGCCGTTCCAACTTCAACAGTGTCGTTGGTTCCAAGGTCTTTTCCGTAACATTTCACGCAAATTCCGCCCTTGGTCTGGCAGGTCATTACTGATCGGACCAAAACCTTATCAACGTTGTGGTCGGTGATAGCTTGCAATACATCTTTGTCGATCTCTTTGTCGGCTTCGGCAATGACTTCACCAGACTTTTCATCGGCGACTGCCTGAGCCAATACACGTCCGTAAATACGGTGTTCAAATGATTCACCAATCTGTTCACTTTCTTCACGAGTTACTTCGTGAGCAAAGCTTGATCCGCAATCGTCTTCACGGATAACAACGTCTTGTACGGCATCCACCAGACGACGTGTGAGGTATCCGGCTTCCGCTGTTTTAAGCGCTGTATCGGATTTACCTTTACGTCCTCCGTGTGTCGCGATGAAGTACTCAAGAATGGTAAATCCTTCCTTAAGGTTGGATTTAATAGGAAGTTCGATTGTTCGTCCGGCCGGATTGGCAACGAGTCCCTTCATTCCACAGAGCTGGGTGATCTGTCCCCAGTTACCACGCGCTCCAGAGTTGATCATGTAGTGAAGATCGTTTTCGTCGTCGATACTTCCGATCATAGAAGTGGTGATGTCAGATTTGGCTTGTGACCATACTTTAATAGTGTGGTTGTACCGTTCGTCATCGGTGATGAGACCCTTGTTAAAGAAGTCCTGAATCTTCTTGATGGCTTCTGATGCATCGTCGATGATCTTGTCTTTTTCTCCAGGGATAACCATGTCGTCCTGTCCGATTGAAAGTCCTGATCGGGTTGCGAAGAGGAATCCAATACGTTTGAGTTCGTCAGCAACACGTGATGTTACTGCGTTTCCACACTTTTCGAAACAGTCTCCCACGAGTCGGCCAAGTTTCTTTTTGTCGATGGTTTCATTGAGGAATCCGATCTCTTTTGGAAGAAGGCTGTTGAAAATGATTCGTCCGATAGTGGTTTCTTTGAGTTCAGTCTCTTCACCTTCGCCTGTACGAGCAACGATAGGGGATTGGAGGTCAACATAACCCATTTGGTAGGCCATCATAGCTTCGTTGACGTCGGCAAACTGCATTCCTTCACCAGCTTTTCCTTTGGTCATTTTGGTGAGGTAGTAGCATCCCAAAACCATGTCTTGTGTTGGGGTGATAATTGGATCACCGGCTGATGGTTTGAGGAGGTTTGATGTTGAAGCGATGATTTCGTGAGCCTCTTTCTGCGCTGATTGAGAAAGTGGTACGTGTACCGCCATCTGGTCACCATCAAAGTC
>JAGQLQ010000071.1 GCA_020429235.1 Candidatus Peregrinibacteria bacterium | reverse complement strand
AGGACACATCCATATAAAAGGAGAAGATATGACCAAGTGGCCAGCCCACAAACGCGCACAAGCAGGGATTGGACGAACGTTTCAGGCCATTCGCATCTTCCCAGAGATGAAAGCGATCGATAACATTATCGTGGCTTTCCCAAATCATCCAGACAAGCTCAAAAATGTTTTCACTCCAACCAGGAAAAAAAGAAAAACGTTAGAAGTCAAAGCCATGAAACTCTTGAAAGATGTTGGCATTGCCGACAAAGCGCACCTCAACGCGGGCGATCTTTCGTATGGACAAAAAAAACTTTTAGAAATCGCTCGTGCCGTCGCAACCGGAGCCGACTTCATCATGCTCGATGAACCAGCAGCCGGAATCAACCTCACACTCCTCAATCAGATCCGCGACTACATCCTCAAGCTCAACAAAGAGGGCAAAACATTCTTTATTGTAGAACACAATATGCAGTTTATTATGGACATATCGCACAAAATTGTGGTGATGGACCAAGGGCAAGAGATCGCGGTTGGCAAACCCGAAGAGGTGCAAAACAATCCACGCGTTATTGAAGCCTATCTTGGAAAGAAAAACGAATAACCCACCCTCATGCTTACGATTCAAAACCTCACAGCCAACTACGGCGGTCCGAACATCCTCAAAAATGTGAACATTCACGTAAAAGAAGGAGAGATCGTCACGATCATCGGGCCAAACGGTGCGGGAAAATCCACCGTTCTCAAGAGCATCTTCGGCATGACGAACATTGTTGAAGGAAAGATCAACTTCTATGAAGAAAACATGGTCGGCGTCAAAACAGCCGACGTGATCAAACGAGGAATCTGCTATGTTCCGCAAGGCCGCAGTGTCTTCCCTTCCCTCACCGTTGAAGAAAATTTAGAGATGGGGGCATTCATTCGCAGCGATAAAGCCAAAGTTAAAAAGGATCTCCACTATGTGTACGAAAAATTTCCAAAACTCTACCAACGCCGCCATCAAAAAACCAAAACCATGTCTGGAGGCGAACAACAAATGGTTTCGATTGGACGCGCGCTCATGCTCCAGCCTCAACTTCTGCTTTTAGACGAACCATCCATTGGACTCGCACCGAAAATCGTGGCCGAAGTGTTTGAAAAATGTGAAGAGATCAAGCAATCTGGGACTGCCGTTCTCATGGTGGAACAGAACGCCAACATCGCTTTAGAATATTCTGACCGGGGGTATGTTTTAGAACTCGGAGAAAACCGCCTGGAAGGAACAGGGAAAGAACTCCTCTCCAACAAGAAGGTAGGAGAACTCTATTTAGGAAAATAATATGTTTGATTTTTCAATACAACAAGAAGGCCAAGGGCACGAGCGCATCGGGAAGTTCGTCACTCCACACGGAGAGATTGAAACACCGGTCTTCATGCCCGTCGGGACCAAGGCGACCGTAAAAACCATGAAGCCCGAAGAGCTCAAAGAGATTGGCTCGCAAATCATCCTTGCCAACACCTACCACCTTTATTTACGCCCCGGACACAAACTGGTCGCCAAAATGGGAGGTCTCCATAAATTCATGAACTGGGATGGCCCGATCCTCACCGATTCAGGCGGATATCAGGTGTTTTCTTTAGGACTCGGATCCAGCGGACAAAAACTGGCCAAAGTCAAAGAGGATGGAGTGGAGTTCCGATCATTTTTGGATGGGAGTAAACACTTTTTCTCTCCGAAAAAAGTCATGGAGATTGAACACGATCTTGGAGCCGATATCATCATGGCTTTTGACGAATGCCCACCAGCAGGTGCAACCAAGCGGTACGCCAAAGAGTCCATGGATCGAACGCATCGGTGGGTTCTAAAGTGCAAAAAAGAACATGAAAAACTTGTGAAAGAATCCGGCAAACAACAAGCACTCTTCCCCATCATTCAAGGAGGGATGTTTGAAGATCTCCGCATTGAATCCACCAAATTCATGGTCGATCTGGATTTACCGGGAATCGCCATTGGAGGCCTCGCCGTCGGCGAACCCCGCGAAACCACGTGGGCCATGGTCGACGCAATCCTCCCCTACCTTCCCAAAGACAAACCCCGCTACATCATGGGCATCGGCACCCCCGAAGACATCACCCAAGCCGTAAAACGCGGCATCGACATGTTCGACTGCG
>JAGQLQ010000070.1 GCA_020429235.1 Candidatus Peregrinibacteria bacterium | reverse complement strand
CTATACTTCAGGGAGGCGGCCGCCCCGCGGCCGCCTCCCTTCACACCGAAAACAGCCCACGCAATGCAAGTTTCCCTTTTCAAAACTACTAGACCACCAACCTCGCCGTCGCCGGGTTAATCATTGTGGTTGTTTCATAATTAATAGTTCCTTCCAGCGCAGCAACATCTTCTGCAGTAATACGCTTATTACCCTGCTTTCCAATAATCACCACTTCGTCCTCCACCTGGACCCCTGGAATATCAGTCACATCCACCACCACCATATTCATCATCACCCGTCCCGCAACCGGCGCCATCTCTCCGCCAATTAAAACATGCGCCTGGTTGGATAGTGACCGTGGAAAACCGTTTGAATACCCAATCGGCAAAACGGCAATCACAGAATCCCTTTTTGTCTCAAACGTTCGTCCATAACTGATAGTGCTCCCTTTTGGAATATGTTTCACTTCGGCCACCCTTGTTTTCCATTCCAAAACCGGCTTCAGTTCAATATCACGCTTCTGCTCCTGCGCAGTCACAAATGTCTCACGGGAAGGCCACATACCATAATTGGCAATTCCAGGACGAACAAAATCCAAATGGGTATGCGGAAAGAGGATCACTGCCGCGCTATTTGCACAGTGTCGATATTTGGGTTTCAAACCAAAGTCCGCAAGCATTCCCAGCATTTTCTCAAACTGAGCAAACTGTTGCTGTGCATATTCATGGTTCGTGGTGTCTTCAATATTCGCAAAATGTGTAGCAGCGCCAATCAGCTCCAATCGCTCATTCTCTTTATAAAAACGAGCAATTTCCTCCAGATCTCCTTCCATCACACCCTGCCGATTCGTTCCGGTTTCCAGCTTCAAATGTGTTAAAGCTGGCTTCCCAAGCTTTTGAGTCACAGCATTTAACCGTTCAAATGTTTCAGGATTGTACACTACAAAATTAAATCCCTGATCCACCACAGTCTCCAAATCGTCCAAACGCGTATAACCCATAATATAGATCGGCACCTTCACGTCATTCTCTCTCAACAACAAAGCCTCTTCCAAACAGTCCACTGCCAACCAGTCCACTCCACCTTCAACCAAAAGCCGCCCCATTTCCGCCAACCCATGCCCATAAGCATTGGCTTTAACAGCACTACAAATAATCCGGTCACCAACCAGAGAGCGCAAAACTTTCACATTATGCTCCGCGTTTTCACGCGATAACTCCACCCACGACCGAAAACCTGTCTGTTTCATACAAAAAATTACACTGGCCCAAATAGTACCATTGCCCTAAAAAAGCGCAAGCCCTTGCTATGTAAAAGCCTTCGTGCTACTGTTGTTCCTACCATTTCGAAACCATTCCATAAACTGGAAACTATGACATCACCACTCTCACAGACCGCTAGCTATACACAGGACTATTCCTACGTATCAAAAGTGTTTTTCTACTTTGGTCTTGCGGTCCTTACGTCGGCAGCAGGAACTTATGCCGGATTCACATACCTGGCAGAACTCTTTATCGCCAACCCAATCAGCATGTATGTGCTCTTTGCCGTTGAACTCATTATCATTTTCACTTCACGCCTCTGGGCAGAAAAGCGACCGCTCAACTATCTCTTATTTATCGCCTTTTCCTTTATTACAGGAGTAACTATCGTTCCGCTCCTGGCGCTCTTCCTTGTGGAATTCGGACCGGAAATCATCATCAAGGCACTTTTGGCAACCACATGCACCTTTGCTGCCACAGCCATTTTCGGCTGGGTAACCAAGAAAAGCCTTTCAGGAATGTCAGGATTCTTATGGGCGGGACTTTTAGGGATGATTGTCGTTTCGGTCATCGGCATTTTCGTGCCGTGGGGAAACACTTTTGAAATGGTTTTTGCAGGGATTGGAGTCGTACTCTTCAGCGCGTTTACCATGTACGACATCCAACGAATAAAAATGATGCAGGAAATGACCCCAATGGAGGCTGCTCTCAACCTCTACCTGGACCTCTTCAACCTCTTTATTTACATTCTCCGCCTTATGGGGGCAGTATCACGAGACTAAATGAAAGAATCCAAAGACAGCTTTATTATTCACATTGGAAAACTCTGGAATGGACCAGAGGGAAGCGTTGTTGAAGAAGATTTTGAAAGGGAACTGGACTTTAATCCAAAAGAGATTGCTCCCAAATCGGTCATTGATGGTCATATTCTCCTGGTAAAATCAAAAGGGGAAATAACTGTTGTTTTAAGCGAAATCGAGACAGTTGTGGAACTGGAATGCGAACGATGCCTGACCAAATACGGTTACGACATCGACATCGAAAGCTGCGAAAGAACCTTCTATTCGCAAAAACCAGACAACGATCCCGATTTCGACGGTATTTTCCTTATTAACCTCAAAGATCTGACTATCGACCTCTACGAGATGATCCGACAAGAAATAATCTTGCATTTTCCACTTATTTCAGTATGCTCTAAAGGCTGCAAAGGCCTTTGCCCTCAATGTGGCGTTAATAGAAACAAGAAAAAGTGTAAGTGCAAAGAGCCGGAAATCGCAGAAGAGAACAAACCATTTAAAGATCTCAAAAAACTAATCAAGTAAAGCCATGGCTAAACATCCAGTACCGAAATATAAAACACCCAAGTCAAAGACACGTGCCCGATACGCAAGTTTCAAGCGCAAGAAGCTCGAAAAGTTGCAGGGATTGATCGATGGACGAATGCACACCTACAAGAAAGCAGAATCTCTGACAGACGAAGCAAAGAAGAACAAAGAGATCGAAAAAATCACCAAGGTAAAGGCGTAAATCTGGTTTCTGTGTTCGCCTAATTTTGACATATCATGGCATCTTATCGGCACCTAGCTCGAATCGCGGTAATGCAAACTATCTTTGCATTCGAATTCCGAACAGGTGTTGATTTGGAAGTAGAACTGGAGCACTGCACGGAAGAGTTCGCCAACAAGCTGAAAGACACAGATTTTGCCAAAGATCTCTTAAAAGGGATCATGAAAGAAAAGGAGGATATCTACAAGGTTATGCAGGAAGAAGCCCCTGAATGGCCGATTGAAAGAATTGCTCCGGTGGACCGTGCTATTCTTGCTATTGGCATTTATGAAATCATCTACTCAAAAGATGTTCCCCCGATTGTTGCCATTAATGAAGGAGTGGAGATTGCCAAAAGTTATGGAGATCTCAATTCTGCAAAATTCATCAATGGAGTACTCAGCTCTGTGATGCATAAATACCGACCAGAAGGTGCTGAAAAGCCATCGCCAGAGAAGGCCAACAAATCAGCCCTTGAGAAAAAGAAAAAATAAATCGTTCTCATGAATCGATACCAAGACCTCGAAAAAAAGATAAACATCACATTCAAAGATGCTGAATTGCTCGACACCGCCTTCGTGCATGCATCCTATGTGAACGAGCACAAAGACAAGAAATCACAACACAACGAACGTTTGGAATTTTTGGGTGATGCTGTCTTGGAACTGGTCGTCACTGAATTTCTCTACAAAAATTTCCCAAGTAAAGGAGAGGGCGTGTTGACCAATTGGCGTGCGGCATTGGTCAAAGGAAAACATCTGGCAGAAATTGCTGAATCGTTGGATCTGGGAGTATACCTCTATCTTTCACGGGGGGAAGAACGGAGCGGTGGGCGACAGAAGAAATACATTCTTGCCAACACCCTCGAAGCTCTCATTGGTGCAATTTATTTGGATCAGGAATATAAAGTCGCGCACGAATTCATCGACAACATGATCCTTGCCAAACTCTCATCAATTTTGGAAAAAGGACTTCACATTGATTCCAAGTCACGTTTCCAGGAAATCTCCCAGGAGATGTTGGGAATTACGCCAAAGTACGATGTAGTACGGGAAAGCGGACCGGATCATGATAAAAAGTTCATCATGGGGGCTTATCTCAACGGCGAATTGATTGCTGAAGGAGAGGGGAGCAGTAAGCAAAAAGCTGAACAGTCTGCTGCTGAAGCCGCGCTCAAAGCCAAAAACTGGGAAGACGTCCAGCTGGATGTTCACCAGGCCCAAAACAGCGACTAAGCCTCTTCCGGATTCCCATCATCATCCGGCTGTCCAATATCAAAAGTGTGAGCAAACGTTCGAATCTGTCCATCGATCATTACTTCCATAAACGCGGTGTATCGACCGACTGGAAGGTTTGCCATCGAGAATGAAATTTTTCCAAGCCCTTCCTGGGATGCCACATCTGCCGTGGCCACGCGCATGAAACTTGGATCCTTATGACTAAAGAGCGTCATCTCTCCAAGAGCATCATTATGTGGAGTCACTACAACTGGCTGACCATCTTTTTGCACATCATAAAGAAAGCCACGATAGTCATCGAACCGCTTCATTTCCATAGTGGCGCTATAGCGCGAACTTTCAATAGCATTGGCACTCAAGGTTGGGTCTGCCTTTGCTTCATCTTCTGGAGATTCACTCCGGACCACTAAATCATACCGATACGTTACAGGATCACCACGCAAAGGATCCACCATCACATACGCATAATAGGTTCCGGCCCAAGGCATATTGGCACTCGCATTCCATACACTGTTTCTATAGTCAGCCAGAATATGCCGGAACAACTTCATATTATGGTGAACCAAAAAGAAGTGCACCTTGGCTCCACGAATCGTCTCCAGATAATCCGGCCCCAACTCCACATCATTATCATCAAAAATATTCAACTTCAGCGGTTGTGTCGCCAACTTTTGAAATCGATCAATAGCAAACGTCACATTCTTCCCGGCGATCAACGTTGAGTCAGGACCAGTTGTCCGCGAAGCACGCTCAGGTTCTTCAGAACCTTCAGTCGCTGGAGAACTCTCACCTTCCCCGGTCGGAGTTCCATCTTTTGGCAAAATAGTAATCGATGCTACCTGCGTCCCAGCCCGAACTTCTGTTTTTTCTTCTGTTGGTTGAACCTTCACAACTCCATCTCCGGAATAGTCCTGAACCGCCACTGCTAGAATCACAATCAGAACCAGGAAAATTCCTGCAATAACAAGTGGTTTCTGAATCACCGGTTGTTTTTGTTTCTTTTTCATTGCAGCCATTGTATCGCAAAACTCCAAAGCAGAAAAGAGCCATTCTTTTACAAAAAAACAAGTTTCTGATATAGTACAAATTAAATTAAACCTTCTTACCCTTTTTACCCTTAACCCACCCAAAGTATGAATTACTTTGAAGACTGGAATGAAGCGGTTGTGGCATCGCTTCAAAATCTCTGGGCGAAAATTGTCGCCTACATTCCCGAACTTTTCGGGGCCCTTTTAGTCCTTATTATTGGACTCATTATTGCTCACGGTTTGAGCAAGCTCGCTCAAAAACTGGTTGAGCTTACCAAGGTCGACAGCATCATCGGTAAAATCGATGCGACCAAAAAACTCAAAGATGCTGGCGTTAAATTGAGCATCTCGGCATTGATTGCCTGGATTGTAAAATGGTTCGCCATCGTCGTTACGCTCGTAGCTGTAGTGGACATTCTCAAGCTTGAGCAGATTAACCTCTTCCTCCAGGAAGTGGCACTCTACATTCCAAACGTGATTGTTGCAGTTGTTATTCTTGCGATTGGATTGGTTGTCGGACAGTTCATTTACGATGTCGTCCAGAAATCTGCAAAAACAGCTCATGTCACAAAACACACAGCCGACACACTCGCAGCACTTGCAAAGTGGGCGATCATTATCTTTACATTTATGGCCAGCCTTGCGCAGTTGAATGTTGCAACAAGCCTTATCGAGATCCTCTTTACCGGACTCGTTGCAATGCTCGCATTGGCGCTCGGACTTGCCTTTGGATTGGGGGGAAAAGAGCACGCTTCAAAATGGCTCTCTAAAGCCATGAAGAGTAAGTAGACCTTCTACAAAAATGCCACACAAAAGCACTCCTTCGGGAGTGCTTTTTCTATGAGCTTAAAATAAGAATGCTGAAGCATTTGGTAGGCGAGAGAGGACTTGAACCTCCACGGCCTTGCGGCCACTACGACCTGAACGTAGCGCGTCTACCAGTTCCGCCACCCGCCC
>JAGQLQ010000069.1 GCA_020429235.1 Candidatus Peregrinibacteria bacterium | reverse complement strand
TAAACCTCGGCTTCCAGTAGTTCGTGGATGAATTCAGCAATGTCGAGCGCGGCTTTTGGGTTGCTCTGTTTTGTGAGATAACGGTCGAAAGTTGAGCGGTTTTTGTTGATGTAGTCGATATGCTCGGAGATGTTGTCGCGTGATCCACATACAATTCCAAGGTGATATTTTTTGATAAGCTGAGCGTTTCCTTCTTCCTGCCCTGGAATCACAGAGGTGATGATCATTGGTTTGGCAGCGGCAATACATTCCATGATGGTTGCTCCACCGGCTTTGGTGACTACAATATCTGCAGCTTTAATGAAGTCAGACATTTTGTTGGTCCATCCAATAATACGAACGTTTTCTCTTCCTGATGTGATTTTTTCCAGCTTTGGTTTGTTCTTTGAGTCGCGTCCGGTAATGATGATCAGGTTTACGTGTGGGTCGAACTCCATAATGTTTTTAACGATTTTTTGGTTTTTGCGCGTTCCTTGCGAGGTGGGCAAAAAGAGGATCGTCTTCTTTTTAGGATTGAGTTTCAGCCTTTTTAGGAAAGCTTTTTGGTCGATGTTTTCCATGAAATCCAGCTTCACCGGGAATCCTAATGTTTTGATCTTTTCTTCCTGTTCACCCAAATCAATGAGAGACTGTTTGGTGTCTTCGTTGGCCACGATGTAATGGTCGGTATCGGCCAAAACCCAGCTGTTATGAATGGTGATTGAATCGGTTACAACGCTAATGAATTTGGCATCTTTGTTGTACTTTTTCCAGATATCGGCGGCCAGGTAGTTCCAGATTGGGAAGGTTGAGATGAGCAATGCCGGCTGTTTTTCTTCAAAAAATTTTTTGATTTTGGAGAGAACAAATGGATAGTTGATTTGGTTCAACAGTTTGATGATCTGGACGTTTTTGTTGGAACTTTCGTAGAGGAGTTTGTACATGTTTGGGGCGAACTTTACCGAACTTTCATAATATCTTTTTGAAAACGCGTTCATGGTGGAGCTGAGCAGTTCAACAAAGTCGATGATTTCAACATCGTAATCGTAGCCGTAGCGTTCCTGGATCGCTTCTTCAATCGCCGATGACGCACTCATGTGGCCGTGGCCCATTTTGGCGCTGAGGATCAGAATTTTTTTCTGCGTCTTTTTAAAATTTTCAATGTCGGATTGGAGGCATCGCAACTTGTCGACCAGGAGCTCTCTTTTAACCGAGGAGATATTATTTTTGCTTTGTTGCGATAAATCGAGCAAGGCAATCATACTCACTACTCCTTCAATTGAAGATTTGAGCTGCATTTGTTCATCTTTTTTGAGTTTGCTAAAGGCTTTGGCCAGATTTGTGGTTACATCGAAAGCCTCTTCCTGAAGCCGTCCGGCAAGGTGAGGATCGTTTTGTCTGGTATATTCGTGAAGGACTTGTTGAAGCGTTTCGAGCGCTTTTCTATAAACCGTTGTTTTTTGAAATGGGAGCATTTTTGCTTCAAAAATAGCGGATCTATTCTAGAGGTATCCGCCGTTTGACGCAAGTTTAATTTTATTGTTTTGCTATAAAAGCTTGAGGGTTTGGCTGGCGATCTCTTTTTCTTCGTCGGCTGGAATAGCGAGAAGACTGACTTTACTTTCTTTTACACTGAAGAGTGTTGTGTTTGCTCTGTTTTTTGCGGCATCGACTTTTACTCCAAGATGAGGGAGGTATTGGCAGATCTGAGCACGAATATAGCCTGAATTTTCACCGATTCCACCGGTGAAGGCAATGGCATCCAATCCCTGGAGAGAGGCTGTAAATGCGGCAATTTTTTGGGCTACTTTATAGCAAAAGATGTCGATAGCCAGTTGAGATTTTTTATTCGATTTGCGTGTAGCGAGCAGGTCGCGCATGTCGGAACTTTTACCTGTGAGTCCCAATAGTCCGGACTGTTTATTGAGCAGATTGTCTGCTTTTTCCGGTCCCAACTTTTGGGAGAGTTTTACGGCTATGGCTGGATCAATGTCCCCACTACGGGTACCCATTGGAACACCTTCAAGGGGCGTGAATCCCATGGTGGTATCAATGGATTTTCCATTTTTGACTGCGGCAAGACTGGATCCGTTTCCCAAATGGCAGGTGACAAGCCGGTCCGCCTTTTTTCCAAGAAGTTTTTTTGCAACTTTGCTCAGATAAAGGTGACTGGTTCCGTGAAAGCCGTATCGGCGAATGCCCTCCTTTTTGTAGAGGTCGTATGGAAGAGCATAGATAAAAGCTTTTTGGGGAAGGGTTTGATGGAAAGCTGTGTCGAAAATGGCGATTTGTGCGGCTTTTGGGAGGAGTTTTTTGCAGGCTTTAATACCGGCCAGGTTTGGGGGATTGTGCAATGGCGCAAGCTTGCACAGTTTTTGAATCTCTTTTTGAACGGATGGAGTTATGCGTACAGGGGCGCTGTATTTTTCGCCACCATGGACCACGCGATGCCCAACAGCTTTAATCTCTGCCAAAGAGGCAACGAGTCCTTTTTCCTGGATTGATTCAAGGGCTTGTTTGACAGCTTTTTCATGATTGGGAATCTGTCCTTTTTGTCCGATTCTTTCAATGTATCCATCACCAAGAGAGTCGAGCTTTTTGTTGAAAAGCTCGTATTTAAGTGATGAAGATCCGGCGTTGATGACAAGGATTTTCATAGTTCGGATTCACAGGCGGTGATGGCGGTAAGGTCCACAATGTCCTGAGTGCTGCAGCCGCGGGAAAGGTCGTTCACCGGCTTGTTGAGACCCTGGAGAATTGGGCCAATGGCTTTGGCTTTGGCCAGTCGTTCCACCAGTTTGTAAGCAATGTTGCCGGACTGCAGGTCCGGGAAAATGAGGACGTTCGCGGTTCCGGCGATTTTGGATTCCGGGAATTTGCGTGCCGCTACCTCTGGAACCAATGCCGCGTCCACCTGCATTTCTCCTTCCACCATCAACTCTGGAGCGCGATCATTGATGATTTTGACTGCCTCTTTCACTTTTTGAATGTATGGATGGTCGTAGTGAGAGTTGGTGCCGTATGAAAGGAGTGCCACGCGTGGCTCAATACCAAACTTTTTGGCGGTTTCGGCGCTGTCGATAGCAATGTCCGCCAGGTCGTGAGAGTTGGGATCAATATTGAGTGCGCAATCGGCAAAGAGAATCAAACGATCCTCGAAAACCATGAAGAAAATCCCTGAAACTTTGTGGAATTTCTCTTTGGTTTTAATAATTTGGAGT
This sequence comes from Candidatus Peregrinibacteria bacterium, assembly GCA_020429235.1. Classification (GTDB taxonomy): domain Bacteria; phylum Patescibacteriota; class Gracilibacteria; order UBA1369; family UBA1369; genus JAGQLQ01. The sequence continues at coordinate 4,168 of JAGQLQ010000069.1, read as the reverse complement.
GCCGGACGATAGGTGTCGGCAGATGGTACGTTGGCTCCTGTTACCAATCCGTCGCCATCACCGCATTGGACAACCATTACGGCAAAGTAGTTGATGTTGGCGATCCATTCTTTGGCTTTTTCCGGGGTCATGCCTTTTTTGCCACGGAGCTTGATGAGCTCTTGTTCGTATTTTTCCGTGTAGGCCGGGTCCTCCGGATCGATGAATTCTGCTTTTGACCAGTCGATAGTAATGTTTTCCTTTTCACAGAGCTCTTTAATAGCGTTCTCTTTGCCCAAAAGAACGGGCGTTGCCAATTTTTCTTCGATAATGATGGCAATGGCTTTGAGTGTGCGGGGATCCTGTGTTTCAGGAAAAACGATGCGCTTGTTGAGTTCACGCGCCTTCTTTTTTATGTTTTCGAGGAATTCCATGGTATGTCTTTATTTTTGTTTATTATACCATTTTATGTGGAATTCTTCTAGTTAGCGGAGGCTGATCTTTTTAATGAGTTGGAGCAGGTGCATCTTCACGATCACGTAGAACATGGTCCAGAGTGTTTGATCGTGGCTGACGAAGGTGACGTGGCCGTCGCGGATGGCTTTTAGTACGGATTCAACAGTTTTTTCTTTGGATTCAATGGTACTGAAGGTTTCGTCAAAATAGGGGAGAAGGTGATTATCGCTTGTTCCCACAATGGTTTTTTCGTGTTTTTCAGCCATTGCTACGGCTTTTTCGTTGTATTTGTTGATCCGTTTTGAGTGGTACCAGCTGTATTCAATGGCGTCGAAAATGTCGATATGCTCTTCCAGTTTTTTGTGGAGCGATATTGGTCCGGGATAGTATGGGTGAGCGGCAATCATCAGGCAATCAGGATAATTTTTTTTGTAGAGGCGAAGGTCGTTGAAGGTTTTGATTTTTTGAGCCTCTACATCGGCGTTGAGAATGAGCACATGTTTTCGTTCGACACTTTTTTCAATAGCAGGAATAAGGAGAATACGCTTTTCCTCTGCATATTTGCGGAGATCCTCATTGAAGATAAAAACATTATGGCAGGTAATAGCCATAACTTCGTAGCCATGTTTGGCGGCGAAGTCGATCTTTTGTTTTTCGGTATGTTTGATATTTTCAACCGGGTCCTGTTTTGTGTGGACGTGGAGTTGTGCTTTCAGTTTCACGCTCATGCTGGTAAAAAATACCACGCCCTGAATGTGGGGCGTGGCTTTGAAGTTGTTGGAAGGTTATTCCGCGAGTTTTTGAACGGCGTCTGCGGCGTCCTGCGCCTGTTGCATTTTTTCCTGTGCGTCGTTCATCATTTGTTCACCCTGTTGTTGTAGTTCTTGTGCCTGTTGGTTTGCGTCGTTAATTCGTGATTGAGCTTCCTGTTGAAGTCGATCCGCTTCTGACTGTGCCTGGTTACATCCGGCAAAAGCTACAAGAGTTCCAAGGGTAAGAGCCAGAGAAAGAGTTTTTTTCATGATTAGTGGGTTTCAGAGAAAAGATTTTTAAAGTCACCGTTAAATCCGGCGAGGAAATTGTGTATATCCAATACGTCGTTTTTGCTTACTTCCGGCGCGTTAGCCGCTTGAATGTTGAGGCTTTTTTCATTGTCGTTATCATCAACAACGGTCACATGAATGACCAGTTGATTCAGACAGTTGTAGCACGAAAAGTAAAAGAGCCCCTCATCACCATAGGTGCTGAGAACCTGAATTCCTTCCGGCTCGAATTTGCGCTCACATTGATTACACGGCACTACCTTTCGAAGATGTTTGATGATCTCTTTAAGTTGATTGAAGTGCATGTTGATGGGGTTAAGTACCACCCTCTATAACTGCGCTCATGATGCCTTCGTTACAAAGGTTTGTAAAGGGAATGTTACTTAGTGGTTTGTAACAACGCCTACAATATTTTCCCCTTCAATGTAATATGAAAGTTCATTTTTTTCACAAGCTCTTAATTCATCTGGATTTGATGCAAAGCAATTTCTTGAGTCTGAGGTATTTGTGCGGTTGTCACCAAGGACAAAATAGCTCATTGGTGGTACTTCGAATTCATTTTGGTATTTAGGGATTGTTTTTCCTTGTATTTCTTCTCTTAAGTATGGCTCAGTGATTATTTCTCCATTTATGAGAATATCACCATCAATAATTTCTACTTTCTCACCGGGTAAACCTATGATTCTTTTAACGTTATATTCTGGTGTATCGGTTGAATTTGCGAAAACAACAATATCGAATCTTTGTGGATTTTGTTGTGTACTTACGTTTAGTATATCTCCTTCATTTATAGTTGGTGCCATTGAGTTTCCATACATTTTGTAATAATTATTTTGGCAGGCAGCTAGAGAAATTATAATTATAATGAGGGATAGTATTTTTTTCATTTTAGAGAGGGATAGTGAACATATTTTTACCAGAATCGATTCGATTGAGGCTCTCATCTTTGCCGAGTGCCCAGAGCATTTCGAATGCTCCTGGTGAGAATTGTTCTCCGCTTAATACAGCCCGGAGTGGCCAGAGTACCTGTCCATTTTTAAGGCCCATTTCCTGAATAAGGTTGAGCATAAACTGCTGAAGCGCGCCCATGGTTTGCCAGTTTTCAAAGCCGGAAAGGGCTTTATGGCTTTCTTCCAGTGCTTGTTTGGCTGTGGACTCATCCACTTTCATTTTTTCATTCATGATGAGTTCTTTTTCCGCTTGTTTGAAAGTGAAAAAGCATTTCAGGTTATCATGTGTTTCGTGTGGATTTTTAATGATTTTGTCTTCCAGAGTGACAAGGGCGCGTAGAAGAAGCTCTTTTTGTTCCATCCAACTATCGTCAATCTGGTCTTTGCATTTTTCCAACAATGCTTCTCCGCGTTTGCTCTGGAATTCGGCCTCTTTTTCTGATGAAGAGAAGGTGTAGACCTGTTCTTTGCGTTGATTCATTTCAATTTTTACATCGGCATCGACCTCTTTGGCGACCTTTGCCATGGCTTGGTTGTGGATCTCTTTGCCCCAACGATAGTTGAACCAGTCTAGTTTTTCGGTATCGAAAATAGCACCGGATTTGTGAACCTGTTCCAGGTCAAAGCGTTCAATCAGCTCGTCCATGGTGTAGATTTCCTGTTCTTCGCCTTTTCCCGGGTGCCATCCAAGCAGAGCAATAAAGTTCATAAGTGCCGGGATCAGGTATCCTTTTTCCAGATAGCTTTCCACGCTTACGTCGTTTTGGCGCTTTGAGAGCTTGGTTTTGTCTTTGTTCAGGAGGAGGGGAATGTGAGCGAACTCGGGTTCGTTCCAGCCAAATGCCTGGTAGAGTAAAATGTGTTTTGGAGTGGATGGAAGCCATTCTTCGCCACGAATGACGTGGGTGATTTCCATGTGGTGGTCGTCGATCACGTTGGCCAGGTGGTAGGTTGGAAAGTTGTCCGATTTCATGAGCACCTGGTCGTCGATGTTTTGGGTTTCAAAAACAACGGTTCCGCGAATGTGGTCTTTGAATCGGAGTTTTTCTCCATGTGGAATTTTTTGGCGGATCACATGTTCTTCGCCGGCATCCAGTTTGGCTTTTACCTCTTCAGGGCTGAGGTTCGCGCAGGTCCGGTCGTACATTGGAGCCTGCTTTAATTCCATTTGGCGTTTGCGCATTTCATCCAGCCGTTCGGCTGTGCAGAAACATGGGTAAGCAGCTCCTTTTTCCACCAATTCAGCGCAGTATTTTCGGTACATTTCTGTCCGTTCAGACTGGACATATGGAGCGAATGGGCCACCAGCTTCCGGTCCTTCATCATGATTGAGTCCCACGGATTTAAGGGTTTCTATCAAGTGTTCGGTCGCGCCTTCCACGTACCGTTTTTGGTCTGTATCTTCGATTCTTAAAAGGAACTGTCCGCCGTTGTGTTTGGCGTAGAGGTAGTTAAAAAGCGCGGTACGGAGCCCTCCAACGTGAAGGTAACCTGTTGGGGATGGGGCGAATCGGGTTCGGATCATGATGTTCAATTGTTAAAACGGCTTTTATGGTAGCAGATTTTTGGTTTCCTTATAAAGGGAAAAGCGGACATTGCTGTCCGCTTGGTCCCGCCAAGTGTTAGGGTGGTGGTTGGAAAGGTGGTCGTTGATCCAGGATCATCTGACAGATCTCGGCGAACTTGGGATCGGCGGACTCGCGGGTTCGCCTTTCCAGCTCTTTGGGGAGCTCTGGATCG
>JAGQLQ010000068.1 GCA_020429235.1 Candidatus Peregrinibacteria bacterium | reverse complement strand
CTGCCTTCCCTCGATGAGACACAAGAAAACTCAGTACATCAGCCTCTTTTTTGGTAAGAAAAATATCTTTTCCGCCACGTCTTGCCCGGTTTTGCTTGCGATAAAATGTCAAATCATCAACCTTCAACTCATTTGAAATCTTTTTTCCTGCATATCTGCGCTTTAAAGCATGAATACGCGCCAGAAGTTCATCAGCATTAAAAGGTTTTGTAAGATAATCATCGGCGCCTTCTTCAAGAAGAGAAATTTTCGTTGCCACAAAATCTTTGGCGCTCAAAACCAAAATCGGCAGAGTATGACCCATTTTACGAATATACTGCAGGAAAGATCTTCCAGACTCACCCGGGAGCATCAAATCCAGAATAAGCAGATCTGATGACTCAATGAAGTTGCCGCGACGGGCTGCTTCTACAGATTCACAGCAAGTCACAGTGTGATTCTTCGATTCCAGCACTCGCTTCAAGAAGAGAGAGAGTTTCGACTCATCTTCAATAAGAAGGATATTCATAGTGTAAAAAGCGATTCAGTATTACAAGGCATCGTATTTGCCATACATGCAAATCTTGGCAAAACAATATCAAACCAAAGAAGCCAAAGGCAATACAACCAAGCTATTTTCACCACTATGTCATAAAATTATCATTAAAAATAACAGAGATTTGCCAAAAACCGCGAAAATCAAAGCAAAAAAGCTTAAATATTTCTAAAATTATCCTCAAAATTATCCAAATTGTATGGTTAAGCCATAAATTTATAGCCTACTCCATGAACAGTATGAATTAATTTTTTCTCGAAACCCTTGTCGATTTTTTGCCGAAGACTGGAGATATGTGCTCCAACAGTGTTGGATAAAGCTTTGCTATTAAAGTCCCAGACATGTTCGAGAATTACTGTAGGATTCAACACTTCACCTTCATGGGTAATCAAATATTCAAGAAGGGCAAACTCTTTTCTCCGAAGATGAATTGAAACCCCATTACGCGTTACAGTTCTTGTCACCGGATCCAGAACCAGATCACCAACTTCCAAAACCTCTTTTTTCCCTTTCAATAAACCTTGAGATCGTCGGAGCAACGCACGAATACGCGCCATAAGTTCATTAAAAGAAAAAGGTTTCTCCACATAGTCATCAGCTCCAAGATTCAGGAGTTTGACCTTTGTTTCTTCTGAATGAACAGCTGAAAGAAAAAGCACAGGTGTGGTTATATTTTTCTTCCGAAAATCCTGCAAAAACTCCAAGCCATCCATCTTAGGAAGCAAAAGATCAATGACGATAATGTCATAGGAGTTTGAGAGCGCTTTTTTTAGGCCCGTAACCCCATCTTCTGCGGTATCGACAATAAAACCTTCATACTGTAATCCTTTTTGGATAAAGGTTCGGATTTCGGAGCTATCCTCAATAATAAATGCTTTCATATTTCAAGCAGGTGAAGACCCATCGATGCAATTATAGACTTTTTAATGAAAATTTAAAAATTTTGAAATTTATTTAAGAAGAATATGACTAAGGTACGAAGTACCTAAGCAAAATAAATGAGCAAACTTCAGCCTTACGCAGAGCCTGGATCTATCCACATCAATGATAATACTGTTGATGAAGCTCCCTCGAGTGGAATAAGAGGTAAGAAAAATAATAGACGATTTACGGTTCCTCCATCTTCCAGGCCGGACAGGAAGATAAAGCTGGAATCTGGTGTTCATCCAATACCACAGATTATCGAAGAGGATGAAATACTACTGCCCTATAGAAATCTATCGGAGTTCGTAGATGAAATATTACAAGACTCTCCAGATGAATCGTTCTGTTTTCTCAACCTTGGTAGCATTAAGGACAAAGTCGGCATTCTCAGAGATCATTTTCTTCCAGGTAATCCACATAGAGCAATCGCATATGCCGTAAAGGCAAATCCCCGGCGAAGAATTATAAAAACACTCGTTGACGAAGGGATAAACCATTTCGATTGCGCATCTCTTGGAGAGATACAGCATGTCGCGAGGATCTCTCCAGAAGCAAAAATTTTATATAACCAGCCGGTAAAATCTCCAGGGTCCATAAGAAGAGCCAGTGAGTTGGGAGTGAACCATTTCACAGCTCAAACACAGGAGGAGGTAAAAAAGATATTTTCGGAAGCCAAAGGTGCATCCAGAGATAGAGATATAGAAATCGTTGCCCGGCTCCAGACACATAACGAACATGCGGCAATCAACCTTTCATCAAAGTTTGGAGCGACAGCAGAACAGGTCGTTCAAATGATTCAGTACATCAGAGATTTTCTGGGCGAAATTCCTGGAATATCAATTCATACAGGATCGCAAAACAGTGATGTTCACATTTTTACAAGCGCTATACATTTCATGAGCGATATAGCAGAACAGGCTGGTGGAGTTTCCATCATGAACGTTGGAGGAGGTATTCCGGTAAACTATTTCGAACACAATAAATATGAAATGAGCATTTACCTGGATGCGATTACCGATGCCATGAACAAAGAGGCAGCAAGAGGCCTTACAACAGTGAAAGGAAGAGATCCAGTATTCGCTATTGAGTTAGGGCGTGCAAAGGTGGCCGAAGCCGTTGATTTGGTTATTCCAGTCATTGCCGTAGAAGAGAGAGAAAGACCAACAATCTACTTCAACGATGGAGTATTTACCTCTTTTAGTGATCATCACATTCATGGATGGCGATACAACTTTAAAGGATATCGCCCAGGCGGAAAGCTTTCAGCGAAAACAAAAGCATATATCCTTCACGGCCGAACATGCGATTCAGGTGACACATTGGGAGAAGTTCACCTACCAGAAAACATCCAGGAGGGTGACTACATTTGGGTCTCAAATGCAGGAGCCTATATGGATTCACAATCAACATACTTTAACGGGTTTGGAACGCCAAAATACGTAATTTATAACCTTTAAAAATGGAAAAAAACAAAAATTTATCCGAAGCTACAAAAGAAGATCAACAGAAAGAACAGAAATTTGAAATCCTGGGAAGAGAAAGAGAAACAATTGGGGATGCTCTTAAAAGAGCCATTGAATCAAAAAAACAAAAAATTAGAATAGAGAGCTATACGCCAGAGACGATCACCCCCCAAATAGTGGAACAATTGGCTGATGCCTTCCGCTATACATTTAACAATGTATTCCCAGAATTTGTATTATGTCAGTCATGCGAAACACAAGCTTCAGCAGGGGACGTATTTGGGAGCGAAGGAAGAGAAGTTACACTCAAAGAGATGGATCAACTACAGCACTTACCGTGCTGCGGACGGTGTGGAGAGGAGATGGAACTATTCCATGACCCTGAAAAAACAAAATACAAGCTTCAAGAAAAGTTAAAGGGGAATGCCTGCGTTACGATCTTATCGGATCCTACAACAGGAGAAATCATTGGATTTTCGATTGGCTATGAAGAAACACTACAAACAATATTCAAAAATGAATGGAGCTATAGGTATACCTACACAAAAGATCAGCGTGAAGACAGAAAACGGGATTTCAGTACCTTTGTAAAAGCAGTACAAGAAGAATATAAAAACATTGAAATTCCAGATGGAGTGCTTAAAGAGGATAAGGTAGGTCCAAATACAAAAGCATATTGTCTTGCATGTGTAGTCTTAACGCCAAATTTCCGCGGGAGTGGAAGTTTATTAAAACTTTTGAAGGAGTTTTTTAGATCTATCCCAGAAGATACTCGACGGGAAAGAGTTGTAATGAGCGAATTAATACAAGGTTCAAAGTCATACAATATAATGAGGCAAAAGTGTCCCCATGAAATAAAGGATTTTCTGGGTGAAGAACTCGTCATACTTATGGGTTCACTTCAAAAATTGGCAGATAGATTTTTAAAAAAATGAAAATGATTTTTTTTGTAAAATCCTATATGTTAAAGATCCACAATCCCTAAAATATTAGATGGATCTTTTGGGTATTTTATACGGGGCAAGTATTATTTTAATGCTGTTAATCGGCTTGATGGTCCTGTTTAAGGACATAAAAAGCCCATTAAATATCAATTTCTTCATTTTTAGCATCAGCATTGTCATATGGATGACAACTCTATTTGCAGGATATGTATATGTTCCAGATGAACTTGACCTCACATTGCTCTTCTTCCGCATAGCATATGGAAGTTCAGTTTTTAGCATGCTAACGCTGGCACTATTCTTCTATTACTTCCCCCGCATAACAAAGCCACTGCCCACATGGCTCATTAGGAGCATTTGGACATTTGCGATTTTACTTTGGGGACTTGCCACCTTTACTGGAGCAGTCGAATCAGGGGTTTATATGGATGGAAACATTCAAGTCGACATATTCGGACCGTGGTACAGCATATACCTCATTTATACAGTCATTCTATTCATTAGTGCCTTGTACCTAGCAATAAGCAAAATAAAAAACAGTAAAGGAGTAGAACGCACAAAAATCCTCTTTGCCTCAGTTGGATTTATTATTTTCGTATTTATGGGCATCATGACCAACATAATACTGCCCGTTTTTGATATATTCATCCTTCAAAGTGAAGCAGGCCTTTTTTCGCTCACCTTTTTCATTGGAGTATTCATTGCCATCTACAAACAGCGCTTCTTCAACATGACATTTTTGACGCTCCGTGGACTCAGAACACTTATACTGCTCATCATTTTTTTTATTCTTTTAGTCAGTACATACAGTATATTGCGCTATACACAGCCAGATATAGATAGAGCTATTGTGATCGGTATATCTTCCGTCGTGACGTTCTTTTCACAACGATGGATTCAAAAAAAGTTCCCAGACCTTTATGGTCCAGGATACCATCAACTAAGAAATGCTTTATCAGAGTTCAACTATGAAATTTTTGAAGCAAAAACACATGATGAGATTGATGATAAACTCAAAAAAACATTTGAAGAAAAGCTGAACATAAAGAATCCATATCTCTATATTCTTGAAACAGAGGAAATGGGAAGCAATTTCACAAAAGAACTTTCAAAGATAAAAGATGTGGTAGTTCTGGAAGAGCTTCTTTTGGAATCAAATAAAAGCCAACAGACACAAATGCTCATAGAAAATATGAGAGAATTGGAAGCAGCTTTATTCATACCACTTAAAAGGGAAGGGCGTCTGATTGGACTATTAAAACTTGGTGAGCGACAACAGAAAAAAAGCTTTTCACGTGAAGAAATTGACGAAATTCGCAAAGTCATACCAAGCCTGGAGGTCGCACTCATGAACATCTTGATTAACGACTCCCTTCGTGAAGAAAATGACATTATGAAAGAAATCATTCACGCGCGAACCAAAAATCTTAAAAGAAGTAACAAGAAATTAGAAGCGATGATCGAGCAGCAGAACAACTTTATATCGCTCACAGCACACGAATTTCGCACGCCACTCACCGTCGCGATGCTTGGCCTGGAGCAGATATCCTATACCCACAAAGGCAAAGTGTCCGATGAAGTGGCAGAAGATATTCAAACCTCACATGAGCAGTTGGACAAACTAACCCAACTCATTAATCGCCTTTTGGAAATACGCCGAGTTGATGATGACAAAATTCCGCTAAGTCTTGAGGATATAGACATTGTGAAACTCGTCAGAGACACGGCAAAAGGAATGAATCTTTTAGCCGATCAGGAAGAGATGGAAGTAACATACAGCGGTCCAAGGATCAAAAAAATCATCAAAACTGATAGCGTAAAACTCAAAGAGGTACTCTATAACCTTATTCAAAACGCCATCAAGTTCAGCAAAAAAGGAGACAAAATAGAAGTAACACTTCGTGTCTCAAAAAAAGAGAATAAGGCCTTTGTAAAAATAAGAGATTATGGTCGCGGGATCGCAAAAAAAGACCAAAAAATCATTTTCGATAAATTTCAGCAGGGAAGCCAATACAACCAGGGAGTTGGTATTGGGCTTTATCTCTGCAAAAAATACATGCAGCTCCTCAAAGGGAGCATTTCAGTTTCCAGTAGATTGGGGCACGGGGCCACTTTCATTGTAGAAATACCAATCAACCCCAAATAGGGAGAGTTGACTTTTTTGCAAAATAGGTTAAAATATACAACCTGTTTACTCACACCTATGACACAACAAGTCAGTTTTCGCCTGCTACGACTGGCAGGAAAGATCCATACAGACGATACTGCTCCTGACATGATTAGTAGCCTCGCAACCTTTGCGGAGTTGCCAAACATTAATCTTCGATCAATCATCGATGGTCTTGCTCATTCATGCTATGCCGACCAGGCACTCCTGGCAGATGAATTTATTGATCAATTCTGCGCACTCCAGGGACCAAGATTATTGGTTGAAAGATTTATAAACAAGCTAGAGCCACCAAAACACGCTCATACAGATGAAGAATCAACAGCAAGCGCCCGTAAAGATCTGCATGCCTTTATATGTCGATACTCAGAATCCAGCATTACCCTTCATACCTGGATCAGCCAGCAACAACTTGCATACCCAGATGTCGACTTCAGAAACATGTTCGATGAAGAAATGCAATCACTCATGGCTCAGGAAATTGAAAAAACCGCCAAAATTATTGCTGAAAATAAGTATCACGGCATCTTCCAGAAAAATCCAGAGCTCTTCATTCTCGACTTCATAACTAATCGGATCCTGCACATAAAAAGGGATCCCAAAACAGGAAAAACCGATTTCAAAATCGAAACCAGAGCCCTGAACTCTCTCTTGGAATTCATTAACAAAGAGGGATACCCACTCGAAAAACTCTACATGCTCCTGTATCAGGAGATTATGACCATGCGAGGAATGAAGGCCAACCCAGAATCAATCAAAGCTTCGACGAGAATGGCTTTGTCCGCAGTGGAGACATTAGATGGCAATCCTTTATTCGATGACGATTTCGATTTTGACGTCATGTTCAAAGGCCAGTTTGTCCCTGCAATTCTCAGCGCAAGATATGCAGATCTTTGCGAAAAAAAATATCTAAGGCTCGTTGATATTACAGATCTTTCACCAGAAGGACTTTCAAAAGTCTTAATTCCGCGTGATGCAATGGCCCCTGTCTTAGAAAAGCTCAAAGCAGTTCGAACAGAAGAAGACTATATTCGGGTCCTTCGTGAAAATTTTAACTACCAAAAGTCCGAGGAAAAAGAGGGCGACAAAATTGCGGCCCTATCAGATAAAGAATTAATCACTACTTTAACAGCTCAGCTGGATGAAGTCCGTGAAATTATAGGAAATATCCTTGAAAAAGGATTAGAAAGACGTCCAAAAAATGACGGTATCGAGAAGGCCTGCCGTTTCATACCAGAGATATTCAAATCCAAGAGTGTTCGCGATCTCTTTCGATGGATGGCCGCTCCAGAAGATTTTATGGAAGAGTATCCTCAGTACCAGCGAAAATACAATTATAAGATTGTACGATTTCAGTGCCGCCGTATGCTGGAAATGCTACTTTTGTACCGACGCTACGCCTTTAGAGAAGATGTTAAAAAAGCAGAAGAAAACCGAAGGATTCTTAAAGAACAAATGGTTGATGATCTCCAAATAAAAAATGCACAGGAGCATATCGAAACCTATCGTGTTCGGGTAAAAGTGGATAGTGCGACGCTTCAACCCGGCGAAAATCCTCAATATGAAGTTGTAAGAGATGAGTCAGCTCTGAGTGTAAATCCAAATAGTGAATACACCGACTATGAACCAGGACCTGAAGGTGAAGGAGCATCCGATGGAAGCTGGTATCGCTATTACCCAGTTGAGAATAAAGTATTTCAGGAAGCCGATGTATCAATCCCTACGGGAGATGGCGGTCGAAAAGAAGGAAAAGTGTACATCTATAGCGGTGATGGAAGAACAATTCACAGCAAAGGATTATCATCATACGTTTCCAGCATTCTCCGTGGGAAAAAACCAACAGACTTGTTGCGATGGATGATCGTCACGGATGACAAAGAAATGAGTGATGCTCTGAGAAATCACCTATACGAGAACTATTCAACAGGTAACTACGTTGTTATTAAAGACAATGCAGAAGGACGGAAAATGACCAGAAAAAAAGATCCTGGAACAACAGGCAATTCAGAAAAGTTCCGACAATCACGACTCTATTCGGCGTCACTTTATGCCACCGTTCCATTGAAAAACGGGCCGGAGGGGCATGAACACAGCCATATAGGGTTTGAAATTCAGATTCAAGAGCTGGAGAAAATGCTCATTGCCAACTCTCATCATACCATTCAGTCGCATGACCGGGTCTACACCCCTGAGCGGGAGTTTGGGAATATTTTCCAGTATCTTTTCCCTCCAGCCCTTTATGGTCAGAGATATGCGGATTATTGGCTTCAGGGATTTGATGGTAAACAGGCTCTATAGAGTTCTGTCATAGATTTGACATTTTTGTCAAAATCTCTATAATCGCGCGGCAACAAGCAGTTCTTTCAATCGAAGATCTTTTACAAAACGAATCACGAAACCACGTCCAGCCCTGCAAAAAGGATTGGCAAACGTTCTTGCAGAGTTGGGTGTGGTTTGGTTAGCAATAACAAGACTTCATCCTCAACAAACAACGGGGGGAAGCCTCCAGAAAGGTAAAGATGGACAACTCAGATGAGATAGCTCGACGAATCGTGGGGCGAATGCATACCATCACGGTCTCTGAGAGGTACGCGCACGTCCGACAGGACAACATGTGGGACACCATGTTGTCAGACTTCGCCAAGAAGTGTCCCGTCGAGCGGAGTTTGGAAATACGGATTGCCGTAGTCCAGCTCATGAGCAACGAGGGGATGGTGGGATCGTCTCACCTCATCAAGCTTGGTGACTTGGAGAGCACCTTGCAGAGCAAGCTGAATACCCTCCGCGAAGGTCGCAAGGAGGCTTCAGCGAAGGCAGAAGCCAAGGTGCGAACGACGAAGAAGACACCACCTCGTGGGAGGATGGTCGTCTCACGCTAGCCAACCACGAAGGAGCGACCGGAGTCTCCTGCCGCCGGAATCACCGAGCGGCCCCAGTCAGTCATGAATAGTATCGAAAGACCCGGACAAAGCCCCGATCGCACGCGATCGGGGCTTTTCACATCACAAAAAACAAAAAATTGACATCATAATTCACAGGCCTATAATAAGCCCACTATGCAAAACTCTTCCCGCACAATGCAGGGCCTCATTTCTAAGCTCGTGCTTACACACGTGGTCCTTTGTGTACCCGCAAAATCGGTTGGAGAGTTCTAGCGCATAGCAAGAAAACAGTAAATGACTAAGACCTCTTCAACCGGAAGAGGTCTTTTTTGTAAGACCGCTCTTTGAAAATCAGTAGAAAGAATCCGCATCATACTCTGGCAACACTCATGGTGGGTATTGTCAGATCGTGGTGCGGTTTCCGTCCCATAGAACACAAAAGTTACCTTAAAAAAGGAGTCAAAAAGATGACTATCGAAGTTGTAAATCCCAAAAACGGCCTTCCCTACCTTACCCGACTACCGGACGTTCCCAATGTCCCTCCGGCATGGCAGGCCGAAATGGCTCGCCTCCTGGCAAGCATGAACGATGACGAAGACATCATCGTCGAAAACACCTTCACTCCCACTCCCCCCGTTTCCCAGGTTCGCCAGTGCCAGCCACAGCAAAGCACCAACGGCGAGAGGAGGTCTCTTCTGCAATCGGGCAACGAAACCGCAACCAGTACCACAAAGGTCGGCTAAATCAGCCGCGCCTCAGGTCAAAAACCTTACTGGGCAGCTCTCCACACGGATCGAGCGCCCAGTTTGCCTTATCTAAAATTACAGCTGTGTCTCAAGTTCACGTCCCTGAATCTCTTTCAAAAGTCCTTCCACAAAGGCATCAAGATCCATAACATTCTGCTTTTTGGTTTGATAATTTCGCACTGCCACTTGTTTGGATTCTACCTCTTTTTCCCCAACAACAAGCATGTACGGAACTTTCTCCATTTCAGCATTGCGAATTTTCTTTCCAAGGCCTTCATTTGAATCATCAATCTCCACCCGGACGTCAGACTCTTCCAGTCGCTTCTTCACTTCACTGGCATAATCCAAAAACTTATCACTCACCGGCAAGATCCGAACCTGAGTCGGCGCCAGCCATAAAGGAAAAGCTCCAGCATGATGTTCAATAAAGATCGACATAAACCGTTCAATACTTCCCATAATTGCCGCATGCACCATGACAATCCGCTCCTGCTCACCCTCTTCATTAATACAGAACAGGTCAAACCGTTCCGGCATATTAATATCCAGTTGAATCGTTGCAACCTGCCACTCACGACCAATAGAATCCTTGGTCATAAAGTCCATTTTCGGACCGTAAAAAGCTGCTTCCCCGGGCGCTTCAAAATAATCAACGCCCTTTTCATCAGCAATTTCCCGCAAGCTGTTTTCAGCCTCCTGCCATAATTCCGGTGTTCCCAGATACTTATCAAACGCATCGGGATCATGCAAAGAAAGCCGCAACTTCAAATCTCCAAAGCCAACTGCCTTATAAAAAATTTCAATAATATCCCAGATCTTCAAAAATTCCTCTTTCATTTGTGAAGTCCGGCAGAACACATGCGCATCATCCTGAGTAATACTTCGCACACGTGAAAGTCCATGCAGCTCACCAGTCTGCTCATCACGGTACACCATTGTTGTTTCCGCATACCGCTGAGGCAAATCCTTATAACTCCGTTGGCGCGAATCATAAATCTGTGTGTGATGAGGACAGTTCATCGGCTTCATCGCAAACTCATGGTCTTCACGGGTTTTGATTCTGAAAAGATCATCCGCAAACTTCTGCCAGTGCCCACTGGTCTCATACAACTCTTTTTTTGTGATGTGAGGGATCGCGACCTTCATGTATCCACGCTCCTTTCGGAGTTGCCATACATAATCATCAAGCAGATTACGCAAAAGAGTTCCACGAGGAGTCCAAAGTGGGAGACCGGGACCAACCAGTTCGCTAAAAGTAAACAGATCCAACTCTTTCCCCAGCTTTCGGTGATCACGTTTTTTCGCCTCTTCCAACATTTGAATATGCGCCTTCAGCTCCTTTTTATCCTTAAAACAAAGACCATAAATACGTTGCAGCATAGGTTGATTTTCATCACCACGCCAATACGCTCCGGCAATTTTTGTCAGCTTAAAAGCCCCGGTCCCACGAGTATCCTCAGTATGTCCACCCCTGCACAAATCACTAAACTTCACTTCATCACCGAGCACATTTTCATAAAAAGTAACCATGTTTTCCCCCTCTTTCTTCAGACCTTCAGCAATATCCACCTTGTAAGGCTGATCAGCTGCTTTATAAAACTCAATGGCTTTATCAACATCAGATTCAACACGCTTAAATGGCTGCTTCTCCTTTGCAATTCGTTCCATTTTCTCCTGCAAAAGCTTCAGATCTTCAGGGATCAGAGTCCGTGGAAGATCAAAATCATAATAAAACCCATCATCTGTCGTTGGTCCGATACCCAATTTTGCGTCCGGAAACATCTCTAAAACCGCCTGCGCCAACATATGCGCACATGAATGCCGCATATAATCCAGTTGCTGGTCCTCACTACGCGCGACTTCCGATCGTTCTTTCTTTGCCATGATGAAAAAAAGGTCAAAAATAAACCATGCCAAGTGTAGCCGACCGGTGCACAACTATCAAGAAGTCTAAAGCAAAATCACCCCGGCAACCGAAAAATAGATCGTCAAAGTGATAATATCCTGAATCACATTAATAAGCGGACCTCCGGAAATAGCAGGATCCTTCTTCATTTTAAAGAGGCCATAAGGAACAAAAATACCAAGCAGAGTGGCAGTGGTAATCGATGCAAAAAGCGAAATTCCAATAGTCACCGATACTTCAAAAACACCATGCCATAAAAATGAAACACCAAACATCGCCGAGCCAATAACCAGCGCGATAATCAGTCCAATAATCATCTCCCGCAACATATACTTTCCAAGCTTCACATTCTCCGTTGCCAGTGTCCGAACCAGAATAGTCCCACTTTGCGTTCCCACAGCAGCACTCAGGTACAGAATAATCGGGATAAAAAAGGCCAAAACAATCTGCGACTCCAGCGAAGCCTGAAAATGTTCCACCACCGACGTCGCAAAAACACCTCCAAAAAGCCCGACAATCAAAGCCGGCAACCGCAACATCGACATTTTCAAAACGCCAGACTTAATCGCTCCCCGCATTTCAGAACCCTTTGCATTCAAACCTGCCATGCGAAGCATATCTTCAGTATGTTCCCAGTGAAGAATGTCAAAAATCTTTCGTGAAGGAACCACTCCCA
>JAGQLQ010000067.1 GCA_020429235.1 Candidatus Peregrinibacteria bacterium | reverse complement strand
GATGTAAGTTACACAGGGGGCATTAAGTTTTTTGCTTTGGGTGGATTGGTGATCGGGACTTTGAACACATTTGTGAAGCCCCTTATGAAACTGCTGTCTTTTCCACTCATGCTTATGACGGTTGGACTCTTTACATTCGTTATCAATGCGGTGATCTTCTGGTTGACGGTAGTGGCTATAAATGGTATCAGTATCTCTGATATTACGGTTTCGGTGGGGAGTCCATGGACATACTTGATTGGAGCTGTTGTGTTCGGACTTACCAACTGGATCCTCCACATTGTGGTCCATAATAAATAAGCGAATTATGAAAACATTTCTTACTATTTTCCAAGCGGTTGTCTCTGTCCTGTTTATCCTGAGTGTTCTGGTGCAGCAGAAGGATTCTGGTTTTTCTGGCGCGATTGGTGGACAATCGGGTGCGACAGTTCAAACAACCAAGCGAGGAGCCGAAAAGGTAGTTGCCCGTGCTTCTATAGTGCTGGCTATTCTTTTTGTCCTGCTCTCTCTCGCTCACATTTTTGTTATCTAAACCGCTGTCATGGCCTCTTCGGGCAATATGTTTCGGCGAGTTTTACGCTCGTATAGTATTGAAGAAAAGATCGTGAGCCTTGTGCTCGTGGTGGTGGTGTTTGCGCTTTTGGTTCAGAGTGTAGTGGATATCTTTAAGCGTCCGGAGTTTTTTGCCGGAGGTGGGGGATTTTATACAGAGGGATTGATTAGTGATAAGCCTGTTATTTTAAATTCGGTTTATGCGGATTTAGGTGAGGCGAATCGGGATATTTCGAGTCTTATTTTTAGTGGATTGACGAAGTACGATCCTCAGGTTGGAGCTTTTGTGGAGGATCTGGCTGAATTGAGTATTAGTGAAGATGGCAAGACGTATAGTTTTACTTTAAAAGATGGGGTGAAGTGGCAGGATGGTGAGCCTTTGACGGCAGATGATGTGTTTTTTACTTTTCATGATGTGATTCAGCATTCAGACTTTCAGAATCCTATTCTGAAGGCGAACTTTGCTGGAGTGGAAATCAAACAGCTTGATGAGAAGAGTATTGATTTTGTCCTGGAAGAGCCAAACTCTTTCTTTATCACAAACTTGAATGTTGGAATTTTGCCGAAACATTTGTTGAGTGGAGTGCCGGTTGCAGAGCTGCCACAGGCAAGTTTTAACAGTCAGCCGGTTGGGACTGGTCCTTATAAAGTGGATTCACCTCTTGAAGTTATGAATGATGGGCGACAACGACTTTTATTAACGCTTAATGAGCATTACTACGGGCAGACACCAACGATCCAGAATATTCGTTTCCATATTTATCCTGACAGCCAACAAATGCTGGCTGAAATGGGAACGTTGAATATTGTGGCGAAAACACCAAATGATGTACTGGAAGAGATCCAGAATGATGCCCGTTTTGAGTTTGTGAATTATGAACTGCCTCAATATACGGCAGTATTTATCAATATGGATTCGCCTGTTCTTTCAACCGACAAAGTCCGTATTGCCTTACAAAAAGCGATTAATAAAGAAGGTCTTTTGGCTGAAATTCCTCATAAGACCGGAGTGGATACTCCAATGATGGGATTGGAGCAGTCGGAATGGCTGTATCAATCAAATGTTGATGAGGCGAACGGCGCTCTTTACGATGCAGGGTATCGTT
>JAGQLQ010000010.1 GCA_020429235.1 Candidatus Peregrinibacteria bacterium | reverse complement strand
CCCCCAAGAGTCCGCCGACACCCCGGCAGCCACCTCGAACGCAGCAATCACCGCAGAAGACCCAGAAAACCTCATCAGCGAACTCGCCAACATCAAAATTACCTCTGCCCAAAAGTGGACGGTGAAGGGGGAACGAATCAAAAACTAAATCCGCTTCCGTGTCTTTTTCGACGGCATAACCTTTTTCCGGGAAGTCTTTTTTACCTTTTTCACCTTCGCCAAAGTCCCCAGACTCTTCGTCAAATACACATGCTTTTCAATATTCTCAAACCCCCGCTTCTTAAAAAATCCAATCGCCTTTTTATGATCGTACGCAGTATCAACCATCATAATCCGCGCTCCAGACTTTCGGAAAAGCATCTCCATTTTCTCATACAGTTTTTTCCCAACTCCTTCATTCTGCACATCCTCACGCACACCAAGCCACAACAAGTAACCATAACTCCAGGAATGTTTTTCAATAATGGTTCCGATAGCAAAACCAACCAGCTCATCACCCTGCTCAGCAACAAGTGAAAACTCACTATCACTCATAAACCGTTCAAGAATCTCATACTCATCCCAGGTCCGATACAAAACCGGCCATTTTTCCGCAGTAAAAAGCGTCGTCCCCAAATAATAAACAGGACTTAAATCATCAAACTCCAATTGTCGAATGCGTACAGAACCCTTTTTTGCGGGCATAAAATTTCTAAAGACAATACATTTATGCACGACTTTTGAAAATAAGTCAAGTTATCATTGCAGGCATTGACAAAATCTAAAATAAAACGTAAAAATGCAATTCCGGACTTGTTGGCAGGTATAACATCTGTCCGCAGCCGGAAAGTTCATCGACAACTCAGGAGGTTCACAATCATGGCTGGCTGGACTACAGAGCGGGAAAAAAAGATCAACAACGACCTGACGCTCAACGAAATCTGGATCGACATTTACATCGTAGTGTTTACTGGCGTTGCGATGGCAGTCTACCCGATCGGTTTCTACGCAGTTCAAATCGAGGCCGCAGAGGCTCTCATGGTTCTCAAGGTACAATTGGGAATCATGATCGGGAGCATATTCCTCTACACCATCATCCAGGGAGTGATAATCAACAGCAAAAACTGGAAGGAGACAGTGAGAAAATCACTCGGGACCATAGACTACAACAGTCCTGAATTCCTGGAATATTTGAAGGAGCGAAGATTGAAGCCATATGTGCATCCACTCACCCGGATGGATATTGCGGCAAGGAGAGCCTATATGACGCTTTTCCTCACCCATAAAAACTTTGACGGTGGGATAAGCTTTGGACTCAAGGGTGGGTTCACGACGTTGCTCATGCTGCTCCCCATAGTTGGATGCTCCCTGTCTCTGGTGAGCATAGGCACAAATGCTCCAGACCTGAACCAGCTGCTAGGGATTCTTCCTACAGCTATCAGCTGCATCGTGCTCTACCTGGGGCTATGGGCAATGGGCGCCAGAATGCTGAAGAACTTCAACAAAGTCGAAATACAGCTGCAAGAGATCGGCTAGATAGATGACGATGAACGCCATCGTGGCGAGATGCTCCCTCAATAGAGGTCGACGTATCCGCACAACTCAGAGGTCACCCAACATACCGAGGTGGCCTTTTCGAAATGACTACTTTTTCTCACCAGCGTACTCCACTTCTGCCGGACCGCCTTCAACAATCGCCTTCACGCGGCGTAAACCAGCTCCAATACTTTCCTGCTTGGTGATCTTAAACTTCCCAAGTGAACCAGTATGAATCACATGTGGCCCACCACAAATCTCATACGAAAAGTCCCCCATTTTATACACTTTCACATTCACATCATAACGCTCCGGGAAAACCCCAATCGCGCCTTTTTCACGGGCTTCCGGCACAGTCACAACCTCATAATAAATCGGCACATCCTTCTCAATCTGCTCATTCACCATGTCTTCCAGCTGCTTCACCTGCTCATCGGTCAGTTTCTCTGGCCAGTTGAAGTCAAACCGTAAACGTTCCTGCGTAATGTTCGATCCCTTTTGCTCTACCTCTGGCGAAAGCACATTCTTCAAAGCCTGATGCAAAAGATGTGTCGCCGTATGAAGCTTGGTACATTCCACACTATGGTCTGCAAGACCACCATGGAACTTCTGCTCAGCACCCGCGCGCGACTTCTCCTGGTGCTTGGTCATTGCGGCATGAAACGTCTCACGGAACTTCTCTAAATCAATAGTGTAACCCATTTTGGTCAACTCCTCCTCAATCATCTCCAGAGGAAAACCATACGTTTCATAAACAAAAAATGCCTTTTCACCATCCACAATCGTGAACTCTTTACTGCACTCATCCTCATTCCAGATCTTCAACATCTCCCGCAGACCCTTATCAATCGTTCGTTGGAATTTCTTCTCCTCCTTCTGCAACTCCTCCATAATTTTTTCCTGATTCGATGTCAGTTCCGGATACACATCACCATATTGATCGATCACAATTTGCGCCAGTTCATGCGTAAAATGAGCATCAATTCCAAGCTGTTTTCCTTTACGGATAGCCCGCCGGATCAAACGACGCAAAATATATCCCTGATCTTTATTTGATGGATACACACCCCACGGATCACCAAGAATAAAGGTGGCCGCCCGGATATGATCGCAAATAATCCGAATAAATGCCTCCTGCTCCTCATCCGTTCCACTCTTTTCTCCAGTCGAAAGCTCCGCAATTTTGTTTTTCATCCCAATAAAATGGTCAGTCTCGTAGTGTGATTTCACACCCTGCATAATCGCCGCAATACGCTCCAGTCCCATTCCAGTATCCACATTTTTCTGCTTCAGCGGTTCATAGGAACCATCCTCTTTCTTGAAATACTGCATAAAAACATCATTCCAGATCTCCACAAAACGCTCACCATTGGTGCTCGGATTGTCACCTTCCGGAATATCCCCACCAATCACATCATAAAACATCTCGGTATCCGGACCACAAGGCCCAGTCTGCCCAGCCGGACCCCACCAGTTATCTTTCTTTCCAAAGAAGTAGATAAGACGTTTCTGGCCAGGATCAGCATTTTCCGCACGTACAAACCCCAACTCCTCCCATACCTTTGCGGCCTCTTCATCTTTTGGAGCATCATCATCACCAGCAAAACAACTCACAGAAAGCCGATCAGGATCCAATCCCAAACCACCATTTTCAATCGGAGTCGTCAAAAACTCATAGCTCATTTTAATAGCTTCCTCTTTGAAGTAGTCACCTAAAGACCAGTTCCCGAGCATTTCAAAAAATGTACAGTGCGTTGTATCACCAACCTCATCAATATCATCCGTTCGCAAACATTTCTGACTATTCACCAGCTTGTTTCCCTCTGGATGCGGTTCACCCATTAAATACGGGACCAGCGGATGCATTCCCGCAGTCGTAAACAAAACTGTTGGATCATTTTCAGGAATGATAGAACCTGAAGGAATCTCGGTATGACCGTGCTTTTGCGCAAAAAAATCAATAAATCGTCGTCGGATCTCGTTCGTTTTCATAAATCTATGGGAGTAAGATATGTATTCGGTAGCCAATTGTAGCGAAAAAATGGTATAATGCAAAGATCTCAAAAACAAAAATGGAGACTCCGGACAAAAAACAAAAAAGAATGGAAGTCCTTATTCCAGCTTACCAAGCTCTCGAATATAGTGAGCAGCGGATTGCCGGGATATTCATGAATTGGTTTGTCAGCTGCAGCAACAAACGCGAGCTTTTGGATCTTTGTGAAAGTGCGGCCAGGAGTCGGTTCGACAGAATCTCGTGGCTCAGAATCATGAGAGAGCTCAATCGACTCAATCCGGGAGGCCCAGAGGTAACAGGCGCTATCAAAAAAATGGTAAAGATGGACGAAAATATATTCCTGGACATCACCGCCAAACTGGAACAGATCGTTGCCCTGAAGGCAGAAAAACTCTCCAAAGAAACTACACACAAGGTTCGCATCATTGTTTCGGATGATGTAAAAAACGCACTCAAGTAGGCATATACATCGCTTGAACTTTCCCCATGGCTCTGACATAATACTCGGGCCTCTTTTGAACGTACTATGGCCAAAAAAACATCGAAGAAAACAGCTGAAGAACCCAAGAAAAAAGATAATGTCCAAACCAGACAAAAAATCCGAGGCGGAATTTTAATTGCCATTGGACTTGGAGCGATTATATTCATCGCGTTTTTCCTCTTTAGCAAATTTTTCCAGCCACAGCCACTGGCAGAAATTCTTCCGGCAGAACAGACATTGGGATTTGTTGAAGTAAATATCGATGGAAAAAGTCAGCAGGTGGAGCAGTTTTCTGAACTTTTAAGGAGTCATGCAGTGTATCAGCGGGGTGGAATCATTGCGCTTCTGAATCAGGTTTTTCCCGTTAGCTTCACCAACGATGTTGAACCATGGCTTGGTCGGCAGATTGGATTCGCAGCTCTGACCAATCAGGAAGGATCAATGACACCACTTCTTTTCATTGAAAGCAATGACCACGAAGCAACATTGGACTTTCTCAAAGCCAGAACGCTCGATGTCCAAAATGAATCAATCGTAGAAACAGAGCATCAAAATGGAACAATCTACAGCTTTGAAATGAGCCAGCAGTTCGCTTTCACCTTTGTACAACACTACTTGCTGGTTGCTCCAACCGTAGAAGATCTCCAAAACTTTTACGACCACTACTACGATCAGCCCCGGTTAATCGAACATGAAAAATACCGCAAAGTCGCCAACAACCTTGCCCGTGGAGGATTGGCTTTTGCCTATATCGACATGGAGAAACTCTTTGAAACACTCGAAAAAGATAAAAAATTCGTATCACTCAAAGGACAGGAACTCCTTGCGTTCAAGCCATATACATCACTCTTCACAGCAGAAGGGCTCACCATTTTTGCAGAAAAAGATCGATTCACAGCACAAACCTACACAAGCCTCAACAAAGAAGCGCTCAACGGAGAGCCATACGTTACCTTTGAGGAAGACTACCAAAGTGAACTGCTTAAATATCTTGGAGAAGATCCAATAATCGTAATTGGTGGACATGATTTCACCGCAGAGTGGAGCCGGATTGAAGAACTCTTCAAGTCTGGAACCAAAACGCCAGCACTCCTCTTTGATGGAACCGTCGAAGCTCAAAAAGACAGATTTTTTGGTAAAAATATTGGCATCAAAGAAGACCTCTACCCACTTTTGACCGGAGAGTACGCCTTCAGCATTGAAAACAGTTTGGAAGATCCTCAAATCTCTGTTCTTCTCAAACTAAAAAATGCAGACGACATTCCTCGATTCGAAAGAGTCGTAAATGAATTTATTAATGTAAGCGGAGTATTCTCGCCAATCGTTCAGGAAGTGGAACTTCCAGATGGAACCATTGCCCAGGAAATTGTCGCGAGCCCGGAACAGATTGAAGAGAGTACAAAAAATCACGGACAGGCAACAGTCACATCACTCCGGCTGGGCAACACTGGAATCCAAATCCATTACACGATCATCGACAACACTATTCTTGCCAGCAACAGCGAAGAAAATCTCCAAAAAATTATCGACCGTGTTCAGGGGACAGAGTCAGAAAATCTTACTACAACACATGCCTACGAGCGCCACATACAGCCAATAATTCGTAACGCGGATCAGGTGCTTCGCGTGAAGCTTGGCGCACTTACAGAGCGGCTTGGACTCACTGGCAATGGCATGTTAGCGCCATATCTGGTACCATGGAACAACTTCACCATGGCCAAAAATTTCTTTGAAGATGGTGTCGCTACAACCTATTTTGTAGAGGTACTCTAGCAGATTACAATCACGAAAATGGCTCGACGCGTTGTCCGTGACATAGAAAAGAAAGGTCCACAGATCATCGTTTTAGGTGATCAAAAAGAGCGTACAACGCGCAACCAAAAGCCAAAAGTTCTTGGGCCATCCGGACAAAGAAAAAAGGATGAAGTCCGTTATTTTCATATTGATGAATCCACCGAACGTCGCGACCGAAGTCTGAGCGAAGCACTCCGTATGATCGCAGCCGGAACACTGGTTCTCATTATTTTCAACATCGTCAATATTTATCATCGGGGATTGTCACTCAAAAATGAACTGGTGAGCGCCGCGACTGTTGGATATGAAGAGCTGATGCGAGCGGGGGACCAAGCGCAAAGTGCGGACTTTGGAGCTGCGGAACTTACCTTCAGCGAAGCCAACAACTACTTTGAATCGGCTATGAATTCAGTGGCATATTTACGAACCAACCAGGAGTTTTTCTTCACACAGGAAAAAACACTTCAGTCTATTCAGGGAGTCTTGGATGCTGCCAGAAACATTGCCTCTGCCGGGCAAAATTTCTCTCGTGGAGTTCAAAATCTGGAAAAGTTACCAACACTTTTTATCGAAGCCAACAGTCAGCCAAGTCAGGACGCGACCCGAACCTCCCTCACTGAAAAACTGAAAGAAGATCTCACGTACGTTAATACAGCCATCGCTCAACTCAAGTCTGCGCAAAACAATTTGAACCTTGTTAGTGAAGCCGTGCTTCCAGCAGAATTCCGCCCACAACTCTCATCTGCCAAAGCAAAGCTCGCCGCCCTCAATGAAGTACTCGCCAAAGTGCAGGAAGAGATCCCGGCACTGCTCGACCTCCTGGGCGACCGCTACCCACACCGCTACCTGGTGCTTCTCCAAAACGATACCGAGGCCCGCCCAACCGGTGGATTCATTGGAAGTTATGTCATCATGGACCTCAACGATGGATACCTTACCAAGATGGATTTCCACGACGTCTACGAACTGGACGGCCAACTTCAGGAGTACATTGAACCACCATCAGACATCAAGCTCGTATCCGATAACTGGCGTATGCGTGACTCCAACTACTCACCGGATTTCGCCATTTCCGCAGAAAAAGCCGCATGGTTTTTGCAGAAACAAAAAGGGCCAAGCGTGGATACCGTCATTGCCATAAACCAAAGTTTCATTGCCGACCTCATGGAGCTCACCGGCCCAATCCAACTCCCGACACTCGATCAACCACTCACCAAAGACAACTTCCAGCTCATCCTTTCATACATCATTGAATCCAAACTCAGCGGAGCCGCCAATCCAAAAGAGATCATGCAGGACCTGGTGCCGGCATTCCAAAGCAAACTCCTCACAGGCGCGCCACTCGAAAAAACATTGGAAGTGATGATGCACGGTATCGACGATAAAAAAATCCTCTTTTATTCCCGCAACGAACGTGTCCAGCAACTCTTCGACGACTTTGGTCTCACTGAACGCGTCCGCCAAACCGCACCCGATGAAGACTATCTCAATGTCATTGCAACTTCAGTTGGTGGAAACAAAAGTGACCGCTACATTGACCAAAACATCAAACACTATTCACTCATTCAGAAAGACGGATCCATCGTCAACGAAGTGACCGTCACCCGAAAACACACCTGGACACTCAAAGATCTGGAAGGATGGAGAACCATGCTGAAGACCTTTGGCTTCAATGATCTCCCACCCCACATCCAGGATATTCTTGGCTCCGGAGAGAACAAAGCCTTCGTAAAAATCTACGTACCAGAAGGAAGTGAACTCATCCAGACCGAAGGATTCCCTCAGGAAAATGTCCTCATTGAAGATGATGAAGAGATCGGCAAACGCTACTTCATGGTCATGCTCAATGTTCCCGCTGGCGAAGAACGATCAGTATCGGTGACCTATAAGTTACCATACAAACTTCGCATGCTCCCAGCCGATTCATACAAACTTCACATTCAAAAACAGGCCGGAATGGTGCAGAGTTATTTAGAAAAACGCATCTTCTTCAAAGCCGGACTGCAAAGTTACAAAGAGTATCCGGCAGCGCTCACTAAAAACGAAAACGGCTTCCTGGAATACACCGGAAACCTTACCAGCGACCTCTATCTCTCCAGCGTGATTGGGATGTAGTGCTAATTTTTGTAGTCACGCCCAAAACGTTTTTCCAACTCAGCCGCAGAAAGCCGGACCATTGTTGGTCGACCATGAGGGCAGGTATAAGGCAAATCCAGGGTCATCAACTTTTCGCACAACGCTTCCATCTCCGCCATTTCTAAAGGATCACCAAACTTTACAGCACTTCTACACGCCGCATAAGTAAGAGCCTTCTCTTTCCGTGCCTGAAAATCTCCTTTCAGAGATTGATTATTCAAGTCATCCAAAATTCCCTGAATCAAAGAGGATGGATCCTCCTTCACCATGCTACTTGGAACACCATAAACAGAAAAAGTATTTCCCCCAAACGGTTCAATCTCAAATCCAAGCCCTTTCAAAAGCTCCAGATTCTCTTCCAGAATCGACTTATCCGAAAGAGATAACTCTAACTGAACCGGCATTAAAAGTGGCTGCGTTGAAATCTCTTTCTTTTCAAACTGGTCCAAAAGTTCTGTGTAAAGAATTCGTTCATGCGCGGCATGCTGATCCAGAACCACCAGATCCATGTTGGCATGCGCTCCTTCTCCAGGACTCTTACTCAGCTGCTGACACACAATATACGATCGATTCATCTGCGCGAGTGGTATGAGTTCAATGGCTTCATCCCGAAGAGTTGCTTCCGGTTCAGATTCCTCATTCTCCTGTTGAGGTAAAGATTCTTGCAATACCTCTTCCGGAGCATCTTTCAACACCAATGCTTCCTGTTTCACCGGTTTATAATCGGCAGGCTCATACACTGGCGGCGTCACATCCACTGATTTCAAAGTTTGATGGTCACGTTCTCGCGGCTGCGAAAGTGTAGAAAAATCTTCAGGAATCTCTTCAGCCGGTACATTGAAATCCGGAGCCAATACATGTTTCTCCAACGCGTGCTTGGTCGCCTGTACAAAAATTCTAAAAATAGATTTCTCATCACTAAACCGTACTTCCAGTTTTCGTGGATGAACATTCACGTCCACTAACTTTGGATCCACATCCAAAAACAACACAAAAACCGGATGTCTATTATTGGGTAATAACGAATGGAATGCCTGCTTTACCGCATAAGAAAGCACATAGGATTGGACCTCCCGGCCATTCACAAACAGATGTTGAGCCTTCCTGTTTGCTCGTGCAATGTCCGGCTTTCCAATAAATCCCTCCAGTCGCATTTGAGCATGACCATTAAAAACAGGAATCAGATTGTCCGCCACCTGGCGCCCCATCAAATCCCGAATTCGAACCTGCACATTTTCCGTAGCAGCCAGATCAAAGACAATCTTGTCATCATGCACCAGCTTCATCGCCACACTTGGATTGGCCAAAGCGATACCGGTTAAAAGATCAACAATCGCCCGATACTCAGCAGCGTCACTCTTAAGATACTTTTTCCGTACAGGAGTATTAAAAAACAGATCCCGCACCTCAATTTGAGTTCCTTCCGGACATCCCAACTCTTTAATTTTCGCCATACGCCCGCCTTCACTCACAATCAGTGAACCCTCCATCGCCCCCTTTTTCTTTGTTTGTACGATCATATTCGATACCGATGCAATACTCGCAATGGCTTCACCTCGAAACCCCAACGTATGAATATTCACCAAATCATCCGCTGTCGAAATCTTACTGGTAGCATGCCGTTCAAAACAGAGAAGCGCGTCATCTTTATCCATGCCATTCCCATCATCAGTCACCCGCAAAAACGTGTCACCCCCACCATGAGCTTCCACAATAATCCGCTGCGCACCAGCATCCAAGGAGTTCTCCACCAACTCCTTCACCACAGACGCCGGACGTTCCACCACTTCACCCGCCGCAATCTGGTTAATCAAATTTTCCGGTAGAACTTTAATCGTTGGCATGTTTCAATTCATGAAGTTTTTTAAGCGCTTCCATCGGCGTCATATTGTCAGTGTCGATCGCATCAATCTGTTTTTGAAGAGGATTATGATCGCGTTCGCGATCATCTTGAAACAGCATCGACTGTGTTTGTGCGGGCCTGGAGGCCAGTTCTTTCTGCACCGCTTGTTCATGCGATCCTTCTTCAAGGTCTTGCAAAATTTGCCCGGCCCGGGCGATCACATCTGTTGGCAAACCAGCCAGTTTTGCCACTTCGATTCCATAACTTTTATCCACACCACCCTTCAAAACTTTATACAAAAACACTACACCCTCTTCCGCATTTTCCTTCACGGCAACTGAGTAGTTCACCGCATGTTCAAGCTTGTCAGCCAGAGCAATCAGTTCATGATAGTGCGTCGCAAACAGAGTTTTCGCACCTATTGAATCGTGTAAATATTCCAAAATCGACCAGGCGATACTCATTCCATCATAGGTCGAAGTTCCACGACCAATCTCATCTAGAATCACTAAACTTTTCTCAGTTGCCGAAGCAAGAATGTCTGCGGTTTCCTGCATTTCCACCATGAACGTACTTTGGCCACGCACCAGATTATCCGACGCGCCAACACGCGTGAAAATCCGATCCACCATGCCAATCTCGGCAGCCTCTGCGGGAACAAAACAGCCGATTTGCGCCATTAAAACAATGAGAGCGACCTGACGAAGGTATGTCGACTTTCCGCCCATATTCGGACCGGTTATAAGCTGTACACGCTCTCCTGAGTTCAGGAGAGCGGTGTCATTTGGAACAAACCGCGCGGCAAAACTCATCTCTTCCACCACCGGATGCCGACCATTCACAATGTTTAGATCTCCTTCTGTTTTTATTGATGGCTTGCAGTAGCGATTGGTGAGCGCCGCCGCTGCAAAACTTTGCAGCACATCCAGAAGCGCCAGCTTCTTCGCAGTTTTCTGAATCCGATCTTTTTCTGCCACAACCTTGGCCCGAACTTCTGCAAAAAGTTGTTGTTCCAACGCCACAATTTTCTCTTCCGCGCCCAAAACCTTTTCTTCGTACTCCTTCAATTCCGGCGTGATGTACCGTTCAGCGTTCACCAACGTTTGTTTGCGAATCCATGTTTCCGGAACTTTACTCACGTGCGATTTTGAAACCTCCAAATAGTAGCCGAACACCTTGTTGTAGCGGACTTTCAAGTTGCTGATGCCGGTTCGTGCAATCTCTTCCTGCTGCATTTTTTGAATGTACGATTTTCCTTCGCGGCTGATTTTTTTCAGTTCATCCAGTTCGTTGTGGTAGCCATCGGCAATCACGCCACCATCATTAAAAGTAAGAGGCGGTTCTTCGACGATGGCTTTTTCAATCAAAGCAACAATGTCAGAAAGGGGATCGATCCCGTCCCGAATACCGGCAAGGAGTTCGGTTTTTACGCCTTGCCCATCGGCCGATGCACTCAAAAGTGTTTGAATAGTCGGGATCTGTTGGAGAGACTGTTTGAGTGCTGCGACGTCGCGCGCGCTGCCCCGGTTCATCGAAAGCCGCGCCAGCAAACGCTCCATATCCAAAATAGACCCCAGCACGCTCCGCAAATCCTCCGCCAGCGCGCGCTCCGAAACCAACTCTTCAACCGCGTCCAGCCTCCGAGCCACCTGCCCAGCATCCAACAAAGGATGCATTAAAAAATATCGCAACAAGCGTCCACCCATTGCTGTCTCAGTCTTATCAATCACCCACAAAAGCGAACCCTCTTTTTTCCCTTCCCGTAACGTTTCCATCAATTCCAAATTCTTCAACGTCGCTTCATCCAAAGCCATAAACTCAACCTCATCAGCATCACCAACAACCATATGATCCAAGTTCGTCTTCTGTGTTTCTTTCAAATAGTCCATCAAAAACTCTTCCACTTTCTCTGCCTCGCTCGCATGCCCAAACACAAAAGCGCCCCGCATCCGCTTCAAACCCTCAACCCAATTGCTCTCCAAATCCGCCGCACGAACCACCAGCTCGCTTGGCCCCAGCCTCTGCAATTCAGCCGCCAAACTCTTCTCATCCTCAGCATTAACTTTTCCAAACTCTCCAGTTGTCACATCGGCAAACGCCAGCGCAAAACCGCCGGTTTCATCGCCAGAAGCAACTCTCATAACCGACGCCACATAATTACTCTTTTTCGCATCCAAAACTTTTTCATCAAGGGTTGTCCCCGGTGTCACAATCCGTGTCACCTCGCGTTGAACAATTCCCGGTTCACTCGGATCAGAAACCTGATCGCAAATCGCCACCTTCTTCCCAAGCTTCGTTAATTTCGCAATGTAACCCTCTGCCGCGTGATGGGGAACCCCACACATTGGCACTCGCGTTTCACCCTTTCCCCGACCGGTCAACGTCAGTCCCAAAAGCTTCGCTGTTTCTTCAGCATCATTAAAAAACAGTTCATAAAAATCACCCAACCGGAAAAACAACAAACACCCTTCATGCTCAGCCTTAATAGCCAAATACTGCTTCATCATCGGGGTCATCTTCCCATTGTTCGCGCCACTAGCCATTCAAATTCAATAAAGGATACACATCAATCGCCGGCTCTTCATATGGATGGGCAGCCAGCACTGCTTCCATCACTCGGGCTAAATCCTCCCGACTACACACTGTTTCAATTCGCTCCTCCTCAACCTCTTCCACTTTTCCAACCTCTCCTACAAACGGCTTCGCGCCATCCATCGGCTTAAACCGCCCCACCCCTTTCGTACTAAACGAACACGAATCATACATCCCCATCTTTCCGGCCCCACTTACAGCCAATGCTTCTCGCACCGAGTCAGCATGCGTTATCGGAACATACACCACAAATTTCACATAAGAAAATTCCATAGCAGTGGCATCATAAAGAATGCCACTCAAAATGACAATCATTCTGGGGGATAGCCGAAATGTGGCTTACACTCTCATGATCATGGCCACAACATCCACCCACAATCGACAGATTAAACCGCTTGGCTAAAAAGCGCAGATACTGCCCGACACTTTTAGGATCCTCCACTTTCTGCACACCATCACTTCCACATAACTCTCGTGGATCAGCCGACGAAGCATTCGGATAGCAGGCAATCACTCTTCCCAAATCCTCTGTTGAAGCAAATGCATGAGTCAGTCCCTCAATTGGACAGCAGTTAAAAGAGTAACCGACCACCGTTCGTCCACTCGCATCATCAACAGCCTTAATAGCATCACGCACACACTCTCCACTCAAAAGACGTCCATCCCTATCAATAATAAAGCTGATCACCGTCGGAACATAAGGCGCGGCAGCCTGTCCAATCCCCACGGCCTCTTCAATCGTCCCAATCGTTTCAAACCAGAGCACATCAGCATCACTCTTTTCAAAACCCTGTACTTGTAATTCATGAAAATCTTTCGCCAAACCACGATCAGGAGCCTCTTCCGGCTTATAACAATCACCATACGGCCCCACACTCAAACTCAAAGCCTTCAAGACAGCGTCCCGCGCATAAGTCCTTACTCCCTGGAGCATTGCATTTTGCTGTCCAAGAATCGCCTCTTCATACAACCGTCGTTCACCTTCATGCAAAAGTCCTCGCAACCCAAAAGCATTAATGGTCGCGACTCGTGCGCCAGCATCAATATACTCACCAGCCACTCTCGCAACCGCCTCCCGAGCCTCCTGACTTGTCAGTACTGACGTTGGAGCCACGATCTCCGGATTACCAATCTCTGCTCCAATCTGCTCAAGCCGTGTTCCATACGGCCCAAATAAAGTACTGCACTCCTGGGACCCACCATTGACGGCCAAAACAAGATTATTCCCTGTCATGATAAAAAGTTAAAATGTTAAAAAAAAGCCTTCGCACTTGCGAAGGCTTTGGGAGTTGTATGATCAGTTTCTACCAAACAACCGGCCTTCGCTGCGAAAGCATCATCATAGACATCATCATTGATGAAGTTTGTTGCAAGCCGTTTTGTTGGGCAAAAGTTTTCATTGGTCCGATTCTACAAGGCCACTAACACCATGTCAATAAGCTCCTTAACCGCATCAGTTTTCTCTTCTTCTGTCATGGTAGAACTCTCAACACTCACATTAACCCAAACATCATCCTCATAAACATCACCATTTACAATATCATTAAATACAAAACCGGAACCACCATCCCCAACCTCATCAAAAGTAGTAAGACGATTTTCAGCCACAATACTTTCAGTATTCATAGCATGAGTATCAGCCGCATCAGATCCTTTTTCAGCCATAATCGTTACCTGGACCCCGCCACCAGAATACTGACAGGTAAGAGGTGGTTGATCTTCGGGACTAATAACATTAACAGAAAGTGTTGTTCGGACAATATTCCCAACAGTCTGTGGAGAAACAATGTCACAAAGAGAGTTTTGAGCTTCAGAACTTTGTTCTGTCATCGGTTGGGTAGAGCTCGAAGTAACATTTGGATTTTCTGATGGAGAACTTCCACATCCGGCAAGGAAAAGGGAAGTAATGAGAAAAAAAGAAAAACGTTTCATAGGGAAAAGTTAAGAAACAAGGTGAATAATAGAGAAACCTAGAGCCACACCAACAGCTGCAGCTACAAAATGAAGTATTTGCAAAAAGTTATAAGACTCAACCCATAAACCTTCATACCCAGTTTCATCTTTGAAAATTTTTGGAAGATCACGACGAATAAACCAAAGCGGAGCTGCTCCAAAAAATCCAAACATAGCCGCCATAAAAAAGAGCGGCCAGGTAGATTCACTATTGAGTGGAGGATTCAGACCTGCCTGCAAAAATGTCCATGCAGATCCTAAAAAGGCTATCGGCCAAAGAGCCATAATCCAGTTAGGACCTTTTCGTAAACGAAAAACAAGATAAAGAAGAATCCCAAGCATAAGTCCAATAATGCCAATAGGCGCCAGTATTAAAGTATTATCGGGACACGGAACAGCAATTTCATACGCACCACCTTCAGCACAATAACCTCCAATAGCAATAACCCCACGAAACAGTTCATTCAAAACAATCAAACTCATAAACAGGCTCGCCAAACCAAGGAACATTAATACAGCACGGCCAAGCTTTCGCGATTGATAATTTTTCTGAGTATCATCCATGAGGAAAAATGAGAAATTAAGAAAGTGATTGAAGTAAAAATTGAGCGAGGAAAAAGCCAACAAGAACAGATCCAAAGTGAAGAACCAGCAAAAAATTCCGCGATTCCAAGCCAGACTCAGGTGCTTTAATTCCCTCTTTTTCACGCCCAAAAAGCGGATGAGGCAAACCGCCACTTCCAATCAAAAGGAGTGGCGCAAATCCCATCAAGCCAAAAAGAACCGCACAAATAATCCATCCCCATGCAATCCCACTCCCATCTGGGGGATAAATACTAAACTCAACAAAATTCCATCCAAGACTCAAAAAAAGTGCAGACCACCAGAACATAGTCCAATCAGGTCCATTCTTGGCTCGATTCCCCATATAAATAAAAATCCCAACAATCATGGTGAAAATAGAGATGGGTGTCAGCATAGCAACATTATCCGGGCAGGGCGTCGCAATAACATACGGGCCACCCTCTGCACAATAACCCCCAACAGCCATCACAGCGCGCATCATAAAATAAATCAACGTAAGCCCGAACGCTGTAGCCACAAGACCAATACTCGTCCACAAAGCATTGTTTGGAGTAAACGTTTCTCGTTGATTGTGCGGTTCCGGAAAATTCATGCTAAAAATGCAAAAAGGTCATGCTGAAAGCAAGTCTAGCATGAACTCCAAGCATGGTAAAAGCGGAAGAGATCTGGTGAACTACCGATTCACAACCGGCTCACTCACACGGGTTTGCAACTCTCCTCCAATTTTTTGCAAAATAGCACCAACAGCTTTTCATTTTCTCAATAATACTCCTATTTAAACAAATGAGAAAAGATCTCTGTCGACCATACCCCAAGAGTTCCCGCACCAGCATGCGGTCCAATAAGCATGTGTTTTTCGGTCATCCATTTTTTACGCCCTTTCCAATGTTCCACAGCATCGCCAAGGCCAATTGAATATTTCACTTTCTTCTTCAGTTCCGGTGGCAAAGAAGCAATCTGCTGCTCATCACGATGAACATTATATCCAGGAACTTTCATATAATCCTTCCCCCAAGCATCATTTCCATACGATTGGAAAATATAGTGGTCAATGTATGGAGTGATCGATTCAAGAGAAACGCCATTTCTGCGCGCTGCTGCAGGACCATTGGCCATACAATCATAAGCCCAAAGTGTGTCTGCTTCATCTACTTCCTTCAACCCGTTATACACACGCCGATAAAAATCGGTCCACAAATATTGCTCCTCCGCAAAATTATACGGCCCATGTGGATCTAAAAAGGATCGGAATCCCATCAATCCATCCCCTAAAAAGAGACCATCAAAGCCAAAATCAGCATTCAATTTTGTATATTGCTGCACAATATAATCTCCAAAAGGGATCCTTTCCCCATGCTCATCTTCCACAAAACTGAGGGGGTTTATATCATCACTGTAGGGAACAACCGGTTTCAGCGAGTCCCAGTTCCGATTCACAAAAGGATTTTTTTCATGTTCTGCGGTATTTCCCCAAAAACCTATCACGACCTTGATATCCTGTTCATGCAATCCATCAACGAGCTTCTTCAGGTCGGACATTGTCCACACATCGTCTGCATTCCCATGACGATTTAATGGTACCGTTGCATCTGCATCAAAATCACCATAGTTCAAATAAAAGTGCGGTGCTCTATCCTCCATAATCACAATAGATCCAATGCCAGCCTCTTTGAGGCGGCTGAAATCTGCAGTGCCTTCTCTCACTTTTTGCAGAGGGAAAGCGCCCAAATCCACCAATGGAGAAAAAGTTTTTCGCTCAATACCCATTTTTTCCAAATCATCTAAGGAAACATTTTCACCCCAAAGCGCTTCATACGCTTTCATAATAGCCATATTCGGAACAACCTTTCCTAAAAATTTAGTCACATTCCAGATCTCTTCGCGTGTTGTCGCCATTCTCTGATAAATATCCCGCGCTGTTCCAATAATTTCATACTCTAAATGCAGCTCTTCGGGCGTTAATATCCGGCCACGATCAACCAAACTATGCGGATCTTCAACCATCTCATATTGTGGAGCATCTTCCTCTGGCAATATGCCATTACCAATAGCTAATGCTGCTGCCGCCGCCATAACTGGCCCTCGTTCTTTAATATATTTCGAGAATTTACCAGTCATAGGAAATATTTTGAAAGGATTATAATTTAACATAAAATAAAAAAATGTCAATCGCCTCTCTCACAACAGAAAAGCCCCGGTCTCTTGGCGGGGCTTTCCCATATGTTCCATGATGTAAGGGGTTAAGAATACAAACTTTCGATTATCTTGAGCACTATTTACCTACAGGAATCTTTTTAACCGCGAAGCTCGTCTTGCCAGAAGTTTTCTTCAGTGCCAGGCCGCGCACATGAAGGCGAACCTTCTTGGCAGATTTGCGCCTTGGCAAAGGCATTGGGTCTGCGATTCGGTGAGTAAGCATTGGTGCAAAAATTCGAATTTGCATGATTAAGGGGGTTAAATTATATGGAACTATCACGGCCCAGCCATCGCTGATTTGTTGTCTTCAAGGCAAGTGTTGCAGTAAAGCTCCACTTTACAGCTGCCTTTCAGCCAAACAAATCAGCTCTGTGCCGTAATAGCTCTCCATAATTCAACTATTCGATTTGGGTTTTCAAAGGTCACAAAGCACGCCCACAAAATTTTGCGGTTAAACAACTCACAAGCTACACCTTAATTTTAGCGTTTGTAGTAGCGAATAAGTCCCGTCACTACTCCCTGCAGACACAACTCACCTTCTGGATAAATATTGTCGTAGTTCACATTCTCTGGCTTCAAATAAACACGTCCTTTGCTGTCTTTCATGTATCGCTTCACCGTGTTTTGGTTATCCACAAGCCCAACCACAATATCACCCTCTCGCGCCTGAAGCGCTCCACACACCACCAAAATATCTCCATCAAATATTCCCGCATCAATCATACTGTCGCCTGTCACACGAAGCAGATAAGAGTCTTTATATTTGTAAATCGCATCTTCCCCAACATTAAGCCAGTCCTCAATGTACTCCTCGGTAAGAACAGGGCCGCCGGCTGGCACCATTCCGAGCAGAGGCAACTTGAACTCATTCGATTGCAGGCGCTCTTTAACACTTGAAAGAAGTTTGATTCCGCGCGGAGTGTCATCCTTCTCAATGTATCCTTTCTCTTCCAGAGCCTTCAAATGCTTAAGAATACTGTTATCAGAGCTCACACCGAAGAACTCCCGCATCTCCCTGAGCGTGGGAGAGGATCCATGTTCCAGTTGGTAGTCTTCAATGAATTGAAGGACTGCACTCTGTTTTTCGGTCAAAACGTCTGACATTGGCTTAAGGAAAAGATTAATGAGTGAAAGTGTCCTCATTATAGGTGAGCGTATACTCACCGTCAATACTTTTTCCTGAAAATACCAGAAAACGGCTTATTCAAAATCCAAAACAGGCATCCGTTTAAATCCCATCAGCATCATGAGCGGTTTCGCCAAAAAGAACTCCCGCTTCTTATTAAAAGCACGAGCCTTCTCATTATACCTATTGGTCAACTCATCAACCTCCTTAATTGCATCTTTCAGCTCAGTTTTAATCTCCAAAAATCGGGTATCTTTCTGTATTTCTGGATGCTTTTGCGCCAACTCCAGACACACAGCAATTTTATTCGCCACCTCTAACTCACCATGAACCCGCTCTTTACTGGGATCCTCCATTTGCCAGAGCCGGCCCCGCAGTTCAATGAGCTCCTCAAAAAGTTTCTTATCATCAGCAAATCGTTTGACTGTCTCAATCAGATTGGGAATCTTATCCAGTCGAAGATTCAAAGCATCCATCACATCGTTCCATTTCATCAGCACTCCTGTGCGCAAACTCTTCATAGTGTAGAACAGGAAAATCGCCCCCAAAAACAGGAGAATCAAAACCGAAATGATAACGAGCACAACATTATTCATGTATCTATTATAACTTCGTATACAGCTCTTTCAAAGCTTTCGCACTTTCTTTCAAAGAGTAAGGACAATCATACTCTGCCAAACGATCTTTCCAGGAATCATAAAAATCCCTGTCATCAATTAATCGAATCATCGCATCTGCCAATCCTTTTTCATCTTCAGGGTCAGTGTAGATTGCAGCATTTCCCATCACTTCATGATGCACCGGAATATTCGAAACAACCATCGGTGTTCCACTCACAGCCGCTTCCACAAGCGTTAAGTTAAATCCCTCCGCCATCGAAACATTCACAAATCCATAGGCTAACTGGTAGAGCGCTGGTATATCTGCCTCATCCACAAAACCGGTCATGGTAAGAGCATCATTATTCTGGATGGAATCAAAACTTTTGTAGAGCCGATCTTTAAGCGATTTCCCCCCGGCCAAAACCAACTGCACGTCGTGCTCAGGAGCCACTCCTTTTATGAAACTCTTCACAAGATGTTTTACATTTTTCCGTTCATCATACCCTCCAACATACAGAAAAAATGGCTTTGCTTCATGAATTCCATACTTCTGAAGTACCTGCTTTCTCATACTATCCTCCATCTTTTCCAAAAAATGTGGAGGTGGAGCATTATGAATCACCACGACATTATCAGCTTCAACCCCGCAAACTTTTACAATATCTTTTTTGGATGTTTCCGATACAGTCACCACTTTCGTCGCACGTCTTACCGCATTTCTCGCCCGGTCCTGATACAGGCGCGTTAAAAAGGATCGCCGATACTCTGCCATAGTCCACGGAATCGTATCATGAACAGTCACAACAACCGGCTTTAAAAAACCTTTCCATGGATTGGAAGGGTAAGGACAATGAACCACGTCCACGCCAGCCTTTTTAAAAAAGCGGGGCAACTTCACCTGTTCCCAATGCGTTTTTTTCATGCCGGCAGTTCCCAAAAGCCGCTCACGGATAATCACAACATCCACATTGGCGGGAAAGTCACCTTCCACCTTTTCCGGAACCACAAAAACAAACCGATCATCCGGATTCTGCCGTGCCATCTCCCCAAACAAATACCGCGTATACTGACCAATTCCCGTATACGGTTTCGTTAAAAATCGTGCATTTACTCCAATAATCATAGCGCTTCCAATAAAGCAATAATCTTCTCACTGGCCTCACTCACATCTGCTTTTTGTTCATGCGTAGTACGCTCAGACAGGTGTTCCAGGTTGGACCAAAACTCCGCAATCTCAAACTCTTCCTCCTCCATCACATGAGCAGCATGCTTCTTGGCAAACGCTTTGGCATTCACAATCTGATCACCACGACTGGCCCGCCGGCTCAGAGGAATTAAAATCGCCGGCAGCCCGACAGCCCCAATTTCAGAAAGCGTAATCGCGCCACTACGCGTCACCACCACATCAGCCAACGCATAAAAATCTTTCAAATCCTCTCCCACAAACTCAAAACTTCGGTACCCATCCTTCATTATTTCGCGTTTTTTTCCTTTTCCACAAATATGAATGATTTGATACTGCTTCGTAAATTCATCCAAATGATCCCACACCAAATTATTCAAAAAGCTCGCCCCCTGACTCCCTCCCATTACCAAAATAACAGGCTTCTTTCCATGAAATCCGGTTATCTCCTGTCCACGCTTTTCATCACCATCCAAAATATCTTTGCGTACCAGATTTCCAGTTATTTCCACAGCTTTTTTAGGAAAATATCGGGTGCTCTCTTCAAAAGAAACACAAATCTTTGTAGCAAACCTTCCACACATTTTATTGGCCAAACCAGGAACAACATCCGATTCATGTAAAACCACAGGAATCCGCAAAATCCATGCAGCCACACAGGCTGGAAAGCTCACGAATCCTCCCTTGGCAAAAACCACCTGCGGCTTAAATTTCCGCAGAGCACCAATCGCCTGAAAAACTCCAACCGGTATCTTAAAAATATCCAAAAAATTCTGCCACGAAAAATATCGCCGCACCTTTCCGGTCATGACCCCCACAAACTTCACACCAGCATCCTGAACCATTTGTTCCTCCATACCATGGCGCTCGCCAATATACAGAAGTTCAATCTCATCGCCATACTTATCCTTAAACTCTTGAATAAGCGCGATATTGGGTACGATATGTCCTCCTGTTCCCCCGCCGGTTAGAGCGAGGTGCGTAAGCTTTGGCATGTTTAGAAATTTGAAGTAAAACGCCAGTTCCAATGAGTGTTGCCACCAGCGACGAACCACCATAACTAATAAATGGCAGCGTCAAACCGGTAACCGGCATCAACCCAATGTTAATAGAAATATTCATAAATGCCTGAACAACAATCCAGGCCGTAACTCCTGTGGCGGTAAGCATCGTAAACTTGTCTGGAGCATGCGAAGCAATCAGGAATCCCCGCCATCCAATAATACCGTAAGCAATCACTACTAAAACAATCCGGATAAATCCAAGCTCCTCCGCCGAAGCCGCAAAAATAAAGTCATCCGACGCCTGTGGCAGCCAGTACGATTTCTGTACACCCTGGGTTAAACCTTTCCCCCAAAAACCACCGGTTCCCACCGCAATATTCGCCTGTTCCGTCTGCCAGCAATAATCTTCACGACAGTTGGCATCCTGATTCATGAAAGCCTGAAAACGCTCATTAACACGACCAACATTCCCAATAATAAGCATCGAAACAATAAGCGCAATAAATCCTCCTAAAGCCAAATGCCTCAGTCTGGCACCCGCCACAAAATACATAGCCACCGCAACACAGGCAATTACCAGCGTACTCCCCAAATCGGGCTGCAAAAGAATCGGCAACACAATCACACCTGTCACAATACAAAACGGAATAAAACCAAACTGAAACGTCTCAATATCCTGATTTTTTCGCTCCAGCCAGTGTGCCAGATAAAAAATCAGTGCCAATTTGGCAAACTCAGATGGCTGAACAGAAGTATTAAAAAGAACGATCCAACTCTTCGCAAAAGTGGTGTATTGCGATCCCGCCACCAACACAATCAAGAGCATCGCAAAGGTCGCCACAAACCAAAAAACCGCAGTCTTTCGCCAAAATCTATATGTAATTTTACTCACAATCAAAAGTGCCACGACCCCCGCCAACATCCTCACCAGATGGTTCTTAAAAAGATAGTAACAATCAACAGCCTCATCACTACAATTTGGATACAAAATATCCGGTGCCGTCAGCTGAATAGACTTTGGCACCCCAATACTCGTAATCATCACCAGCCCAAAAACCAGCAAGCCCAAAACGGTCAATAAAAGAATGTTGTCAGCCTGCAGCTTACGCATATTGAATTCATCACGTTAAAGTGCGATCATGGTATCAATCCTAGCCCCCAAAGGCAAGCCTCTGTAAAGCCATAAATCTATGAAAAAATCGCTGCTCTTCACCCTCTCACTTGCCATAGACATTGTCATTGCCGATCAAATCACAA
Organism: Candidatus Peregrinibacteria bacterium; assembly: GCA_020429235.1. Taxonomy (GTDB): domain Bacteria; phylum Patescibacteriota; class Gracilibacteria; order UBA1369; family UBA1369; genus JAGQLQ01. The sequence continues at coordinate 33,755 of JAGQLQ010000010.1, read as the reverse complement.
AATGGCTCGCCAGCGAATATTTAGAGAAGCCGTTTCAGCTTTTTTCAGGAGTCTCATTCGAATATGCAGAAAACACAGGAGTGGCTTTCAGCCTGCCAATTCCATACATTGTTCTCATTCCTTTCAGCGTTCTCATGGTTGGAGCAATCCTTTTTTACGCCAGCAAATACCTGAAAATGGAGCATCCTGCATCCATAATTGCCGTTGCATTCATTACTGGTGGAGCAGTCGGAAATATTATTGATCGCATTCTCCGCGGCTTTGTCATCGACTTCATCAAAGTGGGATGGTGGCCGACTTTCAACCTGGCCGACAGTTTTTTAGTGATTGGAATCTTCCTTCTTATCGCTTTTTATGGTAAAATAAGCAGAAGCAATCACATATAAAACCATATGGATCAGCAGCCAGTAGAAAATACACCAGTAGTGGAACAGGAAGAATCGTATGGGCCGCGGCCAATGTCGTTTTTTACCATGGTCCTCAAAACCTTTGCCGGATTTGGCGGAGGTATTGCCGGAACCATTGTACTCATCGTCATTTTTCTGGCGACCAGCTCTATTTTACAACCAGCACTTGGTGGTGCAGCAATGAGTCCGGATGAAGTAAGTCCGCTCTTCATTGTGGTTCTTTTAGGGATGGTTTTCGCAACCTCACTTGTTTCCAGCATGATCGGGCCACTCTTTTTAGCCTACACAGAGCGCGAACGATACACACGTATTTCAACAACATTGGGGCAGATCTTCATCATGAATATTGTGATTTTTGCCTTTGTTTTACCAGTTTATTTGACCGCATCGTCAACAAGCCTCCAGATCACAGCCTTTACCGCAGCACTTCAGGTCATCCTGAGCGCAACAGCCGGATCGCTTATTCTGGAGCTCCTCCACGATGCTCGATACCCACTTTTGGCAGTCTACGAAACAGTTTTGGCACTGCTTACCTCCATTGCAATTGGATTCCTTTTCTTTACAATCACAAACAACGCAACCATCCTCATGTTCATAGCTTTGCCAATGATTTGGGGATTCATCGGATTTTTCCATGCAGCAGTAACCATGTTCTACTATTGGATTTTCACTACATTTGGAACCGACTATCTTGCAACAGAATCACAATTTGGAACCGATTATGGTATTCCAGAAGAATCAGAAGAGGTTGAAGAAGATGAGCAGGTGGAAGATGTTGAAGGATCAGACTTCCTGAATCAGTAGAGAAATCTGAATACTTTAGGATTGAAGATGAGTCAGTAGTGCCTCTTCCATTTTTTCGGTACGCGGTTTTTTCCGAAACCAGAGTTCAAACTGCCTTTCTCCCTGGTAAAGAAGCATCTTATATCCTGGAATAATACGGCACTCATGGCGCTTCGCCTCGCGCACCAACCGCGTCTCCAAAGGCGTATAAACAATATCAAACACCACCATCCCTCTCTTAAAAAACTCCACCGGCACCAGGCTGCGCTCGGCATCCGCTCCCATTCCAACAGAGGTAGTGTGCACCAGCAAATTGGCGCGGCAGTTCATTAAATCAGTCAGTAAGCCAGCTTTTACAACAGGGGCATCCTCACCAGAAAAACGTTCGGCCATAGCCTCTGCCCGATCCAAGGTCCTATTCAAAATCGTCACCCGGGCCTTCATTTGTACACACGCATACACAATGGCCGCCGCCGCGCCCCCAGCTCCCAGGACCACAACATCTTTACCTTCCACATCCATTACCTCTTCAATCGCACGTTTTGCGCCAATCCAGTCTGTATTGGCACCTTTAAGGAGCACACGTCCATCTTTTCGCTCAGAGCCATCATCCTTCACAATCGTATTCACAGCACCAATAGCCTTGGTATGAGCATCCAAAGCATCAACATGCTGCATGATCGCTTCCTTGTGAGGAATGGTTACCGAAAGGCCATAAATACGTGCCAGTTCCTCATCATTTCCACGTATTCCATCAAGAAAAGCGCCCAATTGCTCGGGCGCTATTTCAAATTTCTGATACTCATCATCCATATCGTATTCCCAGAACGCCGCTTCAAACATCGCTGGCGAAAGGGAGTGTTTTACAGGATGTCCTATAACCCCGTACAAATTTCCCATTATTTCTTGGTCATACCTTCCAAAGCTCGCAAACTTTCAATCGGGAGCATCCAGATTGTAGTGTTTGACTGATCAGAAGAAAGGTCATTAATAGACTGAAGCGTTCGAAGATGAAGCGCACCAGGAGCCTCAGCAAGCATTTTCGCAGCCTTCACAATGTTTTCAGCAGCTGCGACTTCACCCTGAGAGTTAATAATCACCGCACGTTTTTCACGTTCAGCTTCCGCCTCTTTCGCGATAGTTCGCTTCAGGTCTTGAGGGATAATAATGTCTTTAAGATCAAGGTTTTCTACTTGAATTCCCCATGGATCAGTCGCTTTATCAACAGCCTCCTGAATGCCGGTAGAGATCTCTTCACGGTTCTTCAAGAGTTCATCCAAAGAAACCTGTCCAACAGCATTACGCATAGTAACCTGCGCCAGCTGACTAATGGCATAGTAGAAGTTTTCAACCTCCAAAACAGCCTTTTCGGAACTCGTAATTCGATAATAAATTACCGCGTTAATTCCAACTGGAATGTTATCTTTGGTAATAGCATCCTGTTCCGGTACATCCACAGTCTTGGTACGGATATCCACTTTTTTCATCGATTGAACAATTGGAATAACCAAACGCCAACCCGGATTTTTAGTAGTGGTGTACTTACCAAGCACGAACATAACACCACGTTCATATTGATTAACCTGTCGAATACTCGAAAGGAGAACAATGATAATAAAAATTAAGAGAGGGGTACTAATGAAGCCCATAATACAGATTTTAAATGATAGTCACGCCCCATATTGTATGCCAAACCCACAGAAAGAGAACCAAAAGGGATTGAGGGAAATGCATTTTTTTGGTATAATAAAAGGATTTTTAGAGGTTCAACATGGAAATTTTCAACTACATTTTTGGCATCTCGACAGCACTGGCACAGAACGTTAATGCCGGAGAAATCGCATCAGAAACAGAAGGACAGCTGACTCAACTTGTAGGCTACATTATTGGGCAGATACCTCTTTGGATTACTGCTTTTATTGTACTTATCATCACTTTTGTGATGGCACGAATTGCCAAATCAGCGGTAGAAAACAAAATGGCCGCAGAAGGCTTTGAAGAGGAAAATAAAGAGGTTGCAATTCTTGCTTCACGATCAGCAAATGCCGGAGTTCTCATTGTGGGTATAACCATCGCCCTTAAAATAGCCGGAATCGATCTGACCGCCATTATTGCAGCTGGTGCTTTTGGAGTCGGGTTTGCCCTCCAGGACATCATTATGAACTTCATCGCGGGAGTAATGATCCTTTCTTCAAGACACTACAGTATTGGAGATTCCATAAAAGTTGGAGGAATAGTCGGAAAAATTGTCGAAATTCAAACTCGGGCAACGATTCTCCGTGCGTTTGATGGAACAAAAATTATTGTTCCAAATGCAGATCTTTTCAAAAACAAAGTGGTCAGTCTCACCAGTAATCCATTTCGAAGAATTAAGCTGGAAATGGGTGTGAACTATGGCGAAGATCTCCGTAAAACCATGGAAGTCGTTATGAAAGCCGTAGAATCAACAGAAGGAGTTTTAGCCCAGCCAAAACCAGCCATGCGTTACACAGGATTTGGTCAATATTCGGTAAATTTTGGGGTTAAGGCATGGGTGGAATCACGGGGTGGATGGATCAAAATTCGGCACAGAATGCTCTTAAACATCAACAAAGCACTTCACGAAGCTGGAATTTCTATTCCATACCCAATCCAGACACTCCATGTTAGTCAGGAAGAGGTAGAAGAAGAAAAAATCGTTATGGAAAGTGGTGGAGAAAGTACGCCGGAATCCTCACAGCAACAGCTTGAGCCGGCACCTGTAATAGTAGAACCTCCTGCGCCCCCAAAACCAATCAGTACCGAAGATGTTAATGCACAGACCTGGCTCAAAAAATCAGAGCCGCAACCGGAACCGCAACCAGAACCAGCTCCCGTCGAGCAACCACAGCAAGTTCCATCGCCGGAAATTCCACCCCAACCAGAACAAAAACCAATTGCTGGCATTACTCCAGTTCAGCCAGCTGCAGCTCCAGAACAACCCCAGCAAAATCCTGAGGAGTCCCAGCAGTAATTTTCATTTCGTCTAGTCGGAAACAAAGTTAAACTTTGTAAAATATCTCACAATTTAAGTGAAAGGAATTTTTCAAATTGTAAATATTTACAAGAAAAAACCCCCGCTAATGCGGGGGAGGAAAAATCCATTCTATCAGAAGCGATTTTTGTTTTTGAATTGCTGCTGAGAATTTTGTTTGGATTTTGTTTTTGTTTTTGGGCTAGTGACCAGTTAGTCCATACACTCTGCCGTGCTTTGGCTTGGGTTTCCAGTCCGGCCAAGGACCGCCTGTGGGTGTGTCCGCAACCACTACAAGAGTGAAGAGGGGACACCAGACAGCTGTTGGGTGGGCCCGGTAGGTCAAGGGGACCATCACAGAGCAGAGAATGCCGAGGCCACAATCATGCTTGTGATATCGGCGCTCTCTACTTACAATTGCTGTGCAATGTATCTAGTTTTCAAAGGTCTTTCATGTGTCCTTCCAAAGTCGCTCAGAAAATTGCGTCGGTAAGGGCATCATCTCAATCTACTAATCTTTATTAGCAAATCATTTAATAGTACCAAATCCACAAATCAAAGTCAAACACATTGTAATGGACGAACATATAAAATCATTGTAAAACAATAAAATAATCAAAAAGCAAATGAGTGAAAAGATACTTACTATAGGCCTAAAGTCAAAAATCATTACACCCGATGACAGTGTAATGGAGATCCTCAAATCGATCCTCAAAAGCGACCTGCTTCAGGAAAAAGATATTCTGGTTATCACATCAAAAATTGTTGCGGTGGAACAGGGTCGCATCCAAAAAATTGAAAACGAAGATGAATTCAAGAAGCTCATCAATCAGGAAGCGGATGAAAACCTTGGAGGAGATCCAGTCATACTCACGAAAAAAAACAATATTTTCATCCCCTGGGCAGGAATCGACCGCTCCAATGCTCCAAAAGGGGAAGTTGTCCTCTGGCCGGAAAATCCATACAAAGTGGCATACCAGTATTGGCGTGATCTGACAGAAACCTACAAAATCAAAGAACTTGGAATCATCATCTCTGATTCCATTTGTTCTCCATTGAGAAAAGGTGTCGGGGCAATATCATTGGGATATGCAGGCTTTAAAGGAGTAAACGATCTGCGTGGAGAAAAAGATCTCTACGGCAACGAGCTGAAAGTGAGTCAGCAAAACATTGCAGATATGACCGCCACAGCAGCTCATCTTGTGATGGGGGAGGCAGCAGAAGCAACACCATTCGCTATTGTTCGGGGTGTGAAGGCCCAATTTACCAATGAGCAGCCAGATTCAGAAGAATCGACCATCAGTCAAAAGGATTGTCTCTTTGCTCCACTCTACAAATCCCATTGACTTACAACCAGGAAACCCCACAATAGTCGCAACGTTCTACTATTATGTCTTCAAAAAATACATCCTCAGAATCAAGGTACTCAATCTTTGATATCGCCGGTCCAATAATGGTTGGGCCATCCAGCTCCCACACAGGTGGCGCATGTAAAATTGGACAAATTGCCAGAGCGCTCTTTCATGGAACGCCAGACAAAGTAACGTTTTATCTGCACGGATCGTTTGCAACCGTCTACAAAGGTCATGCTACGGATCGGGCACTTCTGGCAGGTGTAATGAGGTTTAAAACCGCAGACTCTCGGATAAAAGAGGCATTCGCAATAGCAAAGAAAAGGGAGCTTCATTACACGTTTAAAACAGCAAATTTAGGTCGTTCACAACACCCGAATACTGTGAAAATTGTTCTTGAAAAAAAAGGGCGAAAGCCAATGTCCATGATAGGATCATCTATTGGAGGAGGAATGGTACAAGTCGTCCAAATCGATCAGTTTGACGTTTCACTTCATGGCGTGGCTGGACAGTACAAAACGCTTATTGTTTGGCATGATAATAAAAAAGGAGTGTTGGATCCGATTGAAAAATATCTCAAAAAAGAAAAAATTCGCATTCACGAAGTTCAAACAACCAAAGTTGGAGAACATGCTTTGTCAGTCATTAATATGGAAGGAAGGACACTCCTTTTGCAGGAGATCTTGGCATTGGAGTCTTACGATGGTATAAGCGATGTCCGCCATCTTACCGCTTTGGAAAAATAACTCCCTCTCTCATGTACCAGTTTCGAACAACCAATGATCTGCTCAAGCTTTGCAAAAAGCATAATGTTTCTATGGCAGAAATAGCCATTCGATACGAAATGGAGCATTCCAACAAACACCGCGCGGAGGTCCTGAAAAAGATGCGAAAAACTATGAAAACCATGAAAGAGGCAGTGCACGAAGCAATTAAGAATCCACAAGATTCAGCCTTTCATATGGCAGGAGGTGACGCGCCAAAGCTAATGAAAGGTTTGAAAAAGAAGAATAAAATGGCAACATCGCCAGTCGTTTTACGGGCCATGGCCTATGCCGTGGCAACAGGGGAGACCAACTCTGCTATGGGGCGGATTGTGGCTTTCCCGACAGCAGGCGGCGCCGGTGTGGTGCCAGGGGTAATGCTTGCATTCGCGGAAGAGTTTAAAACCACGAATAAAAAACTGCTGGAAGGACTTTTAACGGCCTCAGCGATTGGAAAGATTATTGCCGACGGAGCAACACTTTCAGCGGCAGCCGGTGGTTGTCAGGCAGAAGTCGGCGCCGCTATTGCTATGGCCGCAGCCGGCGTAACCGAAATGCGCGGAGGAACACCCGAGCAGGCTGCCAATGCTTCTGCAATGGGCCTTAAGAGCTTCCTTGGCGTTGTCTGTGACCCGCTTGGTGGATTGGTTGCCGTACCTTGCATTAAAAGAAACATGTTGGGCGCATCAACAGCCCTCGCAGCATCCGACGCTTCTCTCCTTGGGGTTGAAAGTTTCATTCCATTTGACGAAGTTGTGGCTGCCATGAAAAACATTGCTGCTATAATGTCACCAAAGCTTCGTGAAACGGCCCTTGGCGGACTCGCAGTAACCAAAACCGGCCTTCGCATCCGCAAAAAAATGGGCCTCCCTCCACTCAAACCAACTGACATCGACTAACATGTACAAAATTGGCGTTCTCGCATCCACCAAAGGCACGGACCTTCAAGCCATCATCGATGAAATTGCCGATGGAGCCATGCCTGGAGTAGAGATAGCCATTGTATTGAGCAATAAAGAAAATGCTTATGCTCTTGAACGTGCCCGCCTCCAGGAAATAAAAGCCTTTTTCGTCGATCCACAAGGAAAATCCCGGGCCGAATACGACCAGGAACTGGTGCAAATCCTCAAAGACCACGAAGTCGACCTGGTATGTCTTATCGGCTATATGCGCGTTCTTTCACCAGAATTCGTCCGTCAGTTTCCCAATAGAATCGTCAATGTTCACCCGGCACTCATGCCCAAATTCAGCGGGCCGGGCTTTTACGGCCAAAATGTTCATAAGGCTGTACTCGATGCCGGAGAGAAAGAAACTGGCTGTACCATCCACATTGTTGATGAAGGAGTTGATACCGGCCCAATCATCGCCCAGGAAAAAGTGACAGTTGAACCAGGTGACACCCCGGAATCACTGAAAGAAAAAGTCCAGGAACTGGAAAAGAAACTTTATCCGGAAGTCATACGCCGCTTTGCAAAGGGAGAAATAAGCATCGATACAAACTAGAAAAACGTCATTGACTCATGCAATAAAGCGGACGTATAGTGCGCACGATTTTTTAATACAACAACCATGACAGAAGCTTTTCACGAACTCGATACCAACCTTCATAAACTGGATCAACCACTGAGCCTGGAAAGCCAGGAAGAACGGAGCCACACCCTCCGTGAGGGCGCCAAAGATGCAGTCCGGGAAGCTGCAGATATGATGCGTTTATGGTCATATCTTGACGAAATCCGGATCCGTGATTGTGTTGTAAATTTCAGTGATAATCCACATCTTCAGCAGTTTGAAAACAAAGCACGCCTAAGGCATAAAGCGTTCAGTGGAGACAGTGGCAGCTCAAAAGAAGATTTGGAAAAACTGGATGGAGATATAGAAGAGTACTGCATGCAGTACGAGGTTAAAATTGATGAAAAAAACATTGAAGATAAAGTAAGAACTTTACTTTATGGAGAAAAGAATGAGCTGGGAACAAGCGAAATCATGGATTACATTCGAACAGAAATTGCCGGGATAACAAATTCAGGCATTGTAATTCAACCGCAGGCTGAAGCTGAATTCGAAGTAGATGAGCTCTTTGAACATCTCTATGGATGGCTCTCTACTGAAATGGAAATTGCACACATGGAAGGAGAGGACATAGCCCGACTCTGCTTTAAATTAGAGGCATTAGAAGAGCAGGGAGTCCATTTGGATATCGAAAACGATCCAACATTTAAACGGATTATTCGCATCATCACACAGCGGGACACTTCACGCAGTGGATTTGATGGGATCGATATGGATATCAAAGCCTTAACATCAGCTTTACACCAGGAAACAAAGAAGCTTGGCATTTCGGCAGAATCAATTCCAGAAGGAGTAAAAAGCCTTCTCCTCACAGGCAACGAGTACTAAATCAAAGGAGAAATGAGCTTCCCATCCAGTTCCTGTAAAATAATGTTTGCTGGATTCTGAAAGGAGAAGAAGGTGGTATTCCCTCTTATTGCTGGAACCATGGAATGTACAACCTCTGTAGGAACCCCGAGGGCACGCAAAGTTTCACGGTTAATAGAGTCAATGGCCGCTACTATTTCTGGCGATTGCTTAGGTGCTTCGCTGACCATAAAAAGCGGCCGATCCATACCATTTATTTCGAAGTTTCGATTCATACAAAAAAAGTCACACAAGCTCTTTTATACGGAAACAAAAGGTTGAGAGCAAGTTTTATTTCCCTTTCCACTTCCAAAAATACTTCAGCGCACTCGAGACATGGAGCCAAAAAACCTTCTTGCGAAGCGTTTTCAAAAAGGATGAATCACGGCTTAAACGCTTTTGATAGTGCTCCAGTTTCGCTTCCGGATAGTACACAATCTTATAACCAGCTTTAGATACCTCCCGGCACAAATCAAAATCTTCCATAAACAAAAAGTATCGTTCATCAAACCCTCCAACCTGATTCCAGACTTTTCTTGGAATCAACATTGCGGCACCGGTTAGCAAATCAACCTCCTGCACCTTTGAATGATCAAAATCTTCCATTAAATACTGGGAAACCCGCCTCTTAAAAAAAGGCAAACGCCCCAAAAAAGTCCGATTCAACATCAAATCAAAAAAACTCATATGCCGGCGACACGACTCTTGAATCTTCCCACTTGAATACACCAGTTGTGGCCCCAAAATCCCTATGTCATGATGTTTTTCAAGGTAATCAACCATTTGCTGAATACTCTCCTCTCCAACCTGTACATCCGGATTGTGGATAAAAATATAGTCACCTTCCGCCAACTTAGCTCCAACATTATTACCACGACCAAAACCAACATTCTTCTGCTGCCGGACCAAAACCAGCCTTTTATCCTCATCAGCTTTTTTCAAAAACTCCAGACTCTCTGGATCAGTAGAAGCGTTATCAACCACAATAATCTCCATTTCAAAACTCCCCTTACTTTTTTCCAGGGCTTCCACAGCCAGCTTAGGGAAATATTTATGATTGTAGTTAACGATGATAATCGAAACCTTCATAGGCCTATGATAACTTCTTTTTCAGCTCTTCACGGTTGATAGCTGCAACATCCACTTTATTATCATACTGTTTTAGCTCAAATTTACCAGTCACAAACTTGTTATCTTCAATATCTTCGCCAATCACAATTCCCGCACCAATACATACATTGGTTCCGATTTTCACACCTGGCATAAAGCTGGTATTCACACCAGAACGCACATGATTACCACTGATAAGTCCAAACTTATTCCTTCCGCTATCCATCTTTTCACCCTTAATATTCACGGGAATATTGCCCTCATCAAAGCGCAGATTCCCAGTTACGGTTCCCGCACCAAACGAAACATTATTCCCCAGAATACTGTCACCAATATAGTTGGAGTGTGTCCAAACGCTGTCACCCCAATAACTCCGTGCCACTTCAGTAGCGTATCCAACCACACAATTATCACCAATCATTGATCCTCGCACTACAGCATTGGTCGCAACAATAGAGTTTTTGCCGATATAAGCCGGCCCAATAATAGTGGCATGATCGAACACTTTTACGCCTTCTTCCAAAATCACATCACCTTTAATCACAGCGGTGAGAGCGATATCAGCTTCCCAGCCACCAATCCTTTGAGCAGGAAAAGTATCACGAATCTTCCCCAGAAAATGTTCTTTCAAAGCCAAAACATGCCATGGATACTTCACTGCCTGCCAAAAGCCATCGTACGGCAACGCCTTAAACTTCTTCCCAGCCTTGAAAAGTGAGTCCAATCCCACTTCATACCGATCATCTTTTTCTGATTCAACCTTGTGCAGCGCATCAAACAGATCTTTCGCTTCCGCAAAATAGTGGAGCACAATATTCACCATATTACTCGGTTCATTGCCAGCACCAGGTTTCTCCACAATGCTTTCAATCAAGCCATCTTTCACATTCAGATACCCTCCAGGAAAGTACTCTTTCATCTCTTTGGCAATCAAAATTCCATCCACATCTCCATCACCTTTAGCATCCATCAGCATTTCAAAAGCCTTACTTTCAACAACATCGTTCGCGCTCACCACAAACATTGGTCCACTCTTCACGACCGGCTCAATACTCATCATGGCACCGGCCATTCCATCATCCAGATCCTTTTGCTCAACCACTTCAATGCTATCCACGCTTTCATCATTCAGCAGCATCTGAGCCAACTCTTCAAGCCGTGCCAGATTATGTTCACCACCAACAATCACAAAATCACGCAGTCCAACAGAAATAAGCTGCTCAAGTTGATGCTGCACCAGAGGCTTTCCCAAAAATTTCAGAAAATTTTTATCCTCAATCGGCTTCATACGTTGACTCCGACCAGCTGCAAGTAAAATAACTTTCATAAAAACTTAGGTAACCAAAAGTGGCAATTTATCCTCTTTAATGGCTCGCTTTACCTCCATAGCCAGACGTTCTCCATAACTGAGGCTGTCACCATAAAGATAACCGCTATACGGCGTTGAACGCGTTCCCGGCGACCCGGGAATCCTCATGCTCACATCAAAAATCACAATCTCTTCACGACCATCTTCAGCCACAACAGCACCCTGTAGCGCAAACGGACCAATAATCCCCGGTGAATTATTTTCACCCGTAAACTTCACAAACTTCTCACCAATCTCAAAAGCTTTTTCAACCAGCGATTCTTTAATCGTCACAGCCACATGGCCATTTTCCACCATCTTCGGCTTCATACCTTTTTCAAACATTTCAAGCTGCTGATCCGCGGTCATTCTTAAGAATCCATCCAGATTCGTCTGCCGACGCATGTCAGTTCCCATAAACTCCAACTCATCATCAAGCGGAGAGTAAAAGAAATTAAAGTTCACATGCGCTCCAATCACAAACTCTTCGATCACAGCCTTTTTGAGATCCTCTTCAAGAATTTTCCCTTCCTCCAAAAGAACTTTCGACTTATCCAGATAGTCAGCAGGACTATCCACCACAAAAAATGCCCGTTCATATTTCCGCTGCGCTTCATTCACCTTCACCAGCATTGGCCGCCCAAGCCACTCGGCAGGGAAGTTATCAACATCCAAATACTCATCATAGCTAAAGATTTTTGGAATCCGGATCCCCGCCTGCTCCAGCATCCAGTACTGATTATTCGGCACATCGCGTTCCTCCAGTCGGAGCATTTCACGTGTACCAAGAATCGGCACCAAAAACTCACTTTCAATCTTCTCAAAATCACAATAAACCCAGAAATATCTGTTGTGGATGAAGATCGTGTTCATCGCCCGTAGTTGCTCCTGCACTTCGGGCTTCACAATATCGCCAAACTTCTCCACCAAAATTACCTCATCCACACAACCTTTGTCAGCTTTCCACGCATCCAGCTGACCCGGAACAACATCGTTGTCTGGTCGGGTCTTAAAATATTTTGAATAAGTCAGGTCCCGCCCCTTTTGGCAGACCGCAACCGTCTTAAATCCATACTTTTTTGCTCCATGACAAACATCCAGTCCACTATGTCCGCCAAGTGTTCCAATCGTAATGTTGTTTTTGTCGTATCCAGAAAGAATCTCTAGAATGCGCTGATGTGAAATTGCAGTCATGTAATCAGGTTATCTATCCAAGAACCTCTTCCAGTCTATCCGATTCAATCGCCTGCTTAATATCGCGTGCAATCCGGCGACCGGTACTCATAGGCTCATTATAACGGAGCCATGTATACGGCGATCCATTGGTATACGGATTTGTTCCTGCCACAATTCTTGCAGAAATTTCGAAAACATTAAAGTTTAGTTCCGGATCAACAATCGCCTCCAAACAAAAACTTCCATAAAGCCCTTTGGTCAGCGGCTTCCCATCCTTGAAATTCGTTAGTTTTCGCGATTCCCGAATCACATTGTCCCCCATTTCGAAAACTTTTGGCAAAAGCGATTCCCGGATCACAATCGGAATATTCCCGGTAATTGTGTAGCTGGTACGGATGTTGGCATCCAATTGATCCTTTGACGCGATACGACCAATCGAATCCGCATTCGACTCATACCGTTTATCAAAACTCATAATCTCCAGTTCATCATTAATTGGAGAATAGAAAAAATGTGAATAAATCGGCACTCCAACAATATATTCCTGAATCACATACCCTTCCTCTCCAGGATAATCCTTAATCCGTTCATAAAACTCTTCGGTGGTGTTGGCAATAAAGTAGCCCTTTCCACCCTTCGCGCCGTGGAACTTAATAATCACAGGACAGTCAATCTCTTCCGGCGTTTTGAAAATCCGCGGCAACTTAAGCCCCGCAGCTTTCAGCCACTCCCGCTCCTTCACCCGATCCGACTCCCATTCCAGAATTCCCTTACTTCCATAATGCATCACTTCAATATCCTGCACACGTTCCCATCCCAAATAGCTCACAAACGACCCATGTGGAATCATAATCGCCTTTTGGTCGAGGAGTCGATGCTCAACACCAAAATACTGGTCATAAGAATCGATCACAATAAGCTCGTCAGCGACTCCATAACTTTCATAAACCCGCGCCTGATCTTTTTGGCACACGCATATCGTCTTAAAACCTTCATCTTTGGCTCCTTTTAGAATTTGGAGCGCAGTATGGCTCCCAAGAGTTGCAATCGCATAATCAGAAATCTGCCCCATAAGATTTTAAAGATAATTTTTTGATATTCAACCACATCAACATTGGCCTGTCTAGGCAAAAAGATAAAAAGGCCTAGAAAAACGACAGAATTACAACAGCCAAGAGAATGCGATAAATCGCAAAAACATGAAGAGGATGCGATTTTAAAAATTTCATAAGAAGAGAAATCGAGGCATAGCCCGCCAGGAATGAGCTCACAATTCCAGTAAGCAGGATGGGAAGTGATGGCATCAAAAATTCACCCTTCATAACTTTAAAAACAGACAAAGCTGTTGCGGCAGTAATAGCAACAGAACCAAGAAGGAAAGAAAATCTCGCTGCTTCATCACGCCGGATACCTTGTACAAGTCCGGTTGAAATAGTAATACCGGAGCGTGAAACTCCCGGAATTAAAGCCACTGCCTGTGCGCATCCAATCAAAACGGCTTGAAAAAGCCCAATCTTTTGCACGGTTCTTTTTCTTTTTACGATCTCAGCCACCACAAAATAAATGGCAATCACAATCAACATAGTCGCAACAGAGGTCGTATTACGAAAGTTTTCCTCCAGAAAATCATTAAAAAACAGACCAACAAGCACCGCCGGAATCGTTCCCAGAATCAAATAACCAATCAGACTCTTTTCCTCTTTATCTGGCGATTTTTTAGCAATCATCTGACCAAAAGCAACCAAAAGCTTCCCAATATCTTTGCGGAAATAAACAAGGATAGTCAAAAGCGTTCCAAAATGAACAGCCACATCAAAACTCTGCAAATCCGCAACAGGAAGATGCATATACTGTTCCGCCACAATCAAATGTCCAGATGACGAAATTGGCAGGAATTCAGTAATTCCCTGGATAATGCCTAAAAATAAAGCTTCAAAAAAGTTCATTGGTAATGATACTATCACAGCGCCTCCAAAACGCATACAACTTTAATTCTTTTGTTATGATCAAGCTCTACCAATACGAAGACTGCCCATACTGTGAAAAAGTTCGCCGAAAATTCGCAGAGCTGGGACTGGAGTACGAAAAAATTGAAGTTGATTATATGAATAAGCCAGAACCAGTAATCAGCACTGGCGGAACAGTTCCGGTCATCGACGACAATGGCATGATCATGAACGAATCAGATGACATTGTAGCCTATCTGGAGGAAAAATACGGAAAAGGAAGCAGCCATTCTTAGTGTCGGAAAAACCGCACTCCGGTAAACACCATAGCCATACCAAGCTCATCAACCCGCTTGATGACTTCGTCGTCTTTAATAGATCCACCTGGCTGAATTACGGCTTCAACACCGTGTTCATGTGCCATTTCAATTCCATCCGCAAAAGGGAAGAACGCGTCACTGGCCATAACAGAGCCCTTTGCACGCTCCCCGGCTTTGTAACAAGCCAGATGAACCGCATCAACCCGTGACATCTGACCAGCTCCAATCCCCTGAACAACCTCTCCTTTAGCCAACACAATGGCATTAGACTTCACATGTTTCACAATCTTTGAAGCAAACAGCATCGACTGAATCTGTTCTTCTGTTGGCTTCTTCTTGCTCACCACTTTCAAGTCATCAGCAGTTAATTTATAGGTATCCTGGGTTTGGACCAGGATTCCTCCAGCCACCTTCTTAATATCCCGCCGATTCACATCCAGCTTCAGCTCCCCAACCTCAAGAAGCCGCACCTTTGGCTTCGATTTCATCATTTCTACAACATCCTCATCAAAATGTGGAGCAATAATAATCTCCACAAACCATTTTTTCTCAAAAATCGAATCCACAATAGCCTTATTGCAGGAGCGATTTAATGCAATAACTCCACCAAAAGAAGACATGGAATCAACGCCATAAGCCGCCTCAAATGCGTCTTCAATCGTCTCTCCGCTGGCAACGCCACATGGATTATTATGCTTAATAACCGCAACAGTAGGCCGAGAAAACTCTTTCACCAGCTCCAGCGCTGAATCCCCATCCACAATGTTGTTGAACGAAAGATGTTTTCCCTGCAACATCTTCGCGTTGGTAATATTCGAATCCCGGTTAATAGGATTGCGGAAAAATGCCGCTTTCTGGTGTGGATTTTCTCCATAGCGCAAACTCTGAACTTTCTCATAGTGAAGATCCAGGAGCTCCGCCTCTCCAAGCCGTGATCGGAAATAATGATCAATTGCTTCATCATAATGATACGTCCGTGAAAACGCTTTCCATGAAAGCTTTTCGCGCAATTCAAGCGATGTTTCTCCATGTTCCTGAAGCTCTTTCAAAACCTTTTCATAATCTTTTGGACTGGTCACAACCGTCACAAACTCAAAATTTTTGGCAGCACTCCGAACCATTGAAGGCCCGCCAATATCAATATTTTCAATGATTTCCTCGGGATCCGCATCGTCGCGTTCAATCACTTCTTCAAATGGATACAGATTCACAACAACCAAATCAATTGGATCAATACCGTTTTCCTCCAACTGTTTCATGTGTCGTGGATTGTTACGTACAGCCAAAATCCCACCATGAATCTTTGGATGAAGCGTCTTCACGCGCCCATCCAGAATCTCCGGGCTACCAGTATAGTCAGAAACCATTGTTACCGGAATGCCAGCATCTTTAAGAGTTTGAGCCGTCCCTCCAGTCGATAAAATTTCAATCCCCAAATCAGATAATCCTTTCCCCAATTCCACCAATCCAGTCTTATCAGAAACGCTAATGAGTGCCTTTTTAATCATGTTTTTGGGTTATTTACTGTACAGGATCGTCACCGCCTTTACTCCACGGATTACACCGCAAGATGCGCCAAATAGTCTTTGGGACCCCGCGGAAAATACCATACTTCTGAATGGATTGGTAACCATATTCAGAGCAGCTTGGAGAAAACTTACAGTATCCATGCGGAAAAAAGATTTTTGGGAGGCCATGATCCGGAGAGAGCGTCTTTTGATAGAGACGAATCAACCAGAGCAGAGGTTTACGCGGCAGTTCCAATGTAGTCTTGAGGAATGTTTTGAACATGCAAAAATCAAAGCCCGGTTTAGTGTAGGGAGGATGCCCAAAATAATCAAGTACAATAGATAGACATACAAAAAAGGCACTAGTTTAGAAATTCTAGTGCCTTTTATTAGTTTTTCCTCAGTTCCGAATGCCTAGTAGTAGTTTCCAGGAACCTGCTTCACACCATTCTTGATAACTTCCCAGTGAAGGTGAATTCCAGTCACTCCACGAACATTACCGGTGTTCCCCATTCGCCCAATAACCTGACCTTGTTCAACATAGTCGCCAACGCTGACGCTCAGATAATCCATGTGAGCATAGAGCGTCTGAAGGCCATTTCCATGGTCAATAATAATGTGGTTTCCGTAACCACCACCCCATGTTCCAGAAGAAGCCTTGATAACTGTACCAGATCCAGCAGCCCAAATTGGCGGTTTAGAACGGTCAGCAATATCATAAGCATAGTGTCCGGCATGGAATCCTTGTGTAATCTGACCTCGGGTTGGGAAGATAAAGACCGCTCCGCCGGCAGGGGCATCAGTAGAATCAGCCAAAGCAACCGGTGCTCCAACAGCAACACTCGTACCAGAAACGCTTCGTGAAGATGTTCCTACACGGGCAGGAGTTGTTCGAACCTCTTCAATTGGTTCACCACCTGGAATATAAATCTTATCACCAGCAGAAACATCAGCTGCAATCAGCCCATTCTGCTTCTTGATAGCTTCAGCATCCACTTTATATTTTTCAGCAATCTTTTCGAGTGTTTCATCACTTCCAACACGGTGAGCCACACCATCAACCGGTGGGATAACGAGCTTTTGTCCAACTTTAATGCTGTTACCATTGGTCAGTCCATTCGCCCACAAAACAGTATTCGTCTTCAATCCATATCCATTTGCAATAACAGAAAGAGTCTCACCAGACCTAACAGTATGAGTAAGGCTATCAGTCATGGATGTTCGATCACCTTGATAGGTTTGAGGGTTCATCTTTGTAAGATAACCTTCACCATCACTAAGGATTCCATTCTGGAAGGCACTGGTATCAACATAATATTCACCATATTCACCAGTATAGAGACCGTTGGCCTGCATTGGTGTAACCGATCCTACAATAAAGAGGAGCGCCACCATAGCGGTGTATCGTTTAAAAAGGTTATTGGTAATGTGAGCATTACTCTCTATAACCTCTCGCTTTCGTCCATGAAGATATGGACTCAGAAGGTTCTTGGCCCCAGTACTGGTCTTCGCTGCAGAACGCAGGATGTTACCAAGTTGAGGAGCCTTCATAAGTGTGCTCTTTGCAAAGACTCTTTCATGTCGAGCTTTGCGAGCAGACCTGTTTGCTAGTTGTGAGATAGGCGTACTTATACCAAGTGGGGTTATAATATTTGCCTTTCTTCCTACCACATTACACCCGCCCGAGAGCCGTGTACAAGCATCTATTATTGACGCATATGGTAGAATAGGGTCAAATCATATAGAGATAAGCTTTAAAAGTCAACCTCATTTAATGGCTTAAATAAAGGGTAAGGAGCTACAGGAAAATAAACTATACAATGATAATCGGAGTACAGCAATGGGGCATTGCGCTAAAAATAAAAATATTGCATAAGTATTAATTTGAAAGCTGTCTTGATTCCAAAAATCAGCTTGCCTGAACAGTGGCTTTTTGCTAATCTCCTCCTGCTTTCTTCCTGTCTCTTTACAGTGAAAGCTGACTAAAGAGACTTAATTTTATTCATTAACCCAAAGGAAGATGAACCAATATGAACTTATGGTTCTGCTCAGCCCAGAGCTTGGAGCACAAGGAACCAAAAAGCGACTCGACTCGATTCGCAAACTTATCACCTCACATAAAGGTGAAATCTTTTATGAAGACGACTGGGGTCTTCGCGACCTGGCATACCGGATCAAAAAGCATGATCGCGGCTACTACATGGTCATGAACTTTAACCTGGATCCTTCTGAAGGAGACATGGACGAGATCGACACAACCTGTCGGCTTGAAAATGAAATCCTCCGTCACATGATCACTCGTGTACCTGCAGGCATCGAACCAAAGAGCTATGCCAACATGGAAGAGGATGATGAAGACGATATTTTTGGAAACTCTGAAGAAACAGAAGAGACAACCAAGAAGGCTTCAAAGCCAAAGGCTAAAAAGTCGACAACAAAAGCAACGACAAAAGCTGAAAAATCATCAACCGAAAAGAAAGAAGCGAAAGCTGCCAAGGAAGAAAAAGGAGACAAGGAGCCTTCACTTGAAGACGTTGATGCCAAACTCAAGAGCATCATCGATAATCCGGATCTCAACTTCTAACTATCAGCTCAATAATTAACATCTATATATGAGAAGTATTAACAAAGTCATCCTTATTGGAAACCTCACCCGTGATGCTGAACTCAAGCAGACCAGTAGCGGACAGCCAATCGCAACCTTTGGATTGGCAACCAATCGAGTGTGGGTAACCCGTGAAGGAGACAAAAATAACTCTTCAGAATTCCACGAATGCGTGGCATGGGGACGACTCGCAGAGATCTGCAGTCAGTTCCTTAATAAAGGAAAGCTTGTCTATATTGAGGGATACCTCAAAACACGAAGCTGGGACACCCCAGAAGGTGTAAAGCGGTTCCGAACAGAAGTCGTCGTGAATGACATGATCATGCTCGAAAAGAAATCCGGAAGCAACGAAACAGAACTCGTATCTGCGGATATGGGGGAAGATGAAGGATACGATGATTACGATTCAGACTCAATCTTCGGCGACGACAGCTCAGAACCAATGGAACAACCAGCTGAACAAGCTGCATAATTTAACAACTACTCACTACTATGAAAAAGAATAAATACAACAAACCATGTCCATTCAAAGCGAATGGAATCACCTACATTGATTACAAGAACGTAAAACTTCTTCGACGTTTTATCTCGAAGCATGGAAAAATCGTTCCAAAGTATTACACAGGAGTAAGCCTGAAATATCAGAAGCAATTGGCCAAGGCCATCAAGAAAGCACGGTTCATGGGACTTTTGTCCTACACAAGCAAGTACTAGAACGCTATAATACGGCTGCATGAAATACCTCCCCGATTTCTCGAAACTGTCGGATAAAGAGCTTGTAAAAGTTCTAAAACGCCATAACATTGGCCTGACGGCAGACGAGGCCCGACAAGTCGCGGAGGTTCTTGGCCGTACACCAACCCTCACAGAAGCAGTTTTGTGGGGAATTCAAGGATCGGAACACTGTTCTTATAAGAGTAGCCGACGCTACCTTTCACAGCTTCCAACCAAAGCACCAAACGTTATTCTTGGACCAGGGGAAGATGCGGGAATCGTGGAAATTGCCAAGATCAAAGGTGACAAATATGGACTGATTGTAGGACATGAAAGTCACAATCACCCTTCACAGATTGTCCCATACGAAGGAGCCGCAACTGGAATTGGAGGATGTGTCCGTGACATTGCCTGTATGGGTGGAAAAGTCGTGGCCGTTATGGATCCACTTCGATTCGGAAACATTAAAAAGAACGAAGCACGCCAGATTACACACGGGGTTGTAGAAGGAATTGGCGGATATGGAAATCCGATTGGAGTTCCAAACCTGGGTGGTGACGCCTATTTTGACGATAAATATAACGAAAACTGTCTGGTTAATGTTGTGGCTGCGGGTGTAGTCAAAAAATCACAAATCATTCACTCCTACGTCCCAAAAAGCGCGGCAAAAGAGCAATGGGATATCATTATCGTTGGAAAACCCACCGATAACAGCGGAATGGGAGGAGCAGCTTTTGCCTCTGGAGCATTGGAAGAGTCAGAAAAAGAGAAAAACAAAGGTGCTGTTCAGGAACCAAATCCATTCCTGAAGAGGCATCTTCTCATTTCAACCTATGACCTTTTTGACATCCTCCACAAAAAGAAACTCATCAAAAAAGTAAGTTTCAAAGATATGGGTGCGGGAGGAGTCACCTGTTCAACCGTTGAACAAGTGGCAAAATCAGGTCTGGGAGCGCAGATCGACCTTGGCAAAGTAAATGTGGCCATTGAAGACATGCCGCCATCAGTTATTGGATGTGCGGAAACACAGGAACGTTTTACCTGGATGTGTCACCCAAGTCTTACCAAGATGATTGTTGAACACTACAACAAAAAATGGGATCTCCCATCTGTTGCAGACAATGCCGGAGCCTTTGTGATTGGAAAAGTAAAAGAAGGAAACTATCAACTCTCATATCGGGGAGAGGTCTACGTTGATGCTACATCAGAATCAATTACCGATGCCCTCTCATACAAGCGACCATTGGTAGGTCCAAAAAAGAAGTTGAAGGAGCCAAAAGTCGGGGAACCACGATCCTATAAAAAAGCAATTCTGGATCTTTTGGGTTCAGAAAATATCGCATCCAAAAAACCTTTCTACGAAAAATACGACAAACAAGTCCAGGGATATACCATTATCGAAGCAGGATTAGCCGATGCCGGAGTCATCGCTCCACTCATGGATGAACGTGTTTCGGCTGACATTAAAAAGATAGGAATTGCCCTTTCTACTGACGGAAATCCACGGCACGGATTAATTGACCCTTACCAGGCAGCTATCAACGCCGTAGTGGAATCCATGCGAAACGTTGCCGCAGTTGGAGCCTATCCACAAGCTATTACCAACTGTCTCAACTACGGAAACCCGGAGAAAAAAGAGCAAATGTGGGAACTCTATGAAGGAATTCGCGGAATTGCCAAAGCCTGCAACGAAATCAAACTCAAGAATCATAAAAAACACCCAACCCCAGTCATTTCCGGAAATGTGAGCCTCTACAACGAGACCAAAAAAGGACACATTCCGCCATCAGCCATCATCTGCTGTATCGGAAAAATCGACGATTACAACAAAGCCATCACCATGGAGCTTAAAGCTGCCGGTTCTACGCTTTACATGCTTGGCACCCGCAAAGATGAACTGGGAGGATCAGAATATTATCGACGAAAAAAAGAGCTGGGGGCAAACATCCCAACAGTCGATTTTAAACAGGTACAGGGAGAAATCTATTCAGTTACAGATGCCGTCGATAAAGGGCTCATTACCGCTGCCCACGATATAAGTGAAGGAGGATTGGCAGTCACATTGGCAGAAATGAGTTTTGGAGGATGGGGTGAAGGACGATTCGGAATTGATGTGGATTTAGAAAAAGTTCCACAAAAAGGCCTTCGTGCAGATAAAAAACTATTCTCGGAATCTGGAGGGTTTGTAGTAGAGGTGCCGGCAGAAAATCAGAAGAAATTTGAAGCAATCTGCAAGAAAAATGGCGTCACTCCATACCAAATTGGAGAAACAACCAAAAAATCACACATAGTTTTCCGTAACAAAGACAAAGTCCTGGCCGATATAAAAGTCGAAAAGGCAGCGGAAACGTGGCTGAACGGCCTTCGCAACAAACTTTAACGCGAACTCATGAAAAATAGACTTCTCTCTCTTCTGGGAGCAACAACAATGGTGGTACTGTTTCTGGCAACAGGACTTGTCTCTGCGCAATCTCTGAACTTTTCAGATGTTTCCAGCAATGACTGGTTTGCCGCCGATGTGGAAAACCTGGTGACTTTGGGAGTGATTGATGGATCACAGCCGACATATCGTCCTGCAGATAGCGCAAATCGCGCGGAAATGTCCAAACTCATTATCGAAGCCTTCGACATCCCACTCGAGTCTCCACAGTTCCAGACATTCACAGATGTCCCTACCAGCCAATGGTACTTCAAATATGTTGAAACCATGGCCATGAACGGTATTGCAGTAGGCTATACGGATGCGAACGGAAACCTGACCGAAAACTTTGGTCCACAAGATCCAATCACACGGGAACAAGCGGCCAAAATGATCATTCTTGGCGCTTCTTTGCCAATCAATCAAGAATGTACAGCCGTTTTTAGCGATGTCACCCACACCATGTGGTCATACGAGTATGTGAACACCCTCTACGCCAACAGCATTGTTGAAGGATACGAAGACGGAACATTCCTGCCTCACAAAAACATCAACCGGGCAGAAATCGCCCGTATCATCAGCAAAAGTCTGACTCCACAGGCAAAAGCCTGCTCTTAAGGCTGACGGGTTATTCCCTGACGAAAACCCAACAAAAAACGAGAAGCCCCTTCCGCATTGAAAAAATGCGTATTTTCTGCTAAAATAAATAGATTTATAGCAAAAATAAAAATGAATCAGGAAGAACAAAAAAAATCGCAGCCACGAGCGCTCTTCGCCTGGACTGCACCAGAATTCATTCAACAGCAAAGAGGGCCAAGATGGTTTCTTATTGCTGGGATAGTGGTTCTTATCGCTGTTTTATACGCGCTTTTAACCAGAAACTGGACCATGGCGGTTGCCATCATAGTTTTGGCAGCAGTATACGAATATACCCGTCGGCAGCACCCACCAAAAGAGATAGAAATAAGCATTTCGGAACTGGGTATTCATGTGGGACATATGTTTTTCCCATACAGCAATGTCGAAAGGTTCTGGATGTTCTATGAAAACGGGATAAAAACCCTTCATCTTCGGGTTCATAAACGATTCTTTTCGGATGTGGTCATCCAGTTGGAAGACCAGGATCCCGTGGCAATTCGTGAATATTTGGTAGGCCAGATCCCTGAATGGGAAGGTAAACACGAACGTCTCAGTGATATCATTCTACGACTTCTCAAACTCTAAAATGGGAAAATCAGCAGAAAAACCAGGAGGAAACGAGGCCCCAAAAAGCGCACCTCAAAAGCGCCTTACAACCCAAGAAAAGCGTGAAATTCGGGCAAAGTTGATCGAGGAAAAGGATAAGCGCGTAGCCGAACTTCGCGAAGAGTTTGAAGAACGGGTCAGAAAATCGAGCGAAAAAATCAGCGAAATTGCTATTGGAAAATGGGAGGAACAAATGAATAAGCAGCTTCGGGAAATCAACGAGGTGTACAAAGCAGAAATTGCCAAACTTGATGCCGCAATAGAACCACGGGAAAACTTTAAGGAAGAGATTATTCAGCGCGCCAACGACAAAGCAAACGCGCGTAAAATCATGGTTGTCATGATCATGGAGCGCCATATGAGTGGTGAATATGTTACAACCGAGGAGGTCGCTGAAATCGACATGGCACTCGAAAAAATAAATGAATTCCAGGAAAAAAATCCTCAGATTGAACAACTCTACAAAAAAATAAAAGACGAAGAATCCCTAAAAGAAAGCGACTATGCTCAAGTGATAGATATGCTTGAACCGCGTGATCTCAAAACTGCAGATCGAACATCAAGAGAATCGTTGCGTGCAAGTCACGCTGGAATCCTCATGGGAGCAATGAATGAAGATCAACGCAAAGAACTGGTCACACAGTTCATCAAGTCGGAAAAAGGAGATTCTGAAAAATTCGTGGACATGATGATCAGCATGGGCTATCTCCAGGAACAGGATGCCCTCCATCTTCTGGAAGGATCAAAATACAAGGATCAAATATCCAAAAAAATCGAAGACGGAACCTACAAAAAACAGCAGAAAGAAATGGAAGCTGCCCGGAAAGAGTATCAGCAGCAGAGAGAGCAGTACTACAGCAAATATCGTGGGAATTACAACAAAAACATTGCTGAAAAAGTATTTTCCGGAAAAGGTTTGATTGGACTTGGAGGAATGGTCTGGGGTTTTCTCACAACAGCAGTCAATATTATGGCGAGCCGCAAAAAAGGAGAAAAATTTCACAAATGGATCGGACGCGCCGCCACAAATCCTTATGTTTACGCGGGATTAGCAGGTATCGCAGCCGGTGCTGAAATTACAGGATCCAATCTGAAAGCCGGAACCTGGTTTGGAGCTGGACCAATTTCACGGGGATTTAACGACCTTATGGAGGACAAAGACGAAGAACCGGAAGTGGCAGATTATAAAGCAAACGCCCGCAATAAGCTTAAGGAAATCAAGAGTAACGCCCCGCAAGGTATGGTCGCCTATTTGGAAAACGGAGGATTCAACCGTATCCAGGAGCTTCGAGCCAAGATCGATCGCGAAAAACGGTTTCGCCAATCCAAAAAGATGCCACTCATCATCACCATTGATGAGCTCATAACTATGGAAACCAATCCAGCACAAATAAGCCGTCTCCAATCTCTTAAAGGCACCAATGAGCAAAATCGGAACGCACAACTAACCACCATTTCCGAAGCAGCCTACATTTTGCAAATCGATACCAACGAAAAGTTTATGCAGGTATTTAACTCCAAAGAATGATTCAGTTTAATCAACAATACATTCGCGACTATTTAAAACCCTTTCTCCGGGATGTGCTCACCGATATGGCCGCATCTGAAGAGCCAGGAGGAAAGGATTATTTAAGAAAAATCATCAATCAGGAAGATCTTGGAGATGTTGATAAGCAGCAGTTCAACCAGGACTACTTCCTGGGAACACAACCACCAAATCGCCCATTTATAAGCGAAGAGGAAGAGCCTTATAGACAGGAGTTTTTGCGCACGCTTGCAACGCACATCGACATGCTTGTGAAACTGTCGAATAAAGAAGGGATGAGGCAGGCAATCTTGCCGGACGCAGCAGAAGGCCGGCTTTTTGGAACAAATCAGTCACTCACGATAAACCTTAACGGTCTGGCCATAAAAATGGCACGAAAGTTTGAAAAAAGTACCATTGAAAAGCAGCTGAAAGAAGAAGGAAAAGCGACTCAGGAAAATCTTAAAAAACTGGAAGACGGAGAGTTGAAACTGGTAGAAATCGACGAAGAGGTTCAGGTAAAAAGCGAAGAAGAACTGGAAGAGATGGCTCGGAAAGAGCCTGAAAAGCTGGTTGTACCAATGATCGAACCAGACCTTGAGAAAGAAGTTATGGCGCTTCCACTGGAGGATGCCGGCAATCCGGAACCAGAAAAGCCAGAGCCGATAGCCAAATCGGTAAGAGAGGTTCACAAAGATATGGAAAATGGAAAGATTGCTGCAATAAGAGAGCTACTCACTTCAAGCGGACTTGAGGTGGTTGGAGAGTTGACGATGGAAAATGGAAAAATTCATGGAACAGTCAGGGATGTCAGCCTTCAGGAACTCGAGGTAACAATCGACACAAAAAAACCGGATTACGCTCCAGACAAATTCATTTTCGTCTTTACAGAAGTCGGCCCAAATGGAGACATGAAAGGAAAAGAGATTCCAGTAAGCCGCGAAGACATACCAAACCTTTTCTTTGATGAAGATGGCAAACGGAGATCAGCCGAAAATGTTTTTAAAGAGCACGACGCACGCGGACAAATGGCCAGGGAAAAATTTAATCCTCCACAATTGGGACAAACCCCAATCAAAATGCCGGAGAAAAAGCCGCAAGGACCTCCAGTCCCGATGGAAGAGGGAATCGCGATTCCAAAACAGTCTGTTGCAGTACCACAAGGTCAACAACCACAACCAAGAGGAACCGTTATCCAAAAAACAAGCACTCCAATTCCTGGAGTAATAAGCGTGGCTCCAAAAACAACAAAAGCAGGAATCCAGACCAGGAAACAGTTGCAGGAAACAGTAAAAGAGTCACGCATAAGAGGTCCAGAGGTAGCAGGACCGAAAACCGTCCAACAAAAAAAGAAACGTTTAAAAGAACAAAAACAGGCATCTGCAGATGCGCAGCAACAGGGCCAGAGACGCCGTCCAATAGCGGAAGAAGCCAAAGGCAGACCTCAAAGCCAGAAGCGTCGCGGAAATTGGCTTGCAAAGGCGGCTGTCGTCGTCGGTTCTAGCGGTATGGGCGGAATATTTTATGCCCTTTTTCACACCGCGACCTCGTAATCCAACAAAAAAAAACAAAAACTAAAACCCACACAATGTTCACAGCAATACTTCAAAAACTCACCCCCACAAAAAAACTCCTCCTGCTTGGAGGTGGGGCTCTACTCCTAACACTGGCTTTCCCTCACATCGCCAGCGCGCAGGATGCCATCACTGAAAGCACCAACTCCATTAACGATCTTTATCGTGAGCTGGTGGAGATCCTCATTGTCATCATGGAATTTTTGCAACGGTTGCTGTGGCCGGTGCTCCTGATGATTGGAGGATTGCTTAAAAACGACATTCTTTTTTCTGCCGGAATGGAAGAGGTGGCACTGACCATTTGGGAAAATGTCCGCAACATTGTGAACATCTTTTTCGTTCTTATTCTGCTTGGTATCGCGCTCTATAACGTAGTAGGAGGAAGTAATCAGGACTATCACATTAAAAGTGCCATCCCAAAATTTGTGATTGGGTTGGTGGCCGTAAACTTTTCATTCCTAATTGTAAAAGTGGTTGTAGATGCCACCAACGTGCTTTCGACAGCAATTTTTGCGCTTCCGGGAGCTGTTGAACAGGGATTGCAAAGCGAAGAAGCATCCTTCCAAAAAGGAATTTGTGAAGGGATTTATGGGAAAGACAATTACGAAAATACAGTGGATAAAGCCTACGAAGAGTGGGACGGATCCACGAAAGAAAGCGAGCCCTGGTGTACCAATGGAAAAGAGTTCACCGATCGCGCCAAAAACTTTTTTGCCAGCTATGACAGCCACAATGCCGCTATTGTTTTAGCAGTAAACATGGCCGAATTGGACCTTTTGGATACCGTTAATGTGAACCAGCCAAGTCTCAAACAGCTGGTGGTGAACAGTCTCTTTTCAGCAGCACTCTATATTGTTTACGCCGTCTCATTCGTGGCACTTATGATCGTTCTTCTTGTGAGGCTGGTGGTCATATGGATCGCGATGGTATTGTCGCCTCTCATAGCTTTTTCAATGGTTCTGCCGGAAAGTCTGGCGGGATCTGTAGGCGGAGGGGACCTTAAAACACAATTAGTAAAAAGTATTATTGTCCCAATCCCGGTTTCGGTGGTTATGAGTGTAGGTTTCATTATGCTTCAGGCATTGAAATCTGCACGTTTCAGCAGCCTTTCACTCGGAACATCAGCATTGAGCGTCAACATGCTCACATCCGGGCTTAGTACCCTCCAGGATGTTATTGTAGCTGTTGCCATGGTCACCTTCATTTGGGTTGGAGTCTTTAAGGCCATGGAAGGAACCGCTGCACAAGGAATTGTTGAAAAAATTAAAGGAGCAACAGAAGGCTTCGGTAAATTTGCAGCTACCGCGCCATTTAAGTACGCTCCAATCATTCCAGTGAAGGGAGATAAAGTGAGTGCTGGTACAGCCTTAGCCGCCCTACAGCAAGTACCACAAATGATGGAAGCCGATAAATACGAAAAAGCCCGTGAACTGGCTGGTGGACTCACCGGAGCAAGCATTGCTGACCTTGGAAAAGGCTTGAAAGAAGCTGCTGGAAAAGGTGATGCCAAAGCCTTTACCCAGGCTTTGGTCAATGCCGGCCCATCTATTGAAAACAACAAGAGAACACAGCAGGAGGTTTATGAAGCACTCAGAGGAACATCACAACGTTTCCAGAACGAAGTACAACTACAACTCCTCAAAAACAAACAAGGACAAAACTTCAAAACAACACAAGAAGCATTGGAAGCCCTTCGCAAAGGAGAAGTCAGCGAAGAAAGCCTTCGGGCCTGGATCGACGCAAACCGCAACCGCTTCCGCGTTTCACAACAAACTCCAACACAAGAACCAGCCAAAGACGAACGCGAACGGTCAAAAACTGGAGAACCACCAGCAACAACACCAGCTCAGCAAGGAGCTGCAGCGGTTGGAGCAACTGCAATGGGACTTGGAGCCGCCAAAGGTCTCCAGTCAGATCCAGATTACGAACACTTCAAAGACAACCTTAGTGATGATCAAAAGGCAGCATTGCAGAAGCTTGAATCCGATGAAACAAAGATTGATGACAAAGATGTTCAATCAGCCCTTGAAGAAACCAAAAAAATTCGTGATGGCATGAGGCAGTTCAAGCAGGAAATGAGTGGTGCTATTGCCAAGCAGGATCAGGCTGAAAAGAACACAGCCGTAACAGGCGCTATCCGTAAACGAAAAGATGAAGTACGAGTCATCATTAAGAAGAACAATCCAAATCTGGATGAGAAGGCCGTTGAAGACAAAGTAAACGATGTAGTGAAAGAGGAAATGGGTAATGTTCCTGGCGTGACTATCGAAGTTGAAGATGTAAAACCTGAGGAATAAGAGGCGCATTGACAAATAAAGTAAAAATGTTAAAATTCTATCAACAATTCGGAAACGCCACAAAAACGTACAAACTTAATTCGTTACATCGCAGCAAGTGAAAAACGCATTTTTGTACAAATCGATTTCCTCACAAAGCTGCCGCCAGCAGTTTCCTGATCTGCTGCACAATAAACGCTTTGTTTTTGCTGATGATCAAAAGCCGGCGAACGACAATGCTCCTGACCCGGAAAAGGCACCGGAAAAAGCAGAAAAACCTAGAAAAGCAGCAAAGGAAAGTCCAGATGACGATCGACGAATCTCATACCTGACCACTGATGTTGGAAGTAAAGCTCAGATCTTTGCCAACCTTGGCAGTCGCTCTCTTGCTGAAGAACTCAAACAGAAAGAGTCAAACAAAGAAACAGCAGAGCGGCTAAAGTCAGCAATGGCCAACATGCAGGGTATTTTAGATCTGGAAAAAAAGAGCAAAACCAGAACCAAGCAAATCCTGGAGGAGCTTATTCACAAAGGCCAGATAGAGCATGAGCAGGCGAAAAAAATCCTCAACATGGGACCGGATGACAGCGATTTCGATGCCATGTGGTCACAGATTATCGATAATCCCAACAACAGTGTCACCAAAAACGACCTCACCACTATTAAGCGCGAAGCCTATGAGTTTGAAAAATTAGAGGCCAGATTTAAAGAAGCCAACGAAAAGTACAGCGAAGTCATGCGTGAAGCTCTGGACAGCATAAATCTGGAAGCACAGCGCCAACGGAACATCGACATCTACAGCCGGCGTCTGGGATTTCCATTAAAGAGAGATCAGATTGTCCACTCCAAAACCTATCGTGACGTGATCAGGGAAGATGGGACTATCATTCATGAACCCATTTATCGCGAATTGACGATCAAAGATGTCTATTTCGATGATCCTTTTGCAGAAGAAGAGGACAAAAAAATCCCATCCATCACACCAATGGTGGCAGTTCAGATTAAAGATTTGTGGGAAGATGAAAACGGCCATGAAATGGGTGAAATTACACATATGTCTGTTGAAGATCTCAAGCAGATGGCCGACCTGACAAGCATGGTCGAACCAATCGAAACAGATCAGGATACCGACGATATCGACAAGGAGCTCAAAGAACTTTCAACAATTTTAGGCGTTGAAGTAAAAGAAGGAGATACTTTTGAGTATCGGGAGCTTCATGAAAAAGAGGATGAATCGACCAGTGGATTTAACCGTTCGGTTCGCATTATCAACATTCACAAGAAGGAGGATCCATTTCTTCAACAAGAAAACAGCCGGAAAAAAGAACTGAAAGAAACCTATATCGAGCTGGATCAGCCGGTGGTGGTCGAAAATCATCCTCAAATAGTGTCAAAAAGTTCACTCACTATGGGGGAATTTGCCCGCTGGTATAAGCGGATCGATGCCCTTAAACCAATGAGCTTAAAAGAGGTCCGCGACGAACTGGAAAAAGAAAACCGTGAACGGAACAACAAATACGAACGCAAATCAAAAATGTATCCGCCAGTCACCATTGAAGAAGGCGAGGTCCTCTATTACGACACCGATCCTCCAAGGACCTTTGTCATTAAGAGAGTAGATACAATCAAAGATCAAATCCATCTTGATAGTGGAAGCGTCTATACACCAGCCACATTCCTGGCTTGGGTTCGCCGCAACGAAGTGGAAAAAATGACACCGGAAGCACAGGCAGAAAAAATGACCGAACACCTGGACGACGTAGATCCACGCAAAAAAGCCATGCTGGAAAAAGCACGCAAAGAAGCGGAAGAACAACTAAAAGATCGCGTAGAAAACCCACCTCAGAAACCTGCAAACGACAATCAGCCACCCGAAGCTCCAAGCGCAAGCGCTATCGGCCAGCTTTGGAACCAAACAAGATTCCTTTCTCTTGGAGACATGTGGGAAATGGGGAAAGAGATCGTCGATTACGTTAAACGCTACCTGGAGCGAATGCAAAAAGGAAGAATTGGAGCTGTCGGTTATTCAATATTCCCGGGGAGATTAGGTGGAGAGTTTAAGGCACTCGCGCAGCAGGCCGAAAATGAATCAGTCCAGCGATACATGCAGTCATATGAACAGTATGGTTATGGAGACCTCTATGACCGGCTCAGGAACACCAATGACAAAGACGAACTTAAGGCCATTCTTCAATCCATGTCAGCCAAAGGATGGATAATCTGGAACGATCCGGTCCTATTAGAGGCTATTAGCAGAATCGGACGGGGTATTGATGACAGTCTCCAGGTTAAAACATTTGATGAAGAAAAAATTAAAAGTATCCTCGATGCTTTTTGGGGAGATAGCACCTACATTGACTTCAAACACAAAAATGAAAGTGCGTATAACAGCATTAAAAATAGTGAAAAAGAAGGTGCAGCCGCCTTTGAAAGTGATCCAAATGGAAAAACACTTAAAGTCCGTCTTCAAAGCCTCCTCCATCAACATATAAATGGAGAATGGGTTGATCGCGCCCGCTACGAAGCTTATCTGGAATTTGCCATCGCGGGGGGAAAACTATCCTTTGCCGACAAAGTTTACTTCCTCATTATGGGAGTTGGGGCTCAGGCTCCGGCAGATAGCGACTTTCCAGGAAGAACACTTCTGGATATGTCACGTATTGGTGCATTGGCTGCCTCAAGCTCTATCTTATCCAAATATCCAATTATAGAGTTTTTTGCTGCAGGAAAAGCCCCGGTGTTCAATGCGGGTGGAGAAATGGTAAGAGACAAAAATGGTGACCCAGTATTAGAGAAAATTAATAAAGATACATTTAAGCACCTTGTACACCAGTTAGTAGAAAAGGAAACCGGTAAAAGCATTTACAGCATGGCCGCAAATGAATTGAATCCAACAGAAGGAATCAGCAATCTAACAGAAAGAACCATTATGCGTGACCGTGCCGTGCGAAAACGTCTCTCAAAAGCATCTGGAGATGTTTCCAACTGGGATCACGACGACATGCATGAGTTTGGAGCACAGCTCGATGAAGATAAAGTAAAACAGTTGGTATATTCTGCAGGTGGAGCACAGCGGGCAACCCCGGAAGGTATTAAAAATACCATTGTGGGAATGAATAACTATATGAGCATCGACCTGGAAGACTATTTGAAATCTATGGAAAAAGGAGATGTGAATAAAGCCAACGGGCATCTCAAAGATTTCATGAAGAGAATGTATGCTTTCCAGAGGCTTCATGCATTATTGGATCGTCGATTTGACCGTCCACAGGCCGATCTTACCCGCTTCAGCCGTGATCAGTACAACGACTTTGCGTTAGTAGATGATTCCCGACGCGTCATTACTCATATGAATGAAATGAACGATTTTATGAGAATGTTCATTGAGAAGCTGATGGAAATTGATGCAAAAAGTTTTCGTGGATTGGCAAAAGATTGGGATTTTATGAACAGTTATCAGCCAACTGCCAATCTCCAGCAACGACAACAGGAAGTGCTGGCAAAATTTTCTGAAAACTTTAATAAAGCTTTGGGCGCGGTTATGGAGAAAGTAGGGCCAGAAGGAGTGTATCAGATCATAGAGAGTATTCAGGGCCGGGGGGACAATAAAACTATTAAAGGTATTCTCAAACGATCAAACAAGCAGGCTTCCGAAAAAGAACAGAAAGAACTGGTCAAATTCGACTACGAAGGCCTTACTGCCGCACAGGAAACAGTTGCAAAGATCGAACGTCTGGAGTTGGCGCTCAAAGCAGCAGGAGGAAAAATCGACCAGGCAGCCAAACAGAGACACAAAAAAGAACAAATGGATGAGCTCATCACTCGGATTAAACAAGGTGAAGCTATGTACATTTCAGATCAGCAAATAGCTATGCTGGAAGGTCGTCTCCGCGAACTGGAAAGCGTTCTTGGCGATGAATTCGAGGAAGCTGCCTAAGGTCTAATATTCATCAAGAAGCGGAAACCTTAAAGAAACACGGGCGCCACAAACGTCACCCTTTTCATTAAACATATTTTCAGCCCAGATCTCTCCATTCATTTTATGAACAATCCGCTTACATATCGACATACCAAAACCAAAACCAGATTTTGAATTTTGTTCTCCTTGTACAAAAGTCCCAAACATTTTTGAAGGATCAGCGGTAAACCCTGGGCCATCATCTTCAAACCGAATAACAAAAGAGCCGCCTTCAACATCAGTAAAAATCTGAAGTTTACCACCATATTTGGCAGCATTAATAATAAGATTTTCAAAAACAACACTCAAAGGTTCAATAGCAGTAGAAATATGAATGTTCTCATTCGAAACCAACTGAACAGAATCTTTCCAGCCGGCTCGTTGAAGAGCTACATATGTTGCGGTTGATCCATCAATGCGTACACAGAAAAAATCTTCTCGCGGATCAGGACTCTCAAGCCGGGTAATAGCTTCCTGAAGTCGTTGCCTCAATTTTAAAATACCAGCACTCATATTTTCACAGGCATCAAAAATCTGAATATCATCAAGATCAAGGTGAACAAAATAGAGACGAAAAGAAGTTTGCAAAGACACAACATCAACCTCCACAAGTTCAAGTTGCCGTGCCATTTCTTTAAATACAACTGGCTGACGAGATTCCGGTTTTGCGATTTCCATTATGGATTTAATACGAGCTTTGGCGCTTTCAAGCAAAGCCTGAAAAGTTTTGAGATGGTTATGAGGATCAAAACCTTCTGATTCAAGATAATCAAGTTCAGCAGTAAGAACTGAAAGAGGGTTATTAATATGATGAACAACATCTCCCAAAATTTGGCGCTGCAATTCCTGAATTTGAAGAAACTCTGGGCGAAGATTTACCCCCGAGACTTTTCCTGGCCTTTCAAGAGGCGGTATGTCTATCGGTAAATCAAGAGAATCAGGCTTTCCCATAGAAAATTTTATGTATCGTCTTCAGACTTATCAGAAGCAACAATCATGTAGCCCACCCCATGAATATTGCGTATAAGTTTATGCCGGAATCCTTCATCAACCTTTTTTCGTAGTCGTCGAATAGTGGCTTGAACAACATTAGAATGATAGTCAGTTTTTGTATGCCACACTTTGGCCAGAATATCTTCATTCTGTACTGCCTTCCCTCGATGAGACACAAGGAAGCTCAGTACATCTGCCTCTTTTTTGGTAAGGAAAATATCTTTTCCACCACGTCTTGCCCGGTTCTGTTTGCGATAAAATGTCAAATCATCAACCTTCAACTCATTTGAAATCTTTTTCCCTGCATATCTGCGCTTTAAAGCAT
>JAGQLQ010000066.1 GCA_020429235.1 Candidatus Peregrinibacteria bacterium | reverse complement strand
CAGGCATCGATGCAGCGGGTACAGGTTCCGCAGGTTCCATCGGCTGGTTGGTCGTACTCCAATTCCAGATTGGTGAGGATTTCTCCTAAGAGCACATAGCTGCCGTATTGTGGCGTGATGAGTGTGGTGTTTTTGCCAATGAATCCCAGTCCGGCACGAACAGCATAGGCTTTTTCCAGGAGTGGCGCGGAATCCACGCAAAGTTTTGTTTGCGCTGATGGATCCTGTTCATTTATGTAGGCTGCCAGCTGCTTGAGTAGCTTTTTCAATACTTTGTGATAGTCGCGGCCATGAGCATAGCGCGCAATTTTCCCGTGCCCTTTTGGAACTGGTGGTGTCTCTCTAAAATAGTTGATCGCAATCACAATCACACTTTTCGCTCCCGGCAGAAGGACATTCGGATCTACTCGTTTTTTAAAATCTTCCAAATAGTGCATGTCACCCTGCCTTTCCTTCTCAATAAAGTGAGCCAGATTTTTTAATCCTTCTTCATCAAAAACAGCAGGGGTGAATCCAATCAGGTCGATGCCAAGCTCTTTGGCACATGATTTAATCCCCCTGCTGATTTGTTGTTTTTGTGATGATTCCACCTAGGCTTCGGTCGTTTCTTCTGTTGGAGTGTCTTCACCTGGCTCTTCCATTGCCGAAGTGTCTTCAGTGTTTTCTTCCTCGCTTGGTGTTTCAACCTCTTCCGCCGGTGTTTCTTCTGATTCGATTGGAGTTTCCATCATACCTGGAACTTCACAGTTAGCTTTTTTGGCAAGGAATTCCGGTTCTTTGGTTCCCACTTCCCGTTCCTGACCTGGGAAAATCCAGGTTGGATAGTTTTGAACTCCGGCTTCACGGCATGCCTCTGAATCTCCGGCAGGATCACGATCGTCACACTCAACATAGGTGACATAGCGGAAATCGTCTCCAAATAGTTCTTTCTGTTCTGCGCAATGCGGACACCAGAATGCTCCGTACATTTTTACGCCTTTGTCGCTCAAACATTGGGCAACAGAGGCATATTGTCCATCAACCGGTTCTCCTTTACAGGCTCCCAAGAGAAGGATGGAAAAAAGTGACAGTGTGAGTAGTTTTTTCATAATTATAGTTGTTAGGTTTCGGGAGTCAGATTATAGGCAGCCCGCCTGGCTGGCAAGAACTTCTATCTCTTGTGTTCCCACAAGCCGCTCTCCATCGGCAAAAATCCAGGTTGGATAGCTGGTGATGTTATTGCTTGTGCAGAGTTCCGGTTGCGCGTTTTCTCCGCCTGCATCGCATTCTATGTAGTCGATGTATTGCATGGCATCACCAAAGAGCTTTTTTTGGTCGGCACAATGTGGACACCAATAAGCGCCGTAGAATTTTGCCCCGCTGTCGGTGATGCACATGGCAAGATCTGCAGTTGTGGCATCTGCCGGCGCTGGTGCGGTTGTTGGCAATGGTTCTGCTACCGGTATAGTTTCTGATGATGGTGTTGCTCCGCTACTGATTCCAAGGAAAAAGAGCACAAGAATGGTTCCCAAAAAATTCATAAAGTGTGTGATAATGGTTGCTGTAGTTCAACATTATACATTGTCTATGGATAAGTACGAAAAAGTAAATTTGAGGATTGATGAAATTGTGGCAGAGATACAACGTCTGGGGCGATGGAGCAGTGGGTCACTCTCTCCGGAAAAGCTTGAAAATATGGGGCCATTTGGCATGAATACCATGCCTCTTGAGCAGTGGATTCAGTTTGTTTTGGTACCCCGGGTTCAAGAGATTGTTGAGAAAAAAGGGGAGTTTCCTCAAAGCAGTATTAGTGCTTATGCCGTGAAATATTTTGACGGAGATTTGGATGGACAGCGCTTACTACAGCTGATTGTGGAGTTTGACCAGATTGTGAATGAATAGTTTTGATTTGTTTGGTCGATTTGGCTATACTCGCGTTTGATATGCCCACTCCCAAAAAGATTCAAGGCAAGGTGAAAAAAATGAAAAAGGTGTTAATCCTTGGGTCTGGGGCGTTGAAGATCGGCGAAGCCGGTGAGTTTGACTATTCTGGATCTCAGGCGATTAAGGCGATGAAGGAGGAAAAGATCTCTACGGTTTTGATCAATCCGAATATCGCGACGAATCAAACGAGTAAGGGACTGGCGGATAAAGTGTACTTTTTGCCGGTGAACGCGGAGTTTGTGGAGCAGGTGATTGCCAAAGAGAAACCGGATGGTTTGCTGCTCTCTTTTGGTGGGCAGACGGCTTTGAACTGTGGTGTTGAGCTGAAGAAGCTCGGTATTTTGAAGAAATATAAGGTGGAGGTTTTGGGAACGCCGGTGGAAGCGATTGAGAAGACTGAGGATCGTGAAGTGTTTAATAAAGAGATGTTGAGTATTGGCATGAAGGTGCCAAAAAGTATTGCGTGTGAAAGTGTGGATGCGGGAATGAAGGCGGCGAAGAAGATTGGTTATCCGGTGATTGTGCGAGCGGCTTTTGCGCTCGGCGGAAAGGGAAGTGGATTTGCGTTTACTGAAGAGGAACTGTTTGAACTGTTGGAAACGGCTTTTGCGTACAGTCCGCAGGTTTTGGTGGAAGAAAATTTGAAAGGATGGAAAGAGGTGGAGTATGAAGTGGTGCGCGACGCGTATGGAAACTGTGTGACGGTGTGTAACATGGAGAATTTTGATCCACTTGGAATTCATACTGGAGAAAGTATTGTGGTTGCGCCTTCTCAGACGCTTTCGAATCGGGAGTATCACCAGCTGCGGGAGCGGGCGATTAAGGTGATTCAGCATTTGGGCGTGATTGGAGAGTGTAATATTCAATATGCTTTGGATCCGAAGAGTGAAGATTACCGGATTATTGAGGTGAATGCGCGGCTTTCAAGAAGTTCGGCTTTGGCGAGTAAGGCGACGGGGTATCCTTTGGCGCACGTTGCGGCGAAGCTGGCTCTTGGCTACACTCTGCCAGAAATTCGCAATGCGGTGACCAAAACAACGACCGCATGTTTTGAGCCGGCACTCGACTATTTGGCTTTAAAGATTCCACGATGGGATCTGGATAAGTTTCGAAAAGTTTCGCACAAAATTAGTAGTGAGATGAAATCGGTGGGGGAGATTATGTCTTTGGGACGGAGTTTTGAAGAGGTGATGCAGAAAGGTCTTCGTATGCTTCAAATTGGTTTGTATGGATTTGTGGCAAACGAAAATCTTGCTGATGACCCGAAAGCGAAATCGCCACAACAGCTGGCGGAAGATATTCATAGCCCAACACCACGGCGCATTTTGGCTGTTGCTGAAGCGCTGCGAAAAGGTTGGAGTCTTGAAAAGATCCACAAACTTTCTGGTATTGATGAATGGTTTTTGGCCAAATTGCAGAATGTCGTGAAGATGGAGAAGAAATTGAAGAGGATGGATAAAGTGGATGAGGAAACCATGCGACAGGCAAAGAAGTACGGATTTTCCGACAAACAGATTTCGATCCTTACCGGAAAGAGTGAGCTGCAGGTTCGTGATAACCGTAAGAAGATGGGCATTACGCCGGTCGTAAAACAGATTGATACATTGGCGGCGGAGTATCCGGCGAAGACGAATTATTTGTATATGACATACCATGGTGATGAGAATGACATCGACTTTTCGGGTGGGAAAAAGAAGAAAATGCTGGTGCTGGGAAGTGGGCCGTACGCGATTGGAACGTCAGTTGAATTTGACTGGTGTTGCGT
The DNA here is from genome assembly GCA_020429235.1 of Candidatus Peregrinibacteria bacterium. Taxonomy (GTDB): domain Bacteria; phylum Patescibacteriota; class Gracilibacteria; order UBA1369; family UBA1369; genus JAGQLQ01. The sequence continues at coordinate 3,984 of JAGQLQ010000066.1, read as the reverse complement.
GAACGCGCTGAAGACTGCGGGGAAAGCGGGATACGAGAAGATTATTATGAACTACAATCCAGAAACGGTTTCCACCGATTACGATATGTCTGACAAGCTCTATTTTGATGAGCTTTCGTTTGAGCGGGTGATGGATATTTGTGAGATGGAGAATCCGAAGGGTGTGATTGTTTCGATGGGTGGGCAAGTGCCGAATAATTTGGCGTTGAAGCTGGCGGATGCTGGCGTGAAGCTGGTTGGAACGAGCGCGAAGAATATTGATCGGGCGGAAAGTCGGCATAAGTTCTCGGCTTTGTGTGACCGGTTGAAAATCGATCAGCCACGGTGGCAGGAGTTGTCTTCAGTAGACGATGTAACGAAGTTTGCGGATGAGGTTGGGTATCCTGTGTTGGTGCGTCCTTCGTATGTTTTGAGCGGCGCCGCGATGGCGGTGGCGCATAATGAAGAGGCTTTGACCACGTTCCTTGCCAAGGCCAGCCGAATTAGTACGGAGGCGCCGGTAGTGGTGAGCAAGTTTGAGCAGGGAGCCAAAGAGATCGAGATTGATGCGGTTGCCATGAAAGGTGAAGTTTTGATTTATGCTATCGCTGAACATATTGAAAATGCCGGGGTTCATAGTGGAGATGCGACGATCGTGCTTCCTCCACAAAAGCTCTACATAGAGACGATTCGGCGCGTGAAGCAGATTGCCAAGAAGATAGCGAAAGAACTGGAGATTACTGGTCCTTTTAACATCCAATTTTTGGCGAAGAATAACGATGTGAAGGTGATTGAGTGTAATTTGCGGGCGAGTCGGTCGTTCCCGTTTAGCTCAAAGGTGACTGGATATAACTTTATTGAGATTGCGACACAGGCAATGCTTGGAGTGAAGAAGCTGAGTGACTTTAGAAAGGTCCGATACCAGACCGTGGACCTGGATCATGTTGGAGTGAAAGCTCCGCAGTTTAGCTTTAGCCGATTGAAAGGCGCGGATCCTGTGAGTGGTGTGGAAATGGCTTCAACTGGGGAAGTTGCCTGCTTTGGAGACGATATGTATGAAGCGTTTTTGAAGGCGATGATTTCTGTTGGATTCAAAGTTCCAAAGAAGAAAAATGTACTTTTGAGCATTGGTCGGACCGAGGATAAAGCGGCGTTCCTGGAATCCGCACGGAAGTTGAAGGCGCTTGGTTTTAAGATTTTTGCCACTGAAGGCACAAGTGCATTTTTGAAGGAACATGGTGTGAAAAACATGATGCTCCATAAAGTGAGCACGAAAAAATCGCCAAACATTTTGCAGACTATTAGTGAGAAGAAGGTGGATCTGGTGGTGAACATTCCAAAAAGCTACACTCATGAAGAGGTCACTGATGGCTACATGATCCGACGTAAGGCGATTGACTATAATATTCCGCTTATCACCAATCTTCAGGTGGCGGAGGTTATTGTGGATGCCATGCAGCGTGGGGCCCACGAACGGCTAGAAGTGAAAGATTGGAGTGAATATACTGTTTAGGCCATTTTTCAGCCCTTGAAGGATGACAAAAAGATGTTATCCGTAATATTTTTGATGTTTTGGAGTATTATTCTGTGTACGGAATGTTTTTGTGTATATGAACCCAAAACGGCCCAACTCGTACCCAATTGGAAGATTAAAACCCTCCTCTTCTGACCCTGAAGAGAGCACTATTCGACCACTCCAAAAAGGTCCGGACTCCAATGTCCGCAAAGTTCGATTGCGTCAACAACCTGATAACGACTCTCCTGTCGATACTTTAACCCGATCGTTTAATCAGGAGATTGAAGCTGCCCGAAAGTGTGGAGTTCATCCTACAAGAACAAGTGTCCGTGATCTTTTAAAGGAGTATCCTCAGTTGGAAGATCAGCTAACAAATTTGAGGGCTTTTAAAAGCATGGCAGAGGCAGCAACGACTACAGAGACCAAGAAAGTTTTCTTGCGGCTGCTCCAAAACTGGCTTGAACAAACCAACTATTATGAATCTCTGGCGCTTCTTTTTACCGGACGACTCGTTACTCATGATGATGAGGAATGGCGGATTTATTTCTGTTCGCCAGAAGATCTGAAGGGTGAAAATCCGACTCTAACGCTGGTTCAGGGGCGGTATCTGCCTGATCAGAAAACTATCTGGGTTTCTATTGTTGATATATTTGCAGGGCTGGAAATTTGACAATGTCGCATATGCTTGCCATAATGCGCTCCTTTTTCGTCCTCTATAAATATCTTAACGATGGAACGCAAAAACCACGATTACGAAGAAATCCCCGCAGAACGACCATCCCAACCAAAGCACACGTCGGCCAAGGATGCTTTCTGGGCTATTTTGCTGAAGGATCAAGCAGATTTGAAAGATTTGGCGATTCCTTTTGATAGTCGTGAGGCTTTTGTTGCTGCTTTTGAAATGGTGGCATCCAAAAATCCACACCTTCTTCAGGCTTTGTGCAGCTGGCTGGAAAACCGGACGGTGCAAACACGGGTTCTTAAAGTGGCTTTACCCGGCCAAACCGTGCAACGATTTGAGCTGGAGGATGGGTGGAGAGTTTTGTTTCTTGATGTTGAACAACTTCATAAAGGTGACTTTGAGTTGAGTGTTTCCAAGGATGGTCATTTTGCAACGACTCATCTGAAGGATGTGCTTTTTTATAATGTGGCCAAATATAGATAGTTTTGGCTTATCGTGGTATAAGGTTGGCGCTTAATGTTTGCAATGAACGAATTTGATCACGAAAAAAATCCGCAGCAGCTGGTGAAAGGGTTGCTGGAATTTATTGGGGAAGATCCTACAAGAGAAGGATTGATAGATACCCCAAAACGGGTGGTGAAGGCTTATGAGAAGCTTTTTTCCGGGTACAGCCAGAAGCCGGAAGATGTGCTGACCGTGTTTGGCGATGAACTGTATGATGAGATGATTGTGGTGAAGGATATTGAGTTTTACTCGACGTGTGAACACCATATGCTGCCGTTTTTTGGGAAGGCTCATGTTGGGTATATTCCGGATGGAAAGATTATTGGTTTGAGCAAAATGCCACGTCTGGTAGAGATTTATGCGCGGCGGTTGCAGAATCAGGAACGGATGACCAGCCAGATTGCGCAGGGGCTCTACGATGTGTTGAAGCCGAAAGGTGTTGGGGTGATTGTTGAGGCACAGCACTTTTGTATGATGGCGCGCGGGGTGGAGAAACAGAATTCGCTGGTGGCAACGTCATCGTTGCGGGGACTTTTTAAGAAGGAGCTTTCAACACGGAATGAGTTTTTACGGCATATTGGGCGATAGTTTGGTATACTTTGCGGGAATTTTTTTTGACTATGAAAGACCGCATACTCGATTTTTCCGATGTAATAGAAGGTGTTTTTGGCCCACCAGAGGGCTTTGAAGGACAGCCTGCTTCAAAAGTCCGTCCAACTGATCGTCAAACAACCAAGAAGGGTGATACGCTACCATGTCCTCCATCAGGGGAAACAGTGCCGCAAGAGCCTGTTACTATTGCCATTGAAGAGGCGAAGGATGATGTAGTTGAAACTGTAGTTCGGTCAACTGCTGACGATGTCAAAACACAGGTTCCGATGCTCGATCCTTTCCAGCGAGAGGTTCTTATTGACCAGTATCTTGATCGTTTTTTGGATTTAGCAGAGTCTGCTCCAAATCGAATACGGTTTTTGCGAATGTTGTGGCAACTGCAGGATGAAATGATGAAAGTTCCTGCTGTTGCTGATGAAGTTTTGCAAGTAATTGAAAGGATTTTTCTTGATAATGATTTTGTGATGCCTGGTTCAGAGCCGGTTGAACAGCGGACATGGCGGGTTGTCTGGCTGCAATTTATAGATTTTCGTTCAGAGAAGTCTCATCGGATTATTGCTCGTAATACTTATACGAAATTACGGCATCCCGTGAAGCTTTATGATGTTCTTCATGGGCTCCAGTTGAGCGAGTAGCGTGGCGTCCGATTTCTGGTATAATTTTTGCGATGTCATCTTTTCTTCCACAATCT
>JAGQLQ010000065.1 GCA_020429235.1 Candidatus Peregrinibacteria bacterium | reverse complement strand
CAGACGCCAACGGGATGCCACAAGTCCGAAGGTCGCTACTACGACCCTCAAGTGGGGAAGTGTGTGCATCCATCCAGTCCACATGAAGCCCGTATTCTTAACGAGTACCGCTACGTCAACAAACTGGCGGAGGAAGGGAAAGTGGAGGAAGTCGAATACAGAGTGAACTTCAAACAGTTTTTTACCCTGGAAAAAGCCGAAGAGCTTTGGTCCGATCTCCGCGACCACGGCGCCAAAATGTATATCGTCAGTGGTACGCTGCCTGATGGAAGTCTGAGGAACATGCAGTATCCTCGCAACCCTCGTGTATGGAGCGGCGGAGGCCTTGCCGTAGGTTGGCACAAAGGCTTCCTCCCGAACAGCACACTCGAACGAGCAACCATAAAGGAAATGCTCGAAGAACAATACACGAAAGGAGACAATAAGGAGCTCGAAGTACTATGGTATCAAGCAATCTTCGATAAGAATGATATGAGGGTTGATGCTATATCTGTGTATGCTTCACCTACTATCATGCCAGACTTCTGGAATCGTCATCTTGATGACATCATGTCAATCCAACCGCTAGTCACAAGTATGGACACTTCACAAGGGACACTCGGACCCACTGAAATCCTGACAGACAAGGAGTAAGAAAAATGCAGAACAATATCAAGAAAGTCCTAGTTGTCATATTGATGGCAGTAGGGATTTCTCTTTTTTGCCATCAGGCTCAAGCACGAACCTGGTACAACTTCCCCGATTACAGCAAAATCAAGGTTGATAAAGGAGCAGATGGCCAATACTGGTTCTACATGGAGTTTAAGTGGGACGAAAGCTGCCCACCCAGCTTTCAGAAAGGCCAGGCTATCGAGTTCGAAATCGGCATTATTCCGAAATGCTTTCTTCGCCCACAGGGGGGAAAGACGACCGTTTTAGTTGTAGGGAGGTAATGGGCTTCGATAAGTTCGCCCTCCCCAATGAAATCCTCCCCGAAATAGGAGAAAGAAACTGTTACGTCGATCTCTGGAACTACTGGAATCCCACAGTAAGCCAAGTCAAAGCCCAGCTTTATCAGGACTGCGACTTCGACACATCAGGAGACTGGTGTGCTGAAATCGCAACGAACTCAGGAGCTTTCTTGGATCCTATCGGCAACTTTGCTGTAGGATTGCACGATGCTAGCGTACTTCAGGCAGGGGTTTTGTACTCTTTCCGATATCCACTCGAGTTGGTCACGCTCCCAGGACAGGACGAAATGGTGGACAACTCAGTAGCTCAGCATGCATGGCAGTGTAATACTGTAGGACAATATCCAAGCGCAAAACAGTGCTATGGTGATAGCAACATTATGGAGGATAAGTTCAGAGGATATTACGAACACTCTTCACTCTTCACTTACGATCCGGTGGAAATGTTCCCTGATTGGGGAAGAGCACAGGTCACCATGCAGGTGTTCAACAACAAGTGTGATCTTCCGTGGGTGTGCGACAAAGTCTACAAAGAATACACTTGTCCTCACCTAATTGGCGCAGTTAATTCAGTAGCAGGATGCGTCGATGCTCAGAAAACAACTGACTACTGGCTCACAAACCTTTGTTTGCCCACAGGTGACTTCGAATTCACCCCAGGTGTAGCAAAGGCTCCGGGAAAAGAAAATCAATGCATGACCGAAGCTACCTCGACAAACCTTAAGGCCTACAACTCTTGCTGCATTGATCTGGATGGGGATGGCTACTACGGCTATTCGCAGAAGGATCTCTACGGCAGGCAAACAGGAGACTGCAACGACAACAATGCCAGCATCCACCCCGTGGAATCCCAGGATGGCAAGTATGTTTGCTCCACTATTGGATCACTTGGAGGATCATTCGCCGGAGGTGGCAGCGGAGGGTGTCCACAAAGTAGTGAGTGTGAGACAGGAGACCACTTTCTGAGTACTTGTCCCAACGGGGTTGATCAGGAAGAGATGGTTTGTGAAAACTGTGAATGGGTGGTTATTTCCACCTGTCCACCAACCGGATCCTGTCAACCAGGAACCCAACAATCCTGCGGCTTCTGTGGAACCACAACCTGTGGTTCCAATGGGGAGTGGGGCTCGTGTCTGAATCAAGGCGCTTGCAGCCCCGGCCAGACGCAACAGCAAAGCTGTAATAGTGTCGGCACGCAAACCAGGACGTGCGGCTCAAGCTGCACGTGGAGTGGGTGGAGCAGCTGTTCCGCCGAATGTAGTCCCGGCCAAACCCAGCAACAGTCTTGTACTGTGAACGGGCAGGCGGGGACCAAAGAAAGGATCTGCAATAGTAGTGGCCAGTGGGGAAGCTGGAGTGGCTGTCAGTCTTCATGTCAGGATACGTACCTGGCTTCAAGCAGTCAGCCCTGCTACAGCAATCCTCAGGGATCGGGAAATCCAACGATCTGCCTGAAAGTTCAGCAGAACAGCGGATCCAGCTGGAAATATCAGATCTGCAAGTCTGGTGGAGCTTTCCAGAATAGCTTCGATTATGAGCTCAAAGACGATAACCTTGGTCCTTCTTTCGGAAGTTTCACAGGAGGTGCCAACACCACCTGTACTCCCTGGAAGACGATTAACGTTGGATACATTTCCGGTTACGGAGAAAGCAATGGTGCCGGACTGATGGGCTACATCAAATCGCCCTCAGAATGCACCCAGCCCGCATGCCAGTACCACACCGGCTATGTCTCCATCCGAAAGGAGTGTCAGTAGTAGAGATGGGGAGGTGTTCAGCTTTCTTAAATCTTTTAAAAATAGGACGAGCAACTACCCTTTTCATCTTAATAGAACAAGGCCCTCCTCAACTTTGATGCGCGCGCAGCGCAACAAAACCGAAGGAGGGCTGTTTTTTAAAGCATTATTTTACAAAAGAAAAAAGGGGAGCTTTCACCCCCCTTCACCAAAATTGATCATCTCAAGTCCCAACGTAGTTGAAAACAAGGGATTTTCAATCTGGCGTAACTGGCTCTCAGCGGTAATCGAGATCGATCTCAGGGCAGCACTTTTTGATCGCCTCGATTAACTCACGACGGTTGACTTTATGGAGACCATCAACTTTTACAGAGCAGACGACTGCAGCGCCATCTCCGTTAAATTTGATGTGGGGTGTTGCCAAACATCATTTACAAACCAGTGGGATAAACCTATGATCTATCCCGACGAGCATGATAGCAAAAAAAAATTACTGATTTGTGAAAAGTTTATGAGAAAATTTCAAACTGAAGAAGACTTCATTGCTCAAGCTAAGGAGTCTAATAAGATAACCGGGGATTTTTTATTTCTTGGTGGAAGCGAGACACTAATGGATAGAGATTTCGAGGGGCTAACCCTCAACAACTGTATTATGCAAGGAGGAGATTTTTGTAGCAGTAGCTTCTTAAGGTGTCGATTTGAAAATGTGGTCTTCAAAGATTCTGCATTTCCAAGTGTAACCTTTACTGAATGTGAATTTAATAATTCACAATTTCGAAACATTAGTATTAATCCAAGTTTCACACTTACAAACTGCACAGTAAAATCTTTAAGCATTACAACAATACACGAACCATCGGAAACTACCTCATGAAAACTCTGGCTATCAATTCAGCACTGCCACTCACAGAGATTGCTCTCCTGGAAGATGGAAAAGTCCTCATGCGCAAGTCCTGGCCTTCCAATTACAACGAAGCCGAAAAACTCCTGCCAGAAATTCAGAAAATCCTTCAAAAGCACGGGCAGCCAGATCAGATTTTTGCCGTTCAGGGGCCTGGCGCCTTCACGGGCCTACGGGTTGGAATAACCATTGTCAATAGCCTCGCCTACATTTTTGGAGTGCCGATCAAAACCTGCACCACCTTTGAATACCTGGACCAAAAAACTCCTGAACAAAAACGCGAATCAACGGCTATCCTCATGCGCGCCGGAAGTGGCGTGGCTGTTGTCCTTCCAAACGTAGAAAAAATACACAAAATCAACAAGGATGAGATCGCCGATTTTCTCGCAGCAGCTCCGCACATTAAAGCTATAGTGTCCGATGTTCGCCCAGAATCCCGTGAAAATTATCAACTTCCAAAAGGAATAAAGTGGCTGGAGTTGGAGGAGCTCCCGGATTTCGCGCAAACTGTCCAAGCCATCCTTGAATCAGAACGAACAAATCACAAAGTTATCAAGCCACAATATCTGGCTCCGCCACACATCACCAAAAGCAAAAAACAACAGTTCGCCTAAAAAGTTTGCCTAACACTCATGCTCTACATCGTCGCCACCCCAATCGGAAATCTGGAGGACATCACCTATCGTGCTGTCCGGATCTTAAAAGAGGTCGACCACATCGCCGCCGAAGACACACGCCATTCGCGCATTCTCCTTGAAAAATACGACATCAAAACACCAACTATCAGCTTTCACAGCTATAGTGATGAAAGAAAACTTTCCCAACTGATCGACAAACTCAAAGAAGGAAAATCCATCGCTCTCATTTCGGATGCCGGCACGCCAGGTATTTCCGATCCAGGCTATAAACTCATTGTTGCCGCTCGTGAAGAGGGGATCCAGGTCGTGCCAATTCCCGGGCCATCTGCTTTCCTTGCAGCGCTTCAGGCCAGTGGATTACCAACGCATCAATTCTTGTACCTCGGATTCCTCCCACTCAAAAAAGGACGCCAGACCCTTTTGCAATCACTGCAGGAAGAGCAGAGGACCATCATCTTTTACGAATCTCCGCACCGTTTGGTCAAAACGCTAGCTGAACTTCACGACTATTTTGGTGATCGCCAGCTTGTTATCGCCCGCGAACTCACCAAAATCCACGAAGAGTACTTTCATGGCACTTCCGCACAGGCCCTCCAACACTTCACCGGTCTCAACCCGGAAGAGGTCCTTGGCGACAGTAAAGCCGCCAAAAAAGCCCTCAAGTCTGCCCTTCAATCATCAAAGCGACCGAAGGGAGAGTTTGTTCTTATGCTGACTGGAGGGTAAATCAAAAAGTGGGAAGAGAGTCTTTTTTACGCTTTCGACGCGCAGCAAGAGCTCCAATAGCCACAAGTCCAATACCAAACCATGGTGTGTCGAGTGGGGCCGAAGTGACAGAACATCCACTACAGTCCCATACTTTTTTTGCCGGAGGATGATCAATCGGTGTTCCACGTGGAGGCCGTGGGCCAATATGGTGAGGCTTCACCATATCCTTGAAATTATCAGAATAAATAAGAGAGCATGGACGGGTCTTATTTGGACCATGAGAATCATGAACTCTATATACAACATCATCAAATGAGAGGTCCCCAGCAAACTGACAAAAAACAAGAGAATCAACATTCGAACCAACTCCAAAATTCTTTAGCAGTATATGAAGATGAGGATCTCCATGAAGCCCAATTTGAACTCCATATTGTGAAATCAGTACTTTATGATCATGGGCATCGGTTGTTTTCCCTTGAAATTCCCAGTCAACACCATCACTCAAGTGAAGAGTGTGCAATGAGTCTCCTTCAAGAGTCCCACCTTTTCCCGAGATCTGAATGGTGCCATCAAATTGTGAGGATGCAAGAGCACAATCACCCTCAACTTTTAGAGCAATACCCTTCTCCGCGCACTCTGAAAGAGGACAGTTTTCAGGATTTTTGCTGACTTGAAGCCAGTAATCATCCAGACAGGTAAGAGAAGGATCTGTCCCCGAATTCTGGGCCTCAGCTTTTGGAGAAGTCATGGTTATGGCCCCAGCAAGGCTCAGTGCAACAAGTGAATTTATGGAACGCTGTTTCTGCAAAACAGCATAATTCCAAGAATCTTTCTCCAAAATCCCACCTGTCACGCTGTTACCTTCAATTTGTTTTTCAATTTTCATGTCTCAAAATATACAGAAAAAAATATGAAGGAAACATGAAGAGAACATAAAAAAGCTTACGCTTTATCTTCCTTTTCTTTCTTCCTTCTTCGGAGCGCAAGAAGTACAGTTCCAGCTAATAAAATAACAGTATTTCCCTCTGTATTAAATCCTCCCATACCCGGCTCTCCTTGAGCAATGTAGCAACCACCATTGATTTGCTGGATATCAACCGGAATCTCCAAATCCTGACATTCCTCCACGATAATGTCCTCATCACGTCCAATTTGGGAAACAATAGCGCGCCCTTGTTGAGCAGAGATTAAGACTTTCGACAACGTTGGCTTTCCATCGGAATCAAATTTTTGAGGGAGAATAGTAACGGAAACCCGCCCTTCTGATGCAACAGCAAGAGAAGCCTCTCCAGCAACACGAACTTCACGAATTTGGCCCATTTCAGGTTTATTATGGGCAACGCCATTCTCAATATCAATCATCCCTTTTTCAAGGTCGATAACTCCAGGGAGTTGCTCATGTTGATGAACAGTTCCAGCAAGACGCATAGCTGTATCCGGAGACCAAATGGGAGTAAAAAAGCAAACTTTCGTATTTTCCCCATCTACCACTTCATGTCCGGTAACAGTTTGTCCTCCATCTTCACGAGTTTCAAATTGGCACTCAAAAGGTTCCGCTGGCGACTCTTTCACATATTTTCCATCAACACCATAAATAGACTGAGGATCTGGATACATATAGGCCGGATTTCTACCACAATTTTCATCCGATCCATTGCCGGGATTGCTCTTCTTTTCCGTTACATGTGGTGGCCGTGGTGTTTTTGGTCCGTGCTTTTCAAGAGTATGAACAATGAGGCTGCTCACCCCAAGTGCCAATATTGCAATGGTTTTTTTTACTGTTCGGACCGATTGGGGGCCAGATTCACGAGTTGCTTCATCTGAAAGCTCAATTACAGCAGGGGAATGCGGAGTTTCATCTTGAAAATGATCATTTCTGGTTGGATCGTCTGGTGTTGACATGGAAGAAGATGCTTGACTAATACAGGAAAACATTATATATTTTCCTGCTTGAAACGCAACCCTAAAAGTGATAGCTTACAGTTGGAGCAGTCTAAACAACACCTTATGGGTGAAAGAATAAATCAATATGGAGAACTAGATACTACCCCGATCATTCGAGGGGCAAGTCCTGAGACATTTTCTGGAGGCAAAATTCAGAAGATGATTCTTGCTGCAGTTATGGCCGCTGCCCCAGTATTAGGAAGTTGTGCCGGAGAAGAAGCAACGCTATATGAAGATGAAATTGCCCAAGATACCAACGAAACTCAATCACAAAAGCCAAAAGGATCGGTAAATCCCTATTTTACAGGTTACGAATGGGTTTATGACGGTAAATATCCTGAGACATTCACTATCGAAATCTATGAAACAGCAGAAACTCTAGAATCAATTCCAAAAGCAGGTGAAGGTGAACTCATTCACACTGAAATAGTTATCCCAGATGAAAATAACAATTTCAAAGTCTATGGTTTGAGCGGGGAAGAAACCACATGGACAACGGCCAAAACTTTCAACGAATTTGGTGAAGAAATTATTATTGGTGAAGATCCAGGGCCAGAAGGAATGTATGGACTCTATTATATTCCAATCGGCAAGTTCAAAAGCATGCAGGAGGAATAGTCTATTTTGAACTCATCTCGAATACGCCATCCCAATCTTCTCCAGGTGGGAAATCTTTGAGCACCTGGCAGCGTTGAAAATACAGTTTTGAAGGGCCATCATCTGGAAACTGTTTCAGGATTTCTTCAAATTTTTGCAGGGCGTTGGCAAAGTTTCGCTGCTTATAAAGGGCAATTCCTTCATGATAATGACGGAGCAGCTGAGCTGTATTCTCATCGAGCCTATTTTTAAAGTGAAGCAACTCGAAGGTTTGAATTGGCTTTTCTTTGCCGACAACACGAATCACATCCAGTTCTCGCATTTCGAAATGATCCTTCACGCTATTATAGGTATCTTCACTCACCATGATACGTGTTCCATACTTCTTATTCGCACCTTCAAGCCGGGAACCAAGGTTAATCGTATCCCCGATTGCCGTATATTCAAGGCGATTTGAAGATCCTACATTACCCACAATAGCATCACCCGTGTGAATTCCACACCGGAAATCGATTAATGGACGCTGTTCCCCGCCGGGAAGCGGTGGAGCAGCGCGCCAGATTTGGTAGAGCTCTCCAAGTGCCTGGCTCATTTTTAAAGCACTATTACAAGCACGAATTGCATGATCCGTTTGGTCTAACGGAGCGCCAAAAAAAGCCATAATGGCATCTCCTTCAAACTTATCAACGGTCCCACCTTCAGCCATAATCACATTCGACATCGCTGAAAGATACTCATTTAAAAGGGTAACAAGGCTTTCCGGCTTCAATTTCTCAGAAATTGAAGTAAATCCACGAATATCGGTAAAAAGAACAGTCATGTTTCGGGCCTCACCCCCCAAATGAAGCTTTCCGGCATTTTCCACTATTTGTTGCGCTACTGTTGGATTTACATATTTGGAAAAAGCCGATTTGAGCACCATTTTCTCTTTAAATTCGGTGAAGTATCGATATAAAAACACTACAACAAACGTTGCCAGTAAAGCCAAATAGGGATGAATCATATCCACAATCAGTCCACGGCTGAAGAAAAATGGAGTCAGCAGAGCATAAACCAACCCCACACCAAAGAGATAAACTAATGACCATAGAATTGGCAAATACATAAATACTATGGCAGAAACCAGTGCCAGTACAAAAATTAGTGCAATCGACTGCGCAAGGTTCATCGGAACCAAAAATCGCTCCTCCAGAATTGTCTGAATCGCATTGGCTTGAATCTCCACCCCATCCATTTTAAATTCGCTGCTAGTTGGAACGGTATAGCTGTCAGCAAAAAGAAGGGCAGATGGGCCAATGAGAACAATTTTGTCTTTAAAAAGAGCTTGAGGATTCTCAATTTGCTGATTATATACGTCAAGAAAGGAAACCCGCTGATATGAAATACTTTCAGGAAGAGAACTATGAAAAGGGTGAGTAGCATAATTTATGTGCATTTTCCCATTCTCAAGTGGAATATTGGGTCCATTAGGACTCATGTTGTACTCATTCGGGGTAATATCAGGCTCCAGTGGAACTTGCATAAGTTGTAAGGCTTCCCTGGCAATCGCAAATGCGAAATTTTCATAAAATCTTCCATGCGATTCATCATAAATGAGAGATGGCATCTGGCGTCTTACCTGATCTGTGTCGCTAAAGACTAAAGCTGTAGCAAGAGTCACATTTGGAGCATCTAACACTTTTTTAATAGGGAGGTTGTTTCGGATATCGTCGAGAGTTTGAATGTAGTATCCATTCTTCTCCTCATAGAGCGAAGCATTCATAGGATAAATAAGGACAGTTGGAGGACCTTCCTTTAAGGTAGACCCGAAAGCCGCATCACCAATATCATCACGTGGGAATTGAAAAAAGAAATCTATACCAATGACTTTTGGCTGAAACTGGCTTATGTAGCTATAAACCTGGCCATAGTTGAGATAGCTCCACGCCCTTGGATCTCCAAGCCCATTTTCAACAGCACTCGTGGTCTCATCAACAGCCACAATCACTATTTCACTTGAAACAGGAGCCTTGCCTTGAAGCAGATTCGTAAGCTTCAATTGAAAGATTTCAAAGCTTCCAATCCATGCAAATAAAGACAGGAGCATAGCTATGCCCAATCCGAAAATCCCAGCAAAGATCAAATTTTTATATTTTCCAAGCATAAAAAACGCTATAATCCTTTAATTATAGCACTTTTTAAAGACTATTTATAGGGTCTTTAGGGCGAATGCCTGCACTTTACCGATAAGCCCTTCAATAAAAGAAAGGGGCATACCTTAAACTCTCATTAGACATTTTCCTCTCGCCGTCTTCGTCTGAGGGCAACAGCAGCGCCCAAAAGTCCCAGAGCAAGGAGAGCTGAACGTGTGTCATCTGTTGCTTGGCCAGGGGTAGAGCAGCCACAACCTGGATCTTCCTTGGTAATCGGTGGAACTGTCTTTGGCATAATTGTCTGTGGATCAGGCGAAACAGCACCAGTATTAAGATTTTTATAGAGAATGGTTCCTTCCGGAATCTCATTCATTTGTTCTACACCATCAATACCGGTTTCATTAGGAGTACACATCTTTTCAAGATCTGCTGCCTCTTTTGGAAGACAATTATCTTCATTATAGAGAAAGTGATCTCCCTCTACCGCCTGCGTGGCTACTATGACAGGGTGAGCTGGATCTTCATTCAGTGCTTTAGGAACAAAAACATACTCTTCTGACGCAACCGAACCGGTTACATCACCATAGTGTCCACTGGCATACTTTGTAGTTGAATTCTTTGGTTCCTTGGTTCTGTATGTGCAAAAGCCATCGGTCAAGAATGCTGCACCTGGCTGAGCAAAAGCATAAGTACAGCTTTCTGAGTGAACTTCCTCAATGGTTACCGTTTTATCCCCCATGATAATAGTTCCTGGAGAAGTAACGAGGACTTCAGCAGTCTTGAATTCATTGTCACATGCGGTGATCTGCAGACCATTTCCGTCGATATCAATAACATCACATTCTTCCATCATGCTTCCACCTTCTCCGCCAGTTCCACCCATTCCACCCATTCCACCAGTTTCCATACCACCGGCTCCACCCATGCCACCGGCACCGCCTGATCCTCCAACTCCACCCATACCACCGGTTCCACCAGTGCCACCGGCACCGCCAGTCCCGCCAGAACCACCAGTTCCACTCATACAGTCAGAAGCACAGCTGACAGAGTCCTCTCCATCGAGAGTGTCGCAGACCGCATCTCCACAGAAAGACCCCTGAACAGTATGCGATACACACATGGTATCACAGTAAGTACATTGACTATTATAAGCTGCAGTACAAGGGGTATTGGTGTTAGACATTCCGTCATCACACTGTTCTGTTCCTTCCGGATTTCCATCACCGCAAACAGGTGCTTGAGGCACTTTTTTGGCCCACATGATTTGAGAAAATCCGCTTGATTGATCTCCATACCAAAGGTCACCCTCTCCATCAATAAGTGCATTTGTTTGATTATCAAGTATATTGATTGTCTGACCTGTAGGAACATTGAGGTCGATTGGTAAGTTCATAAGTGTCGTTCCATCCCATGAATAAATTCCAATGTCAGAACCACCATGATTCCAAGCTTGTCCGCCTAGAGACATGAGTACTTCATTTCCATTGATAAAAAAGTCACCTTCTGATGCTGTTGTGTTAGCACCAGGAACATCAGTATAACTTGATAAGGCTGGTCTAGCTAACCTTACTATATCTAAACCGTTAGTAGCATCCTTATACATTGCTACATAAAGGTAGTTCGCATCTGCATACGTGGGAATACTAACCTTCCCAATCATTGAAGTAATAATGCTACAATTTGATGGAGTATTAGTCATATCATTCCAGTCGCATGAATACGAAAAGCCATCTTGGCAATAAAACATCTTTCCAGTTGACACTATTGGTACAGATTCATCATTTGGCGTCCCAAGGACTGAAAAGGGAACCCCCCAGTTCTGCCCACCATCAGTACTTTCAACTCCCCAAATATCATTTTGTCCAGCTCCATCAGTCCTTTGACTTGTATAGAGCACCTTTATATTACTTCCTGAACGCATAACTGTGCTTGCGCCTTCATTCACAGTAGGATCTGAAAAAGGCAAAGTTTGCGGTGCTTGCAAGGGCTCAATCGCGTCTGCATTTTGTGTTGCCAAAGTCGGCGCAGCAAGTGCACCAGCAATCAGTGCAGCCTTTCCAAGGTCATTTCTTAGCCCTGAAATCTTCTTCCCTAAAAAAGTCGAGGAAGAAACCTGATCCACACTGCTATTTACTTTTCTTTCTGGATTTGAAGATGACGAAAGAGACATAGAGAACTTTTACTAATATAGTAAAGTGTCTCATTCTACCCCCAATTCAGAAGAATTGTCAAGTTCTTTTTATTGTTGTATAACATACTCTAGGATTCCACCCTCTTGTGGCTGTTTTACTTCAAGAATTTGCTTGAATTCACCAGAATAGCCTTCTGCTCGAATCGTTTGAGAAGCATCGGTTGGAGCATAATTTTGTGCGTCGGTGAGAATCTGATACTCAAGGTATGGAATAACTGTAGATTGGCTTTCTTGAAGACTATTAATGACGCTTAATTTAAGAACAGGTTTGTGGATTTCAGAAATCCTTTGTGCCATGCCTCCAACATCCCATGGAGAAATATTATGAATAAAGTTGTATAGGTTCCCCGTATTTTTTGTTTTCGGCTCTAAACCAAGCTTTGTTGAGTTTTGTTCTATAACTAAATTCTCGAAGCTAGCGTTATTTTTTTGCTGATTTAGCAAAGATTCATAAATTTCAGTAACCCAAGGGCATCGATTCCCAAAACAAGGGAATACATCCCAGGCATCTCTATTGGGATCCATCACATACGTCGACCCGCCGCCCATCGGCACACCGGTAATTTGCCAGTCGACAATCGTGTCATCGCCAGCAACTTCCGGGTTTCCATTGGCAGTATCAAGGTCAAAACGGTCAATTGGCGCACAGAACTCATCGCCATTGGCGCATGGTGTTCGCAGTCGCACAATAATAGTATCGAGCCCCAGATCCGCCGGATCACAAATGCTATCTGGATTGGCACTGCACTGCCCGGTCACATAAAGCGGAATATTCACGACTTCACCAACAGTAATCTTATTCCAGTTACAAGGGTGGTCGGCCGCGTCATATCCAGTCGTCGGATCCTCAATATATCCGCCATTGTCATAATTAAACGGTGTGCTGATCCATGGTTTATCGGGATCACAATCCTCTGCCACGTTCCCACTTCCCGGAGTCGGCGCGCCATACATTCCATCGTAAGAAGAAGGAGTATCATACTGCGTATTGACCGGCACCTGTCCCTGAATCTCAAAAGTTGCGTCCAGGTTGTCTGCTGCCGTTTCACCAGAGCTATAACCAGCTCCCTCTTTGCTATTCGCCAAAAGCCCTTGTTCAAGCGCTCCCTCAGTATTAAAAAATGCCTTATTTGCTTGATTAACATTGGCAGATTGCCGGATAGAGGTCACCACAACATTGCTGACAATCAGCGAAAACAAAGTGATCACTGTCACCAGGCCAATCGCAATAATAAGAGAAACCCCTTCACGGTGACGATAAATAGCTTTTTTATGATTTTGAGACATTTTTTCGAAAGTTACATCTTATTATTATAACATATTTTTATGCCACAGTCGAGCATCTTATCCCTACGGGCATACATCCTTTCCAAGATAGCTCTTCACTTCATTGTAAACACGGCTTGTAATAGTGGATTGCAGGGTTACGGTTGGCACATTTCCGGCAAACCCAACCAGTTCACTTTGGGCCGGTTCAACGGTCATCAAAACCGTTACGTGCGGTTGCTGCTGAATACCTTCAGCCGGATCTGTCTCGGCAAAGGCCTTCCGTGGATCCTCCGCAGGAGAGATCATAAACTGAAGGTCTGTTACATGTGTTCGCAGTGGCATAATCGGCACAAATCCTTCATACAAACCACCAGAAGTCCCTGCCAAATTATCTGTTAAATTCGTCACGACTCCACTCGGACAGTCATATCCCTCAGCGCAGAAATCTTCATAGTCGGTATTCGTCACATCATCATGCCAAACTTCAGAAATTCCATCGTTATCGCTGTCCTGCCCATCCAGTTTTAAAAGAGCCACACTGTATTCACCGGTTCCAGTATTCACTTTCCGCCCCATATATGTTTTCTGATCTCCTTCTGGATTGATCAAATACAGCTCGTCGCGTTGGAGATCAACATCCCCACCAAGGGCACAATTTCCAAAAGGAGCTCCAATTTCAACCTTGTCACAGAACGCGTTCGCGTCAGTAGAAACGGCTAAACCGCTATCATTTCCATCATAAGGATTTTGCCCGCTGTTCACATCCAGAGAATTCTTGTCAATGACACACCCTGGAAAGAAAAAAGGATCGCCATCAACAGGATTGGTCGAGCATATGGCTCCAATATCATCAAGCGAACCGTTATGTGTTCCTGGATTATAAAATCGTTGCGCGTAACATCCAAAATATTGACCATGTAAAATGCCCGGAGTGGCTTGGTTCATGGCATCCCGATAATACTCTTCATAATCAACAGTATTATACCGAATCTCACGAGAAATACGCTCCATCATAAACCGCGCATCTTCATAAATTGCATTTTCCAAAGTCACGCGCCGTTGAATTCGCATAACATCAACAAAAACAGTCACTCCAATCAGGCTCACCACCACAAAAACACTCGAAGCGATCACCACTTCTGCCAGGGTGAATCCCTTTTTATGCTTCTTCCAGATTGTGGCAAAAAATCGTTTCATTTAGGTTGATACTTTTTGATAGTTGGAAAGAGAGGTGGTAAGAACCACTTCATGGACACCATTCTGTTCCCATTGAACCGTTGAGGTCACATACATGATCTCTCCAGTTGCAGGATCTCCGGTGTCATATTCAATATGAATTTCCCGGTAAAATTTGCTGGCCCCGGCATTAGTCAGCCCCAACCCAGCAATAGTATCCTCAGTAATAAGGATGTCCTGAGTCCCGGCAACGGTTGTTAAGTCAACATATCCCAACTGGTACGAATCATTTGGATTTGAAGCAGAATTAA
This sequence comes from Candidatus Peregrinibacteria bacterium, assembly GCA_020429235.1. GTDB lineage: Bacteria > Patescibacteriota > Gracilibacteria > UBA1369 > UBA1369 > JAGQLQ01. Next base: position 934 of record JAGQLQ010000065.1, on the reverse strand, counting down.
GATTCAGAGAGTCAGCAACACTTCCCAGATTAAACTCATAGCTGATCGGGTTCAGGTCGGCGGTGTAGTATCCCTCGGCAATCTGGGGATAAGCACCAGATTGCGGCTTGCAGTCGCCAGCCCCCAACCCCGGCACCAAATTCCAGCAATTGGTCTTATCAAAACCAAACTTCATCCAGTTTGTATCGCGAATATTCCGCACAGCCTCCAATCCCTCAACCGCCAGATTCAAAGCCACCAGATTATCTTTACTAAAACTATTCGCACGCATTGAATTCACAATCAGTGTGGTTGCCACAGCAGATCCCATAACCACAACAAAAACAGCAACAACCACCTCTACCAGCGTTTCCGCGGTTTTCTCTTTTACTCGTGTTGTTATCCAGTTTTTCATGAAAAGAAAAGGGGATTAAGGGCAGGCCGTTCCTGTGGTGTCAGTCGTTTCCGGAACACCGGCAATTGGATGGATAGCCAGACAGTTATCGCGCAGAATGCTGCCGCTGGTTTCTCGCAATCCAAAGACAAAAAACTCGTTGGTTAATGTGGTTGGGACAGCCGTATTGGAAAAAGCAACATCAGCAAAAATCGGCGAAAACATCACAGTATTCGCAGATGTTCCGTTTGATCCCTCTGCCAAAATAAGCAGGCCTGGATCAACCTGATACTCTCCAATTTTCAGATCCTGAGTAGCAATATATTGGCTAAAACCACCCGTGCCATCGTAAGCTCCAACATTGGTGGAATCATCCAGATCCGCAAAAAGGATCAACGTATTCGTTCCCACATCAAAGTGAACACCATAGTGTGCCGGAGTCACATAGTCATTGTCACCATTGTCCAGACCGTCATTATCATAATCGCCATAATCCAAAATCGCCTTTCCGGTCACCGCAAGACTTCGCGCTTCCCGCACAAGGGATCCCACCTGCTGATC
>JAGQLQ010000009.1 GCA_020429235.1 Candidatus Peregrinibacteria bacterium | reverse complement strand
CGCCCCAATTTCAAAGCACTCAAAAGTGTCTGACTCACATGATCCTGTCCCACCAAATGCGCGAAGGTCTGCGGCCGATACTTTCGATAAAGAGACATAAAAATTCTTACGGGAGCTCATTGTAGCAAACCACTCCGTCACTATCAATTGACGCAGCCCCATTGTTTTGGTGAAGGAAAAATGCTACAATATCAGGATTTGATTTTCATCAGATCAAAAAAAATCTTTAAACAAAAATACACATGCAAAGCAAAAATAAAGATAGTGTAACTATAAAAAACGAAGCAAGCGAACTCCGTGATGCAGCCAGGGCACAACTGGACGAGCATATTGCAAACCTGAAACAAAACCTTGATGCAGGACACCACGGCGCTCTTGAAGGAGAGGTGCGGGAAGTTCTGAATCAGCACAAAGAAGGAGCAAGCCTGAAAGGTCCAGATGGACTTGCTGCTCAGGCCAAGAAGAACACCCAACACTTCGCAAAGATGGGAAACCAAAAGAACATTCTTCGATTCCTGAAACTCGCTGCTGCTCATGACAAGCTGGCAGAGCGTCTTCAGAAGAACTCAGCGGACGCCGCTATTGCTATGGCAGCAAAACGAGTTCACGACCTTCTGGGACGATAAAGAAAATCAACACAAAAAGAGCCCCGGGATCACTGATCTCAGGGCTCTTTTATTTATCACAATACCGGCTTTACCCGGCAGCAGAATCCATCATGATTTGTCCACGGATTTCCCCGTCTGGGTTATCCATAGTGTGAACATTGACATAGAATCCATCCGCCATGAGTGTAGTGATCTGATCTTCAGTAAGATCCATCCACCATCCTTCAGCGGTAGTTCCATCGAAAGTGATTTCATGAACAACATCACCATTTTCACCTTCCACAGCTTCGTGGATATGAGCAGCGTCAACATCTCCAGAAAGATCCATTACTTCGATGCTGTACCAAAGATCATCACCTTCAAGTTCGAAGAGAGCAGATCCAGTTCCGGTAGTCGTTACAGCAGGAACCTCCTGGTCTCCATCAAGTGAAGCATTGAAGTAGGAAGTATCAGAGCTATCAGCAAGCATAGCTTCCATAGCATCAATCTGTTCCTGCATCAGTGCCATATCACTTTCCATCATAGCCATCTTCTCCATCACACTTTGATCATAACGATCAAGAACAGTGGCCAGTTGGGCACGGTTAACAAGTCCAGCTGGATCGAACATTCCTGGCATATCACCAGGTCCGGTCATAATTTCTGCGTCGCTCACCCACATAATGCTGTCAGCGGCCCAGTGATCTGAAGGCACATCCGAGAACACGGATTGGGCAAAGGCAACAGAGGCAATCGCCATGCTGGCAACGGCAACAGTCGCTAAAACTCTTTTCAACATAAAGTAAAAAGATTAAAAAGTACTTTTGCCACTATACTAAAAAAAGCCCGGACTGTGAAACCTTTTCCTGGATGAACGATTGCATGTGCTCCTGAAATTTCTTTTCAGAGAACTGGAGAGCGTGCCTTCGGATAACATTTGGATTGTAGTCAGGCTCGTTAACAATCAATCGTCCAAGAGCATCTTCCATAGAAGCCAAAGAGGGATCATAAAAAAGTTCTCCTGTTTTTCCGGGGATGACTGTTTCCAGAACCCCGCCCGCCCCATAAGCCAGTACAGGCTTTCCACAAGCCATCGCCTCTACCGGGGCAATCCCAAAATCCTCCTCCGCTGGCATAACGTAAGCCCGGCAATTGCTCAAATATTCCCGTACAGTCGCGTCATCTTTCCGTCCAAGAATATCCACCGTTGGCCCGGCCATTGCCTTTAAATACTCTTCCTGATTTCCACCTCCAATCACCACAAGCCGTTTCTGAATCTTATTAAACAGCTGCACGGCACGATCAATTTTCTTAAAAGGAGTAAGCGCCGAAACGATTAAAAAATAATCTTCATTCGAATCCGATGCCCGAAACTTACTGGTTCGAACCGGAGGATAAATAACATCCGCATCCTGCCGATAATATTTTTTGATTCTTTTTCGAACATGATCAGAATTGGCAATGTACACATCCGCCCTGTCTGCCGCAATCTGATCCCAATAACGAACTCCGTGAATAAGCTTTGACGCCACATAGGACTTCACCGCGCCAACATTTTGCTCATCCATATATTCATGCGTGTAATCCCAGGCATAACGCATTGGTGAATGACAATAACTAATATGCAGCGAATGCGATGGCGTTAAAATCCCATGCGCATACGCATTACTGGAACTTAAAATCAGATCGTATTCAGAAAAATCAAACGACTCAATCGCCCGCGGCATCAAAGGAAAAAGATACCGCTGCCGACTCCGCACAAAGCCCGGCAGCTTTTGCAAAAACGACGTCTGCACACGTTCCTTCGGGAATACAGATTCACACTTTTCTTCATCATACAAAAGCGTAAAAATCGGAGCATCCGGATACATTGAAGCGAACACCTCAAGCACCCGCTCAGCGCCCCCCAACTTCAACAGAAAATCATGAACAAGAGCAACTTTCATACGTTGCATTGTAACGATTTGCGAGCATGAAGTAAACGAACCTTATTTTTTAAAGACCGTTGACCGGACCGAAGACGCAATATGAGACGCCATCAGTGAAATATCGTGAATAGCTCGACCATCCAGCGATGTAACAATCACTTTATTCCCATCAACAGAAACTTCAAGAGAAGGATCTTTATTCTCATCATGTTGAACCCAGTCACGAAGACGGGTTTTCAGACCTCGCGCGTATGACTGCGCCGCACCTTCATCAAGTGCAGAAATAATATACTGAGTGGCCTCCAGTTTAGGGCAATTCTGTAAATCAGAATGAACTTCTACTGGTACATCGTTTTTCGCTGCCAAATTAATCTCCTGAACAATAACAGTTTCAGCCCCGGTAACAATCTTAGCTTCAGGAACGTCAGGTGATTCAAATGGATCAATTGGATAAGTGTAATCTGGATTGCTCATGGAAAAAAATTAAGAAACACTGGGTTTTACTTACATCGCAATACACCAACATGTCAAATTGGTGGGATAGACATCTCTCGCAGAATCACGTAAAAGAAAACCATGCTTATTCTTGGTGCTCACATGTCGATTGCTGGAGGATTTGCGCAAGCCGCAAAGAAAACCGGCGAAGAGTATGGCTGCAACGCCATGCAGATTTTTACCAAATCGCCGCGCAGCCGTCAGGTCAAACCCATTGACCCGGATGATGCCGAAGATTTTAAAGATCACTGCAAACACTACAACATCCAGAATGTCGTCGCGCACAGTTCATATCTGCTCAACTTTGGCAAACCTATTGCGCAGGTTCAATGGGCGCTCAACGACATCAAAACCGACTTCAACCGACTCCACGAACTCGGCGGCCACGGAGTAGTTGTCCACATTGGAAAATCTTTGGAAGAGGATCGGCAGACGGCCATAAACAACGTCATCGAAAACGCCAAAATAGTCATTGAAGAAACCAAAGATACCGGTCTCGACTACATTTTGGAAAACACAGCCGGACAGGGGACAGAAATCGGCTACCGATTGGATGAACTTGGTCAGGTCTGGAAAGGATTAAAAGGATTTTCGCCCCGACTTAAGTCCTGCCTGGATACAGCACATATATGGGCAGCCGGATACGACATCTCTACACCAAAAAACGTAGAACAAACACTCAAAGAGTACGACCAGCTCATTGGTATCGACACCCTTTCCTGCTTTCACTTCAACGATTCTATTAAAGAAATGGGCAGTCGGGTCGATCGCCACGGCAACATTGGTAAGGCGCTCATAGGCATTGAAGGACTCAAAGCCATTGCCCACTTCGCCGAAAAAAAATCCATCCCGCTCATTCTGGAAACCCCGGAAAAAGATGGCATGACACATTTTGATGACATCAAAATTGTGAGATCATTTTTTTGATCTCATCACCGCCGTTTATGGAAAAACTGTAAAAGCTTTTTCAATGGCAGTGTATTCAAAACATCCTCTTTCTCCAGCCATCCCCGCTGCGCAACACTAATGCCGTAGTGCAAAAACTCCATTTGCCCAATCGCGTGCGCGTCTGAATCAATCGTAAATTTGGCCCCCTTCTCTTTGGCGATTTTGGCGTGATAATCAAAAATATCCAGTCGCGAAGGTTGACCGTCAATCTCCAGAGCAATGCCAAGATCCACGGCAGCCTGAATCACTTTATTCATGTCGATCGCGTACGGTTCACGTTGATTAATAAGCCGACCGGAAGGATGCCCAAACTGCGTGACATATGGATTTTTAAACGCCTTCAAAACACGCTCGGTCATCTCCTTCTCACTCATCTTAAAACGGGAATGCACCGACGCCACCACAATATCCATATTTTTCAGAATCGAGTCCGGCAAATTCAACGAACCATCCGGCATAATGTCACACTCCGTCCCTTTCAAAATAATAAAATCCCCTTTAGTCTTTGCCTCTTTCTTTAACTCTTCATTCACTGTATCAATCTCTTTCCACTGTTTTTTAAAGCGATCAGGACTCAAACCATTCGCCACCGCCACAACCGGGGAATGATCTGTCAAAGCCATATACTCAAAACCGGCATCCCGATACGCCCGCGCAATCTCTCCAATTTCATCCGTCCCATCACTCCACTCGCTGTGCACATGCAGATCTCCCTTCAAATCCTCAAACTCCACCAGCTTCGGCAGTTTTTTCTTTCGCGCCGCCTCCATCTCACCTCGATTTTCCCGCAAAACCGGCGGGATGTATGGCAATCCAAACAGTTTATAAATCTCTTCCTCTGTCTTTCCGGCAATCATCTTTTCACCCTTAAAAACACCATACTCATTCACTTTCATCCCATGCTTTTTCGCATAGTCCCGGAGCGCCACATTGTGCTCTTTTGAACCGGTAAAATAGTGCATCGCCGCCCCAAAACTCTCAGCCGGAATCACCCGCAAATCCACCTGCACTCCAATATCCAAAATAATCGACGACTTGGTCGCCCCCTGCGCAATCACATTCGCCGTATGTTCATACTTTACAAAATATTCCATCACTTCGGCTGGCTTGGTACTCACGCACAAAATATCCAGATCCCCAATTGTCTCCTTCATCCGCCGTAAACTCCCGGCATACTCCAGTTTCGTCACATCCTTACACCCCTTCATATACTCTAAAATCAAATCTTTCTGATGGATCGCCTCCGACAGCATCATCCGTTCACTGTGTTTTTCAAACTCATCAAGAGCCACAAGAATCTCCGCCTCACTCTTCTCACCCATCTTCGGCAATTCCCGCAACTTCCCATCTTTGGCAGCCTTTCGGAGTTTTTCAATCGAATTCACACCCAACTCTTCAAAAAACAGTTTTACCTTTTTAGGACCGATCCCTCTCACGCGCAAAATATCCAATAGCCCCTTATCAAACTTCTTCAACAGTTCCTGATGATACTGACACTTTCCGACCGTCAAAAGCTCCTCAATCTTCAGCGCCAGATCTTTCCCAATTCCAGGCAGTTTCTCCAGCTCTTTCGGATCACCTTTATAGAGACCCTTTAACTCTTCACCCATTTCAGAAATGGTCAAAGCCGCTTTCTGATAGGCCAAAACCCGGAAACGATTCGCTCCCTGAATCTCCAGAATATCTCCGATTTCCTGAAACACCTGTGCTATTCGTTGATTATCCATGTGCGCATTTTAGCACATTCTGCTATACTCACGGTATGGCTAAAAAGATCAAACCCATCAACGAGGAGGAGCTTCGAATTCCCGCCTACATGCGGAAAAAGGCAATCACTTCGCAATCACGGCAACAGCTTATTTTAACAGCTTTGGATCGAAAAGAGGCTCACTTAAAACCAAATTCAAAAGTATCAACAGCAAGAAAAGTAAGCCAGACACCTCGCACAATTCAGCCGGCTCCTGTGCCAGTTCAGCCGGCAGCCGAAGCAGAACTTCCCATCACGCCAAAAAAACTTATGCAGGTTGGTCACACCACCCACTACATGGAAAACATTGATGTAGCGATTATCCTTTTGGATCAAAAGGGAGTCAAAAAAGGTGACACGCTTCTGATTGAAGGGGACGATTTCATCGCCACTCAACCCATTGAAGAGATGCAGATTGATCGCAAACCAGTTACCAAAGCAAAAAAAGGTTCACACATTGGACTCAAAGTGAAGTTCCCGGCCAAAGTGAACGGGAAAGTATACAAACTGTGAGTCATTGTTAAAATGGCTGATTTATGGTAAAATAGTAAGATCTATAAGCCAAAATCATGCCTCAAAAAGGAAACAAGAAGAAAACAAAAACCATCCAGGTAAAAAACCTGATTAACGGAAAGTGGGTTGCCGCGAAATCCAGAAAAACATACAAGCGGGAAAACCCGGCTTTTGCGAACCAGATTGTCAGTATCGCTCCGCTTTCGGGAAAGCCGGAGGTTGATGCGGCAGTCAAAGCAGCCCAAAAAGCTTTTCCAGCCTGGAGCGAAACACCAGCTCCAAAACGGGCAGAAATTCTTTTCAAAGCAGCTGAACTTATTGAGAAAAACAAATCCCGACTGGGCGATCTGGTCGCCAACGAAATGGGAAAAGTTAAAAAAGAGGCATACGGCGATGTTCAGGAAGCCATAGATATGGGCTACTACATGGCCGGCGAAGGACGCCGCATGTTTGGACAAACCATGCCATCAGAACTTCCAAACAAATCTATTCGCACCATCCGTCAGCCGGTTGGCATTTTTGCGCTCGTAACTCCATGGAACTTCCCAACAGCCATTCCATGCTGGAAAATCTTTCCAGCGCTGGTCTATGGAAACACTGTTGTCTTCAAGCCATCCAAATACACATCCGCTTGCGCGTATGAAATCGTGAAACTCTTTCATCAGGCCGGAGTACCAAAAGGAGTTCTCAACCTGGTCACTGGAAGCGGTGAAGAGGCAGGCGATTATCTCATCAAACATCCCGGAATCGATGGCGTCGCTTTCACCGGATCCTCAAATGTTGGAAGAATCATCGGCGAACATTGTGGGAAAAACCTCAAAAATCACTCACTCGAAATGGGTGGGAAGAATGTGATTATTGTTATGGATGATGCAGATGTAGATTTGGCAGTAGACGGAGCTGTCTGGGCAGCATTCGGAACAACAGGACAAAGATGTACCGCATCATCCCGCATCATTGTTCACCAAAAAGTGTACAAACAGTTTCGCGACAAATTTCTCAAAGCAGTCAAAAAGCTCAAACTCGGATACGCCCTGAATCCCAAAACCGATATGGGCCCGCTCATCAACGAAGACGCCGTAAAAAAGACAGAACACTACATGGAGGTGGCCCAAAAGCACGATAAAGCCAAACTCCTCTGCGGGGGAAAGCGCCCATCAGATCCAAAACTCAAAAATGGCTACTATTTCCTCCCAACAGTTTTTGAGGAAGTAACACCAAAAATGCGTATTTTCTGCGAAGAAATTTTTGGACCGGTCACCGCCATTACCAAGGCCAAAGACTTCAATCAGGCCATTGAATACGCTAACAACATTGAATACGGACTCAGCGCATCCATCTTTACCACCAACGTTAACTATGCTGAAAAGGCAGCCGAAAAGCTGGAAACCGGACTCGTATATATCAACACTTCCACCATTGGGGCAGAAATCCAGACACCATTTGGCGGACTCAAAAACACCGGAAATGGCCACCGTGACGCCGGCGGAGATGGAGGAGCCATTGAAACCTACACCGAGATGAAGGTTATTTCAGTGGACTATTCCGGCAGCATCCAAAAAGCACAAGGCATTGAGTAAAACAATGAACAGAAACACAGCAAAACCAAAAATCAAAACCCAAATCCCCGGACCGCAAACCAAAAAGTGGGTCAATTTCCACATGAAGTTTGCAGCAGAAACAACCTATCACAAACACTTTGTGTGGGATCGAAAAGCCCCGGCCATTGGCCCATACTGCACTGATCCGGACGGAAATATTTTCCTCGATTTTGCCAGCCATGTGGCTTCTAATCCACTGGGATACAATCACCCAAAACTCACAAAAGTCGCGCAAAAACTCGCAGCTATAGAGCCGGATCGCTACGCCGGAACCGACTTTATCTCTGCCTACGGCAAAGATCCAAAAAAAATGCAGATTCCAACGCCGTCACACCTGCACCACAAAATTGCAGAAATTACCAGGCAGCTGGGATTCAACACTTCATTCTTCATCAATTCCGGAGCCGAAGCCGTTGAAAATGCCATCAAGCTCTGCTTCATGGCCAGGCCTAAAGCCAAGCACGCCATCGTTTTCCAGAAAGCCTTCCACGGCCGCACGTTGGGCGCTCTCTCTATGTCTTCCAGCAAATCGATCCACAACGATGGCATCCCACAAATCCCAAACGTGATCCGTTTGCCATACCTTTTCTGCAAAGGAGATACCTGTCACTTTTACAAACCTGGCAGCGATCCAACGCAATCCATCTCTGCCCTCATTTCCAAAAAGCCCAAAAAAGGGCAAATCAAACCAGAGGATGTTGCCTACATTTTACTGGAACCAATCCAGGGGGAAGGCGGATACAACTTTCCAAACCCAATGTGGCTGAAAGAGATCCAGGAAACCGCCAAAAAGTTTGAAATTCCACTCATTTGCGATGAAATTCAGACCGGAATGGGAAGAACCGGAACATGGTGGGCATCCCAGCAGCTTGGTTTAGAGCCGGATCTCATCACCATTGGAAAAGCACTTCGAATCGGAGCTGTTGCCGGAAAAAAAGAACTCTTTCCAAAAGTTCAGGGTCGATTAGGGTCCACCTGGGGAGAAGGCAACGCCATTGCCTCAGCCATGGGATACCTCACTATAGACATCATCCAAAAAGAAAACCTGCTCGAAAATACTCAAAAACTCGGACAGTACTTTTTACAAGAACTAAAAACATTCAAAAAACAGCATAAAAGTATTGAAGACGTCCGGGGAATGGGACTCCTGATTGTGATGGAAGTTGAAACAGCAGCACAACGAGACAAAGTGGCAAACGCTTGCCTGAAAAAAGGACTCCTTCTTATTGGGTGCGGAGAAAAAGCACTCAGATTCTTGCCACCACTCAATGTCAAAAAACGGGAAATTGATCAAGCATTAGAAATTCTTTCAACATGCCTCAAACCATTGCCATAGTCGGAATGCCATCGTGCATGGGCGGAAATCGCTACGGATGCGAACAAGGCCCACGCGCGCTCCGACACGCGCTTTTTCCACTTTTGGACAAAAAATCCATACCTTTTGAGGATTATGGAAACGTAACTGAGCCGTGTGTTTGCGGGCTCAAAAGCTCAAAGGCCAAATGTTTGGCCGAAATTGCGTCGCTCCATAATCAGGCGACCAAATTTTTCCAGGACAATGAAATATTTAAAAAAAGCCATTTCCCGATTTTATTGGGAGGGGATCACAGCGTCAATTATCCATTTATTCGTGAAGCCGCTCGGCACAAAAAAATTGGACTCATCTGGTTTGACGCTCATGGTGATTTCAACACGCCGGACATCTCTCCAAGCGGAAACATTCACGGCATGGTGCTGGCAGCTTTGGCCGGTCATGGATTAACTCATAGTTTCGGCGATGATAAAGCGATTATTAACGAAGCCAATATTTGCATTGTCGGAACAAGAGATGTGGATCCCGATGAGTCGGAGCTTTTAAAGAAAACAAATGTACATGTTTTTAGCATGAAAGAGATTAAAAAGAGAGGATTAAAAGCAGTCCTGGAAGATGCGATTGCCGCCGCCGGGCAGGGGACCAAAGGCATCCATCTCAGTTTTGACATGGACGTCTTCGATCCAACTATCGCGCCGCACGTTTCCACTCCGGTGCCCGGCGGCCTCCTCAAAAAAGACATTAAAACTATCGCCCACTGCTTCAAAAACCAAAATCTCACATCACTCGACGCCGTCGAAATCAATCCATCCAAAAACATGGATGAAAACGAAACTGCCGAACTGGCAGCCAGGCTTTTGCTCGCTCTCATCGAAAATTAGGCTGCCGTCCCTGCCAGCTCCGGGCGATCTATTCTTCAAAAAGCACTTCAAACGTCTGCTTCGCAGCCTTCTCCCACGAGAACTTCTCCAGTTGCGCGGCACCTTTGCCAATCAATCCGTTTACATAAAAACCATCAGAAGCAAGCCGTTTCATGCCAACACCAATCTCTTCCGGCTTCAACGGATCCACCAAATAGGCCGCGCCACCAGCCACCTCTGGCATAGACGAAACATTCGACGTCAAAACCGGCCGTCGGAATGCAAACCCCTCCAAAACCGGCAATCCAAACCCTTCATATAAAGATGGCAATGCCACCATGCGGCATCCACTCAATAAAAACTGTTTCTCCTCTTCCGTCACATACCCTGGCATTACCACCTGTTCCTTCAGTCCAAGCTCTCCAATTTTAGCCTCAATATCCTCAAATCCGTTCCCTCGCTTTCCGGCCAATACCAACTTCCAATCCGGAAACTCTTTTACAAACCTTGCAAACCCTTCTACCAAACGCACCAGATTCTTCTTCGCCTCAAGTCTTCCAACATAAGCCACAAAAAGGTCATCTTTCTTTAACCCCAATCGCTCCAACAAGCGCATTTTCTTCCCATCCGACCAGCTCAACAGCCGCGGAACATCGGGCGCTCCATGCGGAATTACCACAATTTTTCCCGGATCACATTTGTACAAATCCACTAAATCCTTTTTGGTCGCTTCGCTCGGAACAATAATATGCCACGCTTTCTTCACAGCCTTTTTTGTACTCCGATTCAAAAGCCAATAATCAAACGGTTTGTAGAGCTCTTTAAAGTATCGAAAAGCCACATCATGAATTGTGATGACAGCCTTCTTTGGCACAAATACCGGGAAAGTATGAGAAGGTACAAATAGCACATCCACCGGATACCGGATCATTTCCCACGTTAAGCGCACAGCTGTCCAAAACCGTTTGGCCGGCAGAATACGCTTTTTAACATTAAAAGGAACATCCGTCTGTACTTCAAAATCTTCACGCGCATAGAGCCTCACTTCCGCATTGTGTTCACGCCCAAGCAGTGGAATCAACTCATTCAGCAAATGAAACGAATACCATTCCACTCCTGTTGCCTCCGCATGGCCATACCGTGATGCATCAATACCGACTACCATCAGCTTTCTTCAATTAAAATTAAGAACCCATTATACGCAATTAGTATACCCGCGCCAGCACAATTCCGTACACCCTTTGAGCTCCAGCCTCTTTTAAAGCCGACGCGCAGGCTTCCAGTGTTGAAAGCGTGGTTGCCACATCATCCACAAGAACAACAGTTTTCCCCACTACATCAACATTTTCTCTCATCCGAAAAGCCTTTTCCACATTCGCTTTTCGCTCCTCTTTCCGCAACTCCATTTGTGCCTTCTTAAAATGGATCCGTTTCAACAGGTTTTCTACGGGTAAACCAACCTCTTGCCCCACAACATTTGCCAGAAGTTCTGCCTGATTAAATCCCCGCCATCGAAAACGTTTTGCATGGAGTGGAACTGGACAGAGTACATCAGCAACCATCTCCGCATTAGTACATCCATCAATCAAAAATTGCCCCAAGGGTGGTGCCAGATCCACCACAAAATCATACTTGAGAGCATAAATAAGTTTCGCCATCATCTGCCCCTCCTGGTATTCCGAGCATGCCAAAACGCCATCCAGACACTCCGAATCAACAACTTCAAACAACGCGCTACCCCTTAACTGAACAGCATTCAGGCAATCGTCGCAAAGAAGGCCTCCCTCCCGACGACATCCACAACAAATCGCCGGAAAAACAGTTTCCAGAAACAGATTCCAAAGAGTAAGGAAGAGACTTTTCATAACTCCATACAGCCTGACAGAGAGACATGAAAACCAAATAAAAACTGTGAAAGCTTGTGAGAGGATGTTGTATTGAGTATAATAATCGCTAGTTATTTCTAACCTTTGTCGTGATGAAATTTGCATTAGAAGGGAAACAAAAATTTATAGCTATTGCAGCCGTTGCAGTAATGTTCGCAGGTTGTACAGCCGATTCAGATTCCACCCTAACCCCAAACAGTACTGTTCAGGGAACTGAAACCATGAGTGTAATTCCCCCTGAAACAATCGAATTAACAGAAACAGAACAGGCAGCCATTAGTGGTGCGCTTGAACTGAACGATCCTTCATACTGTCAAAAAATAACAGCAGAAGAAGCACGACAATTCTGTATAACAACACTAAACGATCGACAGCTCAATGAAGAAGCACTGAAAAATGGTGACGCAGCATCATGTGCCGGGCTATCAACTCAAGATCTTCAGGATGCTTGTAGAATTCAGGTTGAGGTTCAGCAACAAAGGCAGCAGGCGCAGGAAGATCTTCAGGATAATCTTTACCTGAGCGATGAAATTGGTGTAGCCGGAGATATCAGCCGATGTTCAGCCGAAATTGCAGATCCAACAGTTATCGCACAATGCGAATTGAATATTCTCGTAAACCAGGCTATTCAGGAACGAAGCCCGGCTGCCTGCAGCCAGGCAACAACACAGGAAACACAGGAAAAATGCCGTGAAGACTATGAAGTTCTCACGACACCACCGCCAGGAGGTCCTGGCGATGCTCCACTAGAAGGCTAGTTGAAATCTAAACAGAAGAGTCGTAGCAACGAACGTAGATCTGCACATTGTAGGTATACGCACTTTCGTTGCGTCCCCGAGCCTGACAATAAGTTCCATAAGGAGACATTGTCGAAGCGTAGACATCAGGATTCTGATACGCCGGCATTCCACTGATCATTCCACAGGAAATAGCTTCATATCCGCTTGGACAGTAAGCAACTCTATAGAAAGAAGCCCCAGGAGAAACATCACCGGTAGAAAACGCTGTAGTATAAGTTCCAAAGCCATTTGCTGCTGTCGCATGACCATTAACATTAACTGAATTCGCGCTGGCATCAACAAAAAGTGTTCCATTATCAACATATAAATCTCCATTATTATCATGTTGAAGATAAAGAGCCGAGTTTGCATTCGTAATAATCTCATTTCCATCCAGTCGCAAAGAGTTGGCAATCTCTAAAGAACCACTTCCTTGTGTCCCACTGGCATCAATATTGGCCTGAACCTCTGTCCGACCAGTAATATCAACACTGTCAGCAAGCAATAAGTTGTTTTGTGCATCCCAGATTCCTGAAGAATTAAGGGACAAAGTACTAGAACCAACATTATTCTGGAAAAATAAGGTTCCAGCTCCACTTCTAAGATTGAAAAGTAAATTCCCTCCAGTAGAAACCTCAGTATTCGATCCACCACCTGTTCGAATCAAAAAGTCAAAAAGCGATGGTCCAACAGTAACAGTATCAAACTGGGCATCAATATTTCCACCCGGAGGAGATGTTGCAGGTTGTGCAAGTCCTGCATTTGGCAATAGCAATACAGCCATAAAACCAACGCTAAGGGCAAAAAGAACAAATTTTGAAATATTTGAAGACGAATTGTTTGAGGTGTAGTGGCTCATAGGAATAGTTTTAGGATTTCAATTTATTATACCATGATTCGTTTCCATGAGCAAAGTATTCGAATCGAGCCCAAACGGCTTGCAGCAGCTTTTTCATATGCTACAATACATCCCGAGCTGGATAAGGAGTTATAGCTCAGTTGGTTAGAGCGCAGCATTGACATTGCTGAGGCCGGAGGTTCGAATCCCCCTAACTCCACCATTAAAACAATTATTATGGCAGACGACCAAAACAATCAGCAGCAACAAGACGGACAACAAACACCCCCACCGCAAAACCCTCTTCAGGGAGGGAATGGAGGAGCTCCAACCCCTCCACCACCAAAACCTGAAGACACAACGCCAGCCAACTATCAAATTGGACAACATCTGCCGCCGGTCATTGATATAAAAATACCGGCCCATAGCCTCCAGGTTGATGAGCAAAAGTTCCTTCATCTTTTGGCTGGATCAATTTCGCTGACCAAAGATGAAAAAAAGCGGATCATTGAATCTATGCCAAAGCTCCGACAGGAACAGGTGGACGAACTGATCCGTATTTTTGAAGAAGAACGCCAAAAATTTGCTGAATTGAGTGCAAAACACGTCGACCAGCTCAAGAAACTTGAAAAGCAGCACTGGGCAGACTGGCAGGACATTGAACTCGAACAAAAAGCTGGTCAAAAGACCAAAGAAGACGAAGCTCAAGCCGACGAAATCCGCAAAAAGCTGGGGCTCTAAGCCCCATCCGGTGACGGGATATCAGATCTCACAAAGAAGAAATCTTCACACTCTTCCTGAAGCGTAGTGAGTTCTCCACAACGGGCTGAATTTCCAGATAGAGTAATCTCATCAAAGAGTGATAGCTCCATTCGTCCAGCAATCTCTGCACGGCAATATTCAGCATATCCAGGAGTTGTGAGCGAATCACAGTTAGCTGAATCAACTTCAGGAGAGGGAGAATCATCCCCGGTTGGGAGAGAGCTTCCATTAACAGCCTCTCTAAAAAGAGCCAACTCTTCATCGGGAACAGGACCTTTAACACCAGTAGATTCAATCTGCCCTTGGCAGTTCGAACCAATTTGATCCTTCAATGCAATACATCGATCAAGATCAAAATGGGAAAGAACATCATTCTCCAATAGAGCGCCAATAGTATCATTTACCTGTATTTCACAGTTTTGACGTGCTTCATCAGTGCTGAGCATTTCACAATCCAGACCACTGGTATAAAGACTACCAAGTGAATCAGAATTACCAAGTGAATCAACGTTTGAAGTGTCAGTGGTTGTAGCACAAGCAGTTAAAGCAAAGAGTGACAGTGCGACAATAAATGGAACCTTTTTCATAATAGTAAGAGTTACAAATGTTTTTAATTACAGTTGAGGTGTTCAGGTTTGAGCTCGCAAACAATGCTCTTAAGCTCTTCAATTTCACGTTTTTGATCCGCAAGTTCAGCTCGGAGATCAGACGATTCTGCATCAATCATTGAAACAATCTCTTTGATGGCATTAACGACCGCCACATTAAGAGGATGCATATCAAGGAACAGATAGCCCTTTTCACCCTCAGAAATAGCTTCAGGAATAACCTTTTGGACATCCTGCGCAACAAATCCCACATAATCTTCATCAGATGGAAGATTGAGTTCATTGTCTTTTTTATATCGGAATTCTATAGGATTAAGTTGGAGAATCTCCTTTAAACCTCTTCCAAAATCACCTTCAACATCTTTAAGTCGGATATCAGAGCTGCTGGCCCATGATCCTCCTCCTGGCTTATATGCCTGTCCTGAGTTCATAGCAATGCTGGAGCTGGTTATAAGTGAATAACTTGAAGAGGCAAGGTCAGCCCAGACTCCACTGGTATTTCGGAATGTTCCACCTGTGTAAGATCCAGTGGCATCAAGACCCCGGTCGCCATATCCAATATAAGCATAACCAGTAGCATTATTATCTCGGAAATATCCACCATAAGAATCTCCTCGTCCATATACACCGGCATCACCATAACCAATATAAGCATAACCACTTGAATTGGCATCATTGAAATATCCACCCATGGTAGTTCCAATTCCTTGAATACCATAACCTCCGTAAGCGACATTCGCATAAGTATCAAGATTGTTACTATCCTGAAAATATCCTCCCATAAGATCTCCATGAGCATGAACACCATAGTCCCCATGGCCAATCCGGGCAAATCCAGATTCAGTCAAGTCATGAAAATATCCACCTTGTGTGTTCCCATAAGCCTCTACACCTGATTGCAAGGCCGCCACTTCTGCATTTGATCCGGTGTTAATATTCTCAAAATATCCACCATTTGATCCATACCCCGCTATTGGTCTCATCCCATAACCGAGGTAAGAATAGCCAGTACTATTGCTATCCTCAAAATATCCTCCGGCAGTCGAACCACTAAACCATCCTCCTGTTCCAGAAGGAGCAACTGCCGAAACTGCATTAGTTGGAGTAGCGAGATTAACAATCGTTCCAGAGGCTATGTTACTGGCAATCAAGCCAATATTAGTGGCAGTACGAAATATTCCTGCTACAAAACCTGCTCCAGTGCTGTTGGCATAAATACCATGACCATTCGTTGCATCAACACTGATCCCATCACCATTGGAGCTATTAATAGAAATTCCTCTTTCACCGGTAAAATATCCTGCAATTCCACCAGGATCAGTGGTAGTTGCCCGTATTCCCCAAATTGGTCCACTAAAGAATCCTCCAAAATATCCTGGAACAGTTGTAGTACCAGTTACACCGTGTCCAGTACTGGATTCAACAACAAGTCCATCATCAACAAAAACATTCCCACTATTAGTCCCTCCTGGATTTGTCACCGTTCCATCTGAATCAACAGAAAAAGCACCAGGCCCAACAGTTACAGTATCAAACTGGGCATCAACATTACCTCCTGGAGGATTTGAGGCTGGTTGAGCCAATCCAAGAGACGGTATAAGGAAAAGAGCTCCAAGAATGAGCCCTGCAATACTCAGGCTCCTGATTTTCGCTCGTTGCGATGGAATGAGTTGTTGAAATTGAGACATAAGAGAACATTTAAAAATCATCAGATAATTATAACATCATTTGATGAAAAAGGAAAGTCCTCGAAATTACTGAAAACTAGTTTGCAGCTAAAGAAAGAAATGTCTCATCCAAAGCACCGTCAGCATCACGAACCTGAAGCCGGACAATCTTTGACCCGGTAAAATCATAGAAACCGGAATACTGTGAGGATGTTGTCCATCCAGTGCTAAAGTTAATATCATTCTCACCAGTATAGTTAAAATCCCATCGATACTGCAGCTTTTCCCCTTCAGGATCAGTACTTCCAGAAGCATCAAAATGATACTTATTACGAACAACATCATTGGAAACCTGCTGTGAGGTAACATCAATCACAAATGAAGCCGTTGGTGGTCGATTCTCAAAAACCTCAAGAGTTGTTTCGGCAAAGCTGGAAGCCCCTTCCGGATCACGAACCTCCATAACGATTCGGTGCACACCAACCTCTTCAAAAACATGATGCCACACATCCTTGGTATCAAAAGGAGTATCAAAATTCCCATCACCATTCCAATCAAATCGATACTCAAGAAAAGCATCCTTATACTGGCTATCATTCGATTCAGATGTACGGAAAGTAAAAACCTGCTTGGTCGTTCCGGTAAAAGGCTTGAACTCAAAATAAGCAAATGGCTGCGTATTCTCAACAACAATCACATCCTTTATTTCTTCATCAAGAAGACCTCCCCCATCCAGAACCTGAAGCGTTACAGCATAGGTTCCGGCATTTTCAAAGGTATGTTCAGCGCTTTTGCTGCGGGAAAAATTGGTATCCCAAACGCCATCACTTTCAAAGTCCCATCGGTATCGCATTGAGCCAGAGCGGCTTTCTTTATCTCGTGACGGAGAACCACTAAAATAAAAAACTACACCGGTTGTCCCACTATTTTGATCCGCCAGTCCACGTTCGCTACGAACCGTAAAATCGGCATCTGGTGGAGTATTAACATCTGTATATTCCTCTTCAATGAGCTCTTGAAAGTCCTCATCCGGATGAAATTTATTACTAAAAGGATCGTATTGAGGCGCTATATAACTGTCTGGCGTGTGCACATTAGGAGCCAGGCTTGAAGAACCATCATCAGTTTCATCAAAAACAGGAATATTCTCTTGCATAAGCTCTTCCTGTACAGGCTCATTAGCCGCCTGTGCTGTAGAAAGGAGCATATTGAGTGGAACAGAGACAATTGCCGCTACCACAAGGACGAAAATGATGATACGGAGGTATTTCATAAAACATAGTACAAAAGCATCTCTTTATAACACAAAAAAGATACTTTGTCAATATGTCGATAGCATTAATCCCTCTTCGGAAGCTTACGCTTCAAAGCCAAGCCGCAAATTTCAAGAATTTCAGTAGATGTTGCTGGTTTTTCAATATATCCATCAATTGAACCATCAGCCCGTCCCTGTTTTAGAAGTGAATCAAAGTCATGACCACCATCAGAAGTATGGAGGATGAAAGCAAAGTTTTTATCAGATGCAAGCTCCTTGATTTTCTGTGCCAAATCCAATCCTCTAATAGGAGAGTTCATAGAGTTATCGCAAACAATCAATGAACCATTCGGAAGTTGTCCAAGATGCGCTAAAGCCTCTTCAGGTCCGGGAAAAGTAACAATATTTTTTCGGTCATTCACGTATGGGCCAAAAATTCGCGCAACAACTCTCAAAAGAAGAGGTTCATCATCGACCACCATTATACCCGGTATCTGTTTGAAAATTTCAAGAGCCTCTTCAAACGTAATTGATTCCTCTGGCTGTTCCAGTACTTCATCAATTGCCTCTCCAGTCAATGTTTGTCTATCATCAATCTCTCCAGTCTTTGCCTTCTCGGATGGGTCATTTACAGCGTTTTCTGGCTGTATTAAATCTTTTTCCTTATTGTTTGGATCGTTTGGGAACATAAAACTTATCATTAAAGATAAGTATTATGCCTAAAAAGGAAAATAAGTCAACGGTTTGACCGTAAAATGTCATACTTAGGCAACGTCAGTAACTCTTTCAACTTCAGAGAAGTCAAGCTCACCAAACCAAAGAAGAGCCTGAACGACTTTACACCTTTGCTCGTCCGTTAGACCTTCAACAACGTTATCCAGGTCCTTGAGAGCCTCTTTGGATCCACCATTTGCAATACCATCAATGATATGCTGAACATCAACTGTTGCATCCGGGTTGTTAATATTTTTACCCATAGGAGGATGAGGAATAATTAAGTGTCTTATAATTCCGCATTTTATGGCTAAATGTCAATGAGGGGGCTTACAAAAAAATGACAAAAATGACAATCTTGGCTATCGTTGGCTTGTTTATCTCAAATAGTGACCTTTCTATCTCAAGGATTTTAATGAGAGGTACAAAATTACCCGAGAAGAGCAAAAAGTTTCATGAGCTTGCTGCCAGTACATCACAGAGAGAATCAATCACCCCGACGCACATCAATCTTAATATTATCAGGGATTCCTGGCATATTCGGCGCCCAAGCTGGCCAACTTTCAATATAAACCTTATCAATTTCCGGAAGGTTCTGAATATACACTTCAGCCTCATTAATCGGCATATTCAAAACATGATCTTTAATCTTGCGGATCAATCGCTCTCCATTCTCTTTGTCCGGACTCAATTCATACTCCTCAATACCTTTCAGGGTAGCGGTAATTTTAATCTTTCCGGCAGCCCCATCAGACTCAACAGTCCTATATGTTAGAGACTCTTCATCGATTCTATAGAGCCGTTTTTGTGGATTTTTCTTCAGTTTCAACTCGGTCTTTAAAATACCCAGAAGGTCATCTTTATTATAGGCAACTCCACTCACAATAACTTCACCAGAAACTTCAAAATTATCGATTCTCTGGCCTTCCAGGCCACCTGGAATATTCACGACAGGCTCACTCATTTCAATAACATCACTTCCAGTTAAGAGTTCCAGATTTGTATTTTGGTTCTCATTTCGTTCCTGAACCAAAGCTTTCAATTCAGCCTCGGCAGAAGCCTGCAGATCGGCAACCATTTTGACTCTTGCAGCTTCAAGATCTTCTGCAGAAACCTCTTTAATCACCAGTGTTTCACCACCAGAAAAGTCGGCAAAGCTTTCTGCACGTAATCGTTGCTGGTTGTCTTCAGAAAGCCCAGGTAAGAAAAATTTGGAAGGAGGGATATTTCCACGTTCACCAACAGCCTGTTCATAAGCATCAAACTCATCGGCAACCACGTCAACTTCCAGTTTTCCTGGCTCGCTGCCACCAGATGCCGGCACAGTCACAGCATTTTTAATACGGAAAATGATTCCATCATCCGTCTGGAAACGCGTTTCCGCCACCAAAGGCCATGGATTCCCGGAATCATTCATAATTGTCAATTTCCCGGTCGCATTACGCCCCTCAAAATGTTTTCCAGTCGCCTGATACGTGAGCACTTTCTGGATTTTCTTCGTCAATTTATAACTCGGGATCATATTCACTGGACGTGTATCCAGTTCTGCCCGATTCAATTCAATATCGGCCAATGTTACATTCACAGAAGTATCAATCACATTGGATTTTGGCGTAAGAGCAATGGTCGCCCCAGGCAAGGCAATGTAAGTGATCGTCACTAAAATCAGCAAACAAACAATCACCAGAGATACCAGTGCCTGTCGGTTTGGGGCAACCAGCACCAGTTTCCCTTTGTCACTCTTCTGTTTTTTCTCTTTCTTTGGTCGATCCTTCACCCGCCGCATATTGTCGGCAATCGTTGAAAGACCGGCTTTTTTGGTTCCTTTCCGAATCATTTCAGAAATAGAATATTTTTTCTCTTTTCGACGGGTTGGAGTGTCATCATCCAACGAATTAACACTAGCTTGCAAAGGTGTAATATCCTTATCATCCTGAGGTTTTCCTTCCACCAAGGAGGGATGTTCCCGCCCATCCAGTTTGTCGTAAACCGGCAGACCTATTTTGCTGGCCAGATGAATTCCGTTCTGGTCATTCGTTACAATAAAAATATTCTTTTCCAGATCTTCAGCTTTCCGCTTCAGGATCTTCAAATTCACAATACTTTGAAAAAGAATCGCCCGCTTTGGAACAACCAAATAAAGATTCGTAATATTCTGACTCTTAATCCGATCGTAAATAGTAGTCACCTCATCATCGATCTCTATATAAAGAACTTTTTTTGTTCTGCGAGGCTTTGACTGGGCTTTCACACGGGAAGATGTGCTCTTCTTCTTTGGCGAACTATCGCCAATCCGTTTTTTAGAGATTTTTGGTTCAGAAGCTTTTTCTGTCGTCTTTTTTGTTGTTTTCTTTTTTTCTGCCATGAAAGGAGATTAAATCTGCATAAGTCGCACGACCTTTTTCAAAATCTTCGAGAGTACCTGCTCTTCACTGATGTATTCTAATGCAATATTGGCTAAAGCCATAGGGGTAATGTCTTGTGGATCTTTTAACTCTTTGGTTTCATCAATCACATTGGTCACCATTTTAGGGTGCAGGAAGGATATCTGTGGCTTGTGCGAGAATGGCAAAGATTGGACCCATTCACGGCTTTCCATCACCTCTTTAATCTCTGGAAGATGTGATCCTCCTCCACAAAGAAGGATTCGCGCCGGCAGCACATCCACATGCTCAAACTCACTTAAGGTGAGCGCGACACCAGAAAGCCACACTTCACAATCACTCTTCATAGCTTCACGCACCACACGATGCGACTGTTTTTCCAGTTTTTCAGCGCTGTAGGCCAATTTAATCTCTTCAGCCTCTTCAAAAGAGATATTTAATGATTGCGCGAGGCGCTTGGTAAAGGTTCGTCCGCCAAGAGTAAACATCTTCGTTCCTTCAACGCTACCATAGTTCACAACCGCAATGTCGGTAGTTCCGCCTCCAATATCCACAAAGATTGAACTAAAACTTCCTCCATCTTCAAATCCCATACATCGAGCCACCGCATACGGTTCCGATGTCACCGCCAAAAGCTCCATATCCAGTTCTGCCGCAATAGTTTGAAGCGCCCCATAGTGGACCAGCGGCGCGAACGCATTGAAAATAGAAATCGTCACATCTTTTCCCTGAAAACCAAGGGGATTAGCCACTTTATAGCCATCAATCCTCACGTCAGTAATAGCCGCATTCACCAGTTTTACATCGATTTCGTTGTATCCGGTTTCATAAGCCAGTTCAGCCCGAACTTCATCAAAAGCTTTCCACTGCACCTTATGGACAATATTTTTTAATTCAGCCAGGTCGATCTTGGTATCCGGTTCCCGACGGGTATAGTTAATAGTCGTCGTGGCTCCTTTCACCAATTCTCCGGCAATACCCATAATCATCTGACCTGTTGTCGCGCCGGCCATTTTTTCCGCTTCACGAATAGCATCCTGACAATTGTTAATCACAGCGGCGATGTCGGTAACAGCTCCACTCTGCATCTCTCCCAATCGTTGTCTTTTTCGGCCCACACCTAAAACCCGTGTTTTGGTTCCCTCTGGAACACAAACCAGAGCTTTAACGTACTCAGTTCCAATATCCAGAGCCAAGTAATGATTTCCCGGTCCGCTCACAGCGCGACGAAAAAGAGGCATAATAAAGGGAAAATATAGCTTTCGTATTGTATGGAAATGCGCCTCCAGCGTCAAGCCGAGTTCCGAAAGCCTTCTCAAGGGCATTTATGAGCATTGACAAAAATAAAAAATATAGTAAAATGTGCGAGATGGTAAAATGCTCATTTCTTGAATGGGCATGCTGCCCGTTCATTGAAACTTGCATTGCAACAATAGGAGGTCTTTATGACCACTTTTTACGCAATCGTAGTGGTGACCGGTGTGTTTTTTCTTCTCAAGAAGGCTCGCGAACGACGAACCCGTGGCCGCAGAGCCGCTGACCCTGGCCAACGAATCCGTTGGGAGCGACCCCCATTGGGAGTACAGCTCCACTTCGCGAGGCTCAACCAGCGGGTGGCCAACCCGCGTCCCCTGGAGTTTCGACGCCGGGGATGATGGTGACAACGGGGGACAAAAAAGGGGAGTACGAACTCCTCTTTAATAACGGGAATTCACATGAGTCTGGCGTCGGTGTCGCCGGCTTTCTCGTAGCGATCAGCGTGCTGGCACTCATCGCAGCAACGCTCTTCGTCAATCTCTAGACTTCAGGGAGG
>JAGQLQ010000064.1:3520-3955 GCA_020429235.1 Candidatus Peregrinibacteria bacterium | reverse complement strand
AATAGCGATAATCAGTCCCTGAGTGATTTTTTCGTGGTGAAAGAGCACATTTCGTTTGAAATTGAGTACTTTAGCCATTCCCCGAATGACAGTCCAACGTTTGCTGTTATGCTTTTCTTTGAGCTCTTCTGTGGCAAAAAGAGCAAGACCATAATAGTAGCCCAGAATTCCAGAGAACATAACGTGTGCGAAGGTCGAGAAGAGTGAACGGAAGATGAATGGATAGAGGATGTTGTCGATTCCCCGGGTGACGATAATATTGTAGAAATAGAGCATGTTTTCGGCAAAGGCGAATCCGAGCGCGGCCATAATACACATTTCAATAGCATCGTCGATGGAGCAGATACGCTCTTTCTCGGTCATTTTTACAGCCCAGAGTTTTGTTATTTCTTCAATCACGCCAACCAGCATGAATGTGGCAATAACATCCAAAGG
>JAGQLQ010000064.1:0-3513 GCA_020429235.1 Candidatus Peregrinibacteria bacterium | reverse complement strand
GGAATAAGATGGAATGATGCAAATCCAACCAGATCGTTACTAAACTGTTCTGTGTATTCAAAGGCATTCAGCCATGGAAAGTATTGCCATGAATGTTTGTATAAAAGCAGCGGTGTCACGAAAATGGCTCCAGCTACAAAGGTTTGTGTGAGCATGGCTTTTTTCCCTACCTGCTTTTTCCAGAAAATGTAACCCCATGCAGCGGCCGGAATGATCGCAAGTACAAAGGCAAGAATGAGCTTAAAAACAGCTTGGGCTTCCATGAATGGTTTTTATTTTTGGTCTTTTGTATCTGTTTTGGGGCTTTCGAAGGTTCTCGATGCCCGTTAATATTATAACATTTTTTCATGTTTTTGACTATATGTTGACTTTTCACTTTTCAGTACTATAGTGGTTTTCAGCATATTTAAGATTCTCCATGAACTCATATTCAATTATTAACATTGTGATTCTTGGAAGCTTCCGAAGGAAGCGGGATACTTAAGTGCTCAAGAACTTGAATGCTAAGATCCCGCCACAAAGCGGGATTTTTTATAACCTTTAATACCTTTCCCATGTTGGTCCATCCGCAAGAAGCGCAGGAGCAGTATCGCCGGTTGAATGGCCATCAACCACTCGATGTGCGATATACGCACCCAGATACACCAGAGTCTTTTAATGCTGTCGATGCCGCTCTTGGGAAGATTATTGATACTGCCAACAAAAAGGTTTTAGTGGTACTCAATGTGGGTGAGACTCCACTTGGGCCGGGACTTGATAAAGGTGTGCCTGGTATTGGAGCTTATGATTTGCGACATGGAGCAGTTTTTGATGGTCGGGCCGTTTTTATTGTTGATAAAGACTACTATGAAGGATCAAATGCATCGAATAATCACCTTGATACTCTTGGGCTTCACGCTCAATCCGGCAAACCGACTTTGTTTCCAATTGATATGAAAGGAATGCTCCATTTTCAAGCACTTGTTGATGGATTGAAACAGCCAGGTGACAATGATGTGAAGCGTTTGCCGTGGGCAGAGATTGGAGCAATTCAATCTTTTTACTGGTCTCCGGCTGCTGATGAATTGACTGAATTATTGCGGGCAGATGGATGGACTGGAGAGAATATTTTACATCCACAAGAGCGTTCTAAAGCCGTTCTGGACCTGAACAATAAGGTTAAAATGATGAGAGCTTTTAAAGAACATGGTCTTGATATGCATGACTTTAGCTTTGGATATAGTGAAGCAGAACTCGTGAAAGCCTTTCAGGATTTATCACAGAGTCAGGGAACGAATAAATTGTATATGAAGCTTGGACAAGCTGTTTCTGGACTTGGAAATCAGAGCGTTCAATCTGTTGAGGATTTGAAGGAAAAACTCGCGAAATTGCCTGAAGGTTATCTGGCACAGCATGGGGCATTGATTGAGCCTGAATTTGAGATCTTCTTTTCGCCAGGCGTGGTTTTCCATGTTGATGGTAATGCTGAAGTAACTATTCTTTCTGTTTCTGACCAGATTACTGAAGGAGCAACACATTTGGGGAACGTGGACCCTTCATTGGTTTTTGACAAGAATTATCAGCATTTGCTTCCATCTCTCTATAAGGGAACATTAGCTTATGCCCAGGAAGCAGCTTCCCGTGGGGTGACGAACATAACTATGGGACTCGATTTTCTTGCTGTGAAAGGCAAGGAAGGCAAGCTGCAACTGATCCCATCTGATCCAAATGGACGTCATACCGGTTCATCTCACATGCATGCTGTAAAACGAAAAATTTTAAATGGGCATGCACGGAGTGAATCGCTGAATGGCTTGCTGACTGATAACAATGTTAAGGTGGAACGAGGTACGACCCCCGATGATCTTGCTCAGGTTTACCTCCAACATGGATGGCATCTGCCAGAGTTCCGAGAACATAATTCAGAACAAAACTGTTCTGTTACTACTTTGAATGCAGCTCCTGCTATGCACGCAAAGGAATCCGCTGAATCCAAGGTACAGGTGGCCATGATGGAAAGGTTTAACCCTAAAACGCCAGTCGCTGATATCAACAGAGCCATGCAGGCCTTGAGAAAAGAGGTCCATTCTATCCTTAAACATGTGTAGTCCATGACTGAACCATCTTCCGCGCTGGCGCTGACGAAACGGCTGATTGAGATTCCATCTGAAAGTACGAATAAGGCTGAATTGCGACGGATTGTTGATTTTGTGCGAAACTATCTTGATGTTCCGGGGATTTATATTCAGGAGTATGAGTCGGATGGTTTTCCTTCTTTGGTCGCGACTTTTGAGGATACGAAGAGTCCGCAATGTATGATGGTGGGCCATTTGGATGTGGTTTCTGCCGATAAAGAGGAGTTTGAGGCTCACGTGATTGAGAACCGTCTGTATGGGCGTGGCGCAGGTGATATGAAGGGAGCTGTTGCTGTGATGATTGAAGTAATGCGGCATCTGGCTCTCCGACCGGAAAAGCCTTCTGTTGGGCTGATGCTTACCACCGATGAAGAGCTTGGTGGGTTGCATGGCGTGCATTATCTGTTGGAGAAAGAGGGATATTCGTCTGAAATTGCGATTATTCCAGATAGCCATGATGGGATCGATACGATTATTTTGAATCAGAAAGGGATTTTACAGGTAAAGATTGAGGCTGATGGACTTGCGGCGCATGGTTCGCGGCCTTTTTTAGGGGAGAATGCGATTGATAAATTGATGGATATGTATGGTGAGCTGCGTGGAGCTGTAAAGACAGTGAAATCTGCTGATGAATGGGGTATTACCATGAATCTGGGGCGGATTCGTGGGGGGCTGGCGGTGAATCAGGTTCCCGATCATGCGGAGCTCCACCTGGATATTCGTTATGCCAAATCTGAGGAGTCTGAGCATGTTCTGCATGAGGTAAAACGGATTACGAAAGGGCAGTTTGATGTCGTGGCGGAAGGGTATCCAGTGGATGAGGATCGGAATAATGAATGGATCGTGAAGTATGCCAATATGCTGGAAAAACATGGAATTGAAGTGAAGTATGACAAAGAGGAAGGTGGGAGTGACGCGCGGTTTTTTGCCGAAAAGCAGATTCCTGTGATTATTACCGGTTTACAGAAAGGAAATATCCACAGTGACAAAGAGTGGGTGGTTATTGAGGATCTAGGCCAATTTCAGGTAATTTTGAGCCAATATCTGGTGGAGAATGTAAAGCCTGTTACTCTATCGCAGCCGGCAGGGGTGTAATTTGACCCTGTTTAATGGCTTTGAGGCCGGCGTGGGTGCGGCTTTCAAGGTACTTTTCAATATGGGTGGTTGTGATGATGGTCTGGCAACCTTTTATGCTATCCAGGAGCATCTGCTGGCGGTCCGGGTCCAGCTCGGAGAAGACATCGTCCAGGAGGAGAATGGGTTTTTCGTTGGTTTTTTCTTCGTAGAAGGTGAGCTCCAGCAGCTTGAGAGCCAGGAGGAGTGAGCGGTATTCGCCACGGGATGCGTGGGATGAAAGTGGGCGGCCGTTGAGGATGAACTCCATATCGTCCCGGTGAGA
>JAGQLQ010000008.1 GCA_020429235.1 Candidatus Peregrinibacteria bacterium | reverse complement strand
GCTGAATCTTTCCAATATATTTTTCTGATTCAACACAATCCTTAAACTCAGCTTCATCGGCTCCCAGTTGACCAGCAAGCTTGGCCATACCATCAAGGTCAGAAACTCCTTGTTCAAAGAGCGCATCATGGAATGCCCAGAACCCATCATTCCCGGCAAGTTCTGCTACACATTCACTCGCAAGAGCCTGCTGTGTCGCCATAGGATCATGGCTTGGCAAAGGCCAGTGTCGATACACCAAATTCACCTTTCCATCATAATCTTCTACAATTTGCTTGGCTGTCGCGTTAAACCGTTGGCAGAAAGGACATTGAAAATCTGAATACTCAATCAAAGAAAACTTCGCATCAGAATTACCAAAAACATGGTCATCCGCAGCTACAGACGGAACATTTTGAGCCATATCCTTCGTTCGTTCAGCTTCTGCCGCAGCAGCTTTTGCCTGTTCCTCTTCAGCTTCAGCCGTCTTTCTATCAACATATCGTTCAATACCGGCATCAATTCGCTCATCCAGATATTCATCACTAATCGATCCATTAGCAGCCAAGACAGAAGCACTTCCACCTTGCGCGCTCATTCCAAAATAAACCAATGATCCAGAAATAACCACTGAAGCAAAAATAATCGCAAGCAGTGCCCCTGTATCAATACCAACGTTTTTCATAATATTGTTGTAAATGATTAAGCAATCCCTGTTCCGTAAGATCAAAGATTATACTATTGTAGCAGGATTTCAAGAAAAATTCGAGCAAAAAACGTGACAAAAATCACGAATCCAGCCACTTGATGCTACATCCCATTGAAGGTTTTTGATCCGCTCCAGGACTTCCTCCATCAACTAAAGACTGCAACGCTGCATCCAGCTCATGACTCTCTGCCGCGCCACCATCTTTCCAGTTATCATCGACACGTCCGTGATACGCCAACTTCTGATCTTCATCATAAACAAAAATATCCGGCGTACATTTAGCTCCAAAAGCCCGCGCTACCTCCTGCGTTGCATCCACCAGGTATGGAAAATTCATCCCATACTCATCATAGTACTCTTTCATTTTATCAAAACTGTCTTCCGGATAGTCAGGATTTGAGTTTGGATTGATCCCAATAAACTGAACTCCACTCTCACCAAACTTCTCCTGAAGCGCCACCAAACGTTTCCACTGAGCCTGAACATATGGACAGTGATTGCACATAAACACGACCACAAGAGCTTTCTTCCCCTTAAAATCATCAAGGGTGTGCTCTTTATTATCCGTTCCCATGAGCGAAAAATTTGGTGCCGGTGTCCCCATTCCAATCTTTTCAGATTCCAGTAAAACCATAGGATAAAAGGTTACAGTTAATCAGGCCTATGCTACCATAGGAGCCGTTATCATTCTACAACCATGCCAATCGCCATCCCAGACTGGATTTTCAACCCAATCATGTTTGAAATCGGACCATTTGCAGCACGTTGGTATGGATTTATGTACGCCCTTTCTTTTGTTTTGGGATATCTCTTCCTTCACTATTCAAAGCCCGGAAAAGCTCTGAAATTAAAAGCCAAAGATCTGGATACCTTTATTGTCTGGATCATTCTCGGCGTTCTCCTGGGTGGAAGAATCGGTTACATCCTCTTTTATAATCTGTCTTTCTATATCGAAAATCCGGCCAAAATTCTGGCCGTTTGGGAAGGAGGGATGTCATTTCACGGCGGACTTTTGGGTGTTGTGATTGCCCTTATAGCCTTCAGTAAAGTCAAGAAACGTAACCTATGGCAACTCAGCGATGTTATTACCAGTTTCGTACCACTGGGAGTAATGTTCGTGCGTATTGCCAACTTCATCAATGCTGAACTCTATGGCCGCATTGCCACAGAAAACTGCATCTACTTCCCTACCGATCCATCAAACTGTCGCTATCCCTCTCAGATATACCAGGCTTTATTGGAAGGCTTAATCCTTTTTGTGATCCTTCAAATTGTTATCCATAAAAAACCAAAGACCGGAACAGTTTCAGCGCTTTTCCTTGTCCTCTATGGCATTTTCAGAATCTTCATGGAACAGTTTCGCCAGCCAGATCCTCAAATTGGATTCCTGTGGGGCGGCATCACACAAGGACAGCTCCTTTCTATCTTCATGGTTCTAGCTGGAATCATTCTCTTCATCCTTCGTCCAAGACTCCAGAAAGACTTGACAAAATAAGCAAAAAGCGTAATATTCACTCTTCGAAATGCTTATACCTGTTGAAACTTTTTAATTTTTAGTGATGTCTCAACGAGGAAAAAACTGGAAGCTACCAGAGCTGATACAAGATTATCAAAGTCCACAAGACGAAGATTCAGCACCAATAAGTATTCGTGTTGATAGTAATCCTTCAGACTCTGATCGGCCTACCCAGCCAGCACCTACCCGAAACAGTGGTGTTGAAAAAATCAGCTCAAAAAAATTAGTCCCAGAAAAAGAGCCTATCCAGGACAATACCGTTGAAGAAACACGACAGAAATACCGCAAAGAGAAAATTCTTGCAACTGCCTGGATATCACTTGTTCTTGGTGGAGGGCTTGGTTCATTCTATATGTACCAAACCAAACAAGGGCCATTTGCACCAGATGAAAAGCCAACCACCGTAGAGACACCTCCAAAAGAAACCCCTGAAGAAAAGCCTCTCATCATCGAGAGCGATGAAGATTTAAAGAGAATATTGGAAAAAGAAAACATAAAAGCTACCGCTGAAGATTTTGAATTTGATACAGGAAAGCCAGCCCTTCACGCCAAAACTCTCCGCTTGGTTGTAGTAGAGGAAGGACCAAATACAAAGCCAACCTACAAATGGAAACCAATTATCCCAACACCTGGAAAAGCACATATTGAAGAAGGAATTAAAGAACCTCAGCTGCTCGTGGCAGTGCAGTTTATCAACCCTTATGCCCAAAGGCTACTTAAGAAAGTCGTAAATCCAGGACCAGGTGCTCATCGCTATATCGCGCGAACACCTGACTCTGATGACCCTAACATTGTCTACTTCTATTTTGATCGCTGCACAAATCGTGAACAAGAACACGCGCTCGCTCGCATTCGCATCCAAGATCCTCAAGATGCAAAAAGTCATATTTGGTATCAATCATTCGATATTCCAAAGTGCACCACTAAAGCTGATAGTGTAGAATCGGACGAGCAGATTCAGGATTAATCATGGAAAAAGGATTTTGGGCACAACTGGAAAAGCCAATTATAGGACTGGCGCCAATGGATGGTGTGACCGATGCTCCTTTCCGATTTATGGCTACCAAATACGGAAAACCACACGTGATAATGACCGAATTTACTTCCGTCGAAGGCCTTTGTTATGGGAATGAAAAAGGATTAAAGGCGTTTCTGTACGATCAGGTTGAGCGCCCGGTTGTTGCTCAGATTTTTGGATCCAATCCCGAAAGTTTTTATAAAGTTGCTTTTATCGTGTCCGAGTTAGGATTCGATGGCATCGACATTAACATGGGTTGCCCCGCAAAAAATGTTGCCAGCAAAGGAAGTGGTGCCGCCTTAATTCAGACCCCGGAAATCGCCAAAGAGATTATTCGCCAAACCCGAAAAGGAACACAGGATTGGGCCAATGGAAAAACCATGGAAGATGCTGGATTGCCGGAAAACATTATTCAGACAGTTCAGAGTATGCAACCAAAGCGTCCGGAAAAACGTGAACTACCGGTATCAGTCAAAACCCGAATCGGGTTCAACTCAAACGTTGCTGTTGAATGGGCCAAACATCTTTTAGAGACGGAGCCGGTCAACATCTCTATTCACGGGCGTACTTTAAAACAGATGTACACCGGAAGTGCTGACTGGGATGCCATTGCCGCAGCAGCTGAAGTCATCAAAAAAACGGACACGACTGTTTTAGGGAATGGAGATGTGGAGTCTGTTCAGGACGGACTGGAACGGGTAAAAAAATATGGAGTGGATGGATTCATGATCGGACGCGCAGCGTTTGGAAACCCATGGGTATTCAATCGTGAACATGCAGAGCTAACCCTGGAAGACCGGTTAACAGCTGCAAAAGAACACTCTCATAAATATGAAGAAGTCCTGCGCGAGGACTATTTCTACCCTATGCGCAAACACCTTGCCTGGTATTGCAAAGGCTTTTATGGTGCCAGCGAAATCCGCAAAAAATTAATGAAAGCAGAGAACGCTAAAGAGGTTGAACAGATTTTGAACGAAATTTCTGCAATGGATTTTCCAGCTGATTCCAGCTAGAATGCGGGTATGGAAATAATTCAGGAACATGACGTCCTGATCGTTGGAGGTGGAGCCGCAGGGCTGCGCGCAGCGATTGCAGCAGCGGAAAAAAATCCGCGACTCAGCATTGCCATCATTTCCAAAGTCTATCCTACCCGAAGTCATACCGTTTCTGCGGAAGGCGGAATTGCTGCTGCCTTAGACAAAGGCGACACCATTCGGTCACACGCAAAAGACACCATTAAAGGAAGTGATTATCTGGCCGATCAGGATGCCGTTGAATTTTTCGTAAAACGCGCAAAGGAAGAAGTTCTATTACTGGAACAGTGGGGATGCCCATGGAGCCGCAAAGAGGATGGCGATATAGCTGTCCGGGCATTTGGAGGTATGAGCAAAAAGAGAACGGTTTTTGCAGCCGATAAAACCGGCTTTTTTATGTTACACAATCTATTTGAAAGAACACTCGCTCACGACAACATTCATCGCTACGATGAATGGTTTGTAACAAAGTTATTAACCGATAGCAAAGGCGCCACCGGCGTCGTGGCAATCGATCAAAAAGAGGGAGAAATGGTAGCTCTGGCAGCCAAAGCTGTCATCATGTGTACCGGTGGCGCCGGCAAAATGTACCTGAACACCACCAACGGCGCGATCAAAACCGGCGATGGCATGGCATTGGCTTACAACGAAGGAGCCCTCCTTAAAGACATGGAATTTATGCAGTTCCATCCAACCGCCCTTCCCAAAACCGGAATTCTTATTACCGAAGCGGCCCGAGGCGAAGGCGGATACCTCTACAACGCCAAAGGAGAACGCTTCCTGGAACGCTATGTCCCTCACAAAATGGAACTCGGGCCGCGTGACCTGATCTCCCGCGCTATCAACACCGAATATAAAGAAGGTCGTGGCTTTAAAGGTCCCTACGGAAACTATGTTCACCTGGACATCCGTCACCTTGGTGAAAAAAAGATCAACGAGAAACTCCCTCAAATCCGTGAACTGGCAAAAGATTTCATGAACGTCGACCCGGTCTACAAACCGATTCCTGTCACTCCAACTCAGCACTACACCATGGGTGGCATCCATACCAACATCAAAGGCGAGACCAACATTCCCGGCCTCTACTCTGCTGGTGAAGCCGCCTGCGTTTCTATCAATGGAGCTAACCGTTTAGGATCCAACTCCCTTGCCGAATGCCTGGTCTTTGGCGCCGAAGCAGGAACAGCCGCCGCAAACTACTGCCGAAGAATAAAACTCAGAAACCCATCGCGCAAAAAACTCTCCGACGAAAAAAAACGAATTGAATCCGTTCTAACCAATAAAGGAAAAGAAAGCCCATATAAAATCCGTGAAGACATGCAAAAAGTTATGGATCAATATGCGGGCATCGTCCGGACAGAAAAAGAACTCAGCAAAGGAATAATCAAAATCCGCGAACTCCAAAAACGATTCAAAAAAATCGGGCTCAGCCAATCCAACATGGTTTTCAACAGTCAACTCATCAACACTCTCGAGCTGGAAGCCATGCTCACTTTAGCAGAAACACTTCTTATTTCTGCCAAAGCCCGCAAAGAAAGTCGCGGAGCTCACTTCCGATCCGACTACCCGGAAAGAAACGACGAAAAATTCCTCCACCACATAACCATTTCCAAAGGCCCACGAACGCCAAAGGTCACACATGTACCAGTGCCAATAACCAAATGGCAACCAGAAGTAAGATCATATTAATCCTACTATGCAGCGAATTATCACCATCAATATCAAACGCTACGACCCGGAAACCGAAGAGGTTTCCATCTCTGCATACAAAGTAGAAACCGAACAGGACGCCACTATCCTGGACATTCTCAACTTCCTTAACGAACACAAACAGGCAGCAATCTCTTATCGATTTTCATGCCGTATGAGCATTTGTGGAAGCTGCGGAGCCATGGTCAACGGCCGGCCAACCCTCATGTGTTCAACCTTTATACGTGACTTACCAGATGAGATTACTGTGGAACCAATGCGAAACTTTCCAGTCATCCGCGACCTTGTCGTAGACACTGACAACGCCATGGACAAAATGCGTGACGCACTCCCCTACACCAGTTTCGTCAGCAAGAAATCCAAAAAACCAATCAAACAAACCCCCGAAGAACTCGAAAAACTCAAACAGACCAGCCAATGTATTAAGTGCATGCTGTGCTATAGCGCCTGCCCCGTTTATGCTGTTGACGAAGAGTTCATTGGACCGGCTGCCACTGCCACAGCGTATCGTTACGACCAGGACACGCATGATGAAGTAAAAGAAGAGCGCATGGACTCGCTCACCAGTAAAGATGGCGTATGGAAATGCAGCTTTGTTGGAGAATGTTCCGATGTCTGCCCAAAGAATGTTGACCCCGCCCTCGCCATTCAAAAAATGAAAATTATGGGAGTCCTTCACACAACAAAAAAACTTATCAAACCTTCCAAATCCAAGACATGAAAGAGTTAGAACAAAAACTGGAACCACAGTGGTGGAAACGATCAGAAGGAGCCCGTGGCTATCACCTCCGCGAATTCAGCGGCATCCTCATTGGGGTATGGTGCATATACTTTCTCAACATTCCTGCTACCCTTGGATTCACCATTCAAAGTCCATGGTACGGCTTCATCATGAACGGAATAGGATTGGTAGGAGCCATTCTCCACAGCTCATCCTGGCTCAAAATCATGCCAAAACTCACCCCATTCAATCTAAACGATCATCAACAAAACATCCTCTTTGCCACTCTTATCCTTGTCTGGCTTGCAGTAAGCGCAGCAACTTTACTCATCCTCTGGCCATGAAAAAACAACCTGCCATTATAAAAGGACTTCTCTGGGGACTTTTCTCGGGAACCGCAACTGCATCAGCTTTTCTTCTTCCCGGATTTATCATTGGCCAGTTTTTCAACAAAGATTACAATCATAATCTCTCCCCCTTTCTTTTATACGGAGCTATCGGGATCATATTCTTCTGCGCAGCGTATCATTCTTTTTATAGGATCAAAGCTTCCGATCATGACCTTCACCTCCTTTCAACATTTACCAAAGCCTTTGGACTTTTTGTCATTATAACAATCGCCTTCCTTTTCATCCCTTAACCTTTCTTCTGTGGCAGCAAAAAAAGCACAAACCCGAACCGAACGAGACGCACTTGGATCAATAAAAGTCCCAAAAGACGCCTACTATGGATCCTTTACCGCACGAGCGCTCCAGAACTTCAATGTCAGTAAAATCAAAGCTTTCCCTTCATTCCGAATAGCACTCGCCAACATTAAAATAGCAGCAGCTCAAACGAATGCAGAATTGGGAGAACTTCAAAAAGGTCACGCAAAGGCGATCATCCAGGCAGCCAACGAATTTATTGATGGAAAATTTTATGATGAATATCCTATCGACATCTTTCAGGCCGGAGCAGGAACACCTTTCAATATGAATCTGAACGAAATTCTCGCCAACCGTGCCAACGAAATATTGGGCGGGAAAAAAGGAGAATACAAACCCATTACTCCCAACAACCACGTCAACTGGGGACAATCCTCTAACGACACCATTCCAACAGCCATCCGTCTCGCAGCGTTGATGGAAGCACGGGAACTCCTTCCAGAAATAGAAAAACTTTCAAAAGCCTTTTTCCAAAAGGCCAAACAGTTCAAAAACATTCTCAAAATTGGCCGGACTCACCTCCAAGACGCCGTCCCTATCACCCTTGGACAAGAGTTCGAAGCATGGGGATCAACCATTCAACGTTCCCACGACCATATAAAACAATCTTTCAGCCACCTTCAGGAGGTTGCCATTGGCGGAACAGCACTCGGAACCGGCATTACCGCCCATCCAAAGTATCGCTCCCTTATGGTCAAAAACCTGAGTAAATTAACAAAAATCCGACTCTATCCAACAAAATATCCAATGGAACTCAGTTCCAATATGTCTGCATTTGCCATTGCATCCGGGTCACTCGCAACACTCGGTAGCGACCTTATTCGCATAAGCAAAGACCTTCGCATTCTGGCCTCAGGACCAGCTGGAGCAATCAATGAAATCAATCTCCCGGAAGTTGAGCCGGGATCATCAATCATGCCTGGAAAAGTAAACCCATCTATTGCTGAATGCATCACCATGACCGGCCTTCAGGTTAATGGAAATCATCACACTGTTGCTGCCGCTGTTCATGAAAGTGAACTGGAACTCAACACTATGACACCAGTCATTATGCTCAATCTTTTATGGTCAATCCACATTCTTCAATCCGGATGTGCCATGTTTCGGGATCTTTGCGTAAAAGGCATTACAGCGAATACAGATCACATCGAAAAACTGCTCAATGGGAGCCTGTGCCTGGCAACCGGCCTCTCTCCTTATATAGGATACAAAGCAACCGCAGAATTGGTGAATGAAGCCCTCAAAAAAGGGAAATCTCTTATAGAAATAGCTGAATCAAAGGATTTCATGACCAAAAAAGAGCTGACCAACATTTTATCGGCAAAAAAACTCACCAAACCGCATGCAACAGACCAAAAACTCAAAAAAAGGATCGAAAATAATCCAAACTTCCAGGAATTCATGAAGAAAATCAGCTGATTCCTCCCAACTGCACTTGACTCCTGACCCGAACTCCGCTTAAATATTGAAGCTTTTAACCAGAAAAACATGGCATCGAAACAACACGGGCTTACAACAATGAACGCCACACGACCAAAGAAAAAGGTACGACATCGAAAAAACAAGATCAGCGCCCGCAAACGAAAACAAGTACTTTTAACAGCACTAGAAGAAGCAATCGCTGTAGCCAGAGGTGAACATAGTTCCCAAAAAGCCGCTGCTCCAGCAAAAAAAGAGACTGCAAAGAAACCAGCTGCCAAAAAGCCGGCAGCAAAGAAAGAAACGAAGAAAGCCGAAAAAGAGGCATAACATTCATTCCATTCCCAACCCTTTAAGACAGGCCCTAGGCCTGTCTTTTTTGTGCCAATTATAGTATAATACTATGATCTATAAGCCAAAAACGTGGTTGAAATCCAAACCCAAATCGTTCCCTTTATTGTCGCTATCCTTATTGGTGGGCTTGTTGGAGTAGAGCGTGAAAGGAAAAAACAGGCATCACGAAAAATGGCCGCAACCGGAATTCGCACCAGTATTTTTGTAAGCCTTCTTGGAGCAATGTCTGCTTATTTCAGCCAACAGTTTGGATGGAATATTTTTATTGTCTCACTTATTGGCCTTCTCACATTTATTAGCATTTCCCACTGGTATCTCACTATTCAGTACAAACGGATTGGCATCACCACCGAAGTTTCAAGCGTCCTCCTCTTTCTCTATGGAGCTCTCTGTACCATCGGCCAGGTCCAACTTGCAGTGATCCTCGGAATTCTTACCGCGCTACTCCTTTCGCTTCGCAGCTACCTTCACGGAGCCGTAAAAAAGCTCAGTGATCGCGAACTCTACGACACCATCAAATTCGCAATCATTGCTTTTATCATCCTCCCATTCCTTCCTGACCAAAGCTTCGACCAACAAATTCTCAGCCCATTTATGGGAATTCCTCAAAGTGAACTGCACGGCAGTTTTCAGACCATTGATGTACTCAACCCCTATCGCATCTGGTTCCTGGTTGTTTTTGTTTCAGGAATTAATTTTGTTGGATACATACTGGTAAAACTCTTTGGCGAAAAGCTTGGAATTGCACTTTCCGGACTTATGGGTGGTCTCTACTCCAGCACAGCAACATCGCTAACTCTGGCAAATGAAAGTAAAAACTCTCCCCGAAAATCACCATTCATTGCGGGAATAGTTTTTGCCTGCGCTAT
Source organism: Candidatus Peregrinibacteria bacterium (assembly GCA_020429235.1). Classification (GTDB taxonomy): domain Bacteria; phylum Patescibacteriota; class Gracilibacteria; order UBA1369; family UBA1369; genus JAGQLQ01. Next base: position 10,722 of record JAGQLQ010000008.1, on the reverse strand, counting down.
AAGCTTCATTAAAAGCTTCCTCTTTATACGAACCCTGAATGAAGAGCTATTCACACGTGTCCTCATTCCACTTTTTTTGATGTTCGCCTACCTTGCAATAGCAGGACTCTATTACCTTTTCAGATCAAAAAAAACGACCAAAAAATCAAACCCTGTCAGCACTCTTTCCACACCATTCTCACTAAAAAGTGCTCTCAAACTGGGAAGCTTCATTGTTGCAGCTCTCTTGATTGCCAAAATTTCTCTCTCCCTTGCCGGAGTCGAACTCTACTACGTCATTGCCACACTCAGCGCCTTTTTTGCTGTTGATGATCCAATTGTCATTTCAACCGCCGCATCTGCCGGCAACCTCCTGGACATGGAACATGCCAAAAACATTATTCTTCTGGTCACTTATCTCAACATGGTTCAGAAAGTTTTCATTATTCACTTTTTTGGAAACAGAAAACTCGTGAAGCCCCTGGCAATCATTTTTGGAGGACTTCTCCTTGTCACCTTTGCCGGGTTCATCTATCTTTAACGGAGCCAATTAGAGCTCCCATGGGAATTTTCAAAAAAAACAATAAGAAGCCGGCTAAGAAAAAATCGAGTCGAGTTCGAAGCCTCAATTCTCCATATAGAAAATCGGTTGTTGAAGGAAAGAAAAAACGTCGCAAGAAGAATATTGCCTCAAAGTCAGTTCCTTCCGGACGAATAAAAACCACCCCTCAATCAAGCAAATGGAAGATAGTTCTGGCCTTCTTTCTTTCCATACTCATTATTGGATACGGAACATATGCAGTTTTCCTCAGTGATATTTTCCTTATCAACAGTTTTATTATCGAAGAAGATGGAACCGTCATTGAAGACAACGAAGCAATGAACACCATTCTCCGCTCTACACTTGGCAAAAATCTGGTCCTTATTAATGACGAAGACCTCATTTCAAAAATAAGAGAATCCCAGCCGGAAATCGAAAAAATCACCATTAAAAAGATCTTCCCGGACAAAATCAAAGTAGAACATAAAAAATATCCAACTGTCGCCAACCTTATTAATATTGTCGACGTTGTTCAGAAAAAGTTCCTGGTCGACAGTCAGGGATTTTTAGTGGAAGAGAACATTGAACACCCGGATTTACCGCATATTTACTACGAAACCGATGAATTTTTAGAGGTTCGTCACAGCTTTTTATCCGATCCTAAAAGAAGCAAAGAGCGACTAACCCAAATTATCAACGCCATCAACCTTTTCGAAGAAAAATTTGCCATGAAAATCCTCTACGCGGAGTACAAACACCAGGAGCGCGAGGTCCATCTGGTAACAGAAAGACGCTTTTACGTCATGATCGACCTGGAAAAGGATCTGCTCCGTCAGATTGAAAAACTGAAAAAAGCACTCCCAAAGCTCGACATATATAACGAACCTCTGCTATATATAGACTTAAGGATTTCGGGAACCAACACCGAAAAAGTAATCTTTAAACGAAGCTAATGGTCTGGGCAATTCTTGGTATCGTCATTGGAATTATTATTGGTTTTGCCATCAATTTTCCTATCCCTCTTGAACTGACAAAATACTCAGCCGTTGTGATTATGGGTATTTTGGATGCGCTTTTTGGAGCGATTCGCGCAGAGGTCACCAAAGATCAGTTTAACGCCATTATTTTCATTACCGGACTACTTTTTAACATCATTTTGTCTATTGCTATTACCCTTTTGGGCGACAAACTCGGTCTGGAACTCTATCTTGCCGCGACCTTCGTCTTTACCTTCCGCATCTTCTCAAACGTTGGTATCACCCGCCGTGCAATATTACAAAACATTTTAGAGTCAGAGAAAGGAAAGGAATCTTGAGAAAAACCGTCATTTACGGTATAATAAAAGGGTAAAAGATCAAAAAAATAAAAAACAAAAATGACCCATTCTTCAAAAATCGCGCTTATTAAAGAAATGCTCGAAACCGCCGAGTCCAGTTTGCGATCGGCAAAACAGATGCTCTCCGATATGAGTAATGAAAATGGAAAGAGCCAATTTAGTGAACGCGCCAAGAAGCTTGGAACCCTTGAATCAAGCGACGAAGGACAAATCATTGAAGGAATGTTCGATGGAGAAAAAATGCTTGGACCGGACCAAAAAGAGTATTCCGTGCCGGCCAACTACGCCAGTAAATCAAAACTTGTACCTGGTGATATTCTCAAACTGACCGTTGGTGACGACGGATCATTCATTTACAAACAGATTGGACCGGTAGAACGGGCTCGTTTGGTGGGAACCCTCACATATGATGACGGTCAATATCGTGTCATTGCGGAAGGAAAATCCTATAAAGTACTGCTCGCATCAGTCACCTATTTCCGCGCCGAGGTTGGAGACAGAGTAACACTCATTGTTCCGGAATTGGAAGAAAGCGATTGGGGTGCGATCGAAAACGTACTGCCAAAAGACCATGATCCACTTGAGGATCTGGACGTCTAGACACAAAAAAAAACAAAAAATAAAAAACAAAAACATGCTTCTCGATAAAATTTTTCGTACAGCTGTACAATATAAAGCTTCCGATATCTATATCACGACCGGAAGTAAGCCCATTTTACGTATCAATGGGGATTTGATCGTGATTGAAGAACATGAAGTATTCACCAAAAAACTCGCCGAAGAGTATCTTTTGGAAATCATGAACGAAGAACAAAAGAAGTTCTTTGCCAAAAATCTGGATTTGGACTTTTCTTTGGATCTCCCAAGCATCGCCCGTTTCCGTGTAAACATGTTTGTCCAACGAAAAGGAATCGCTGCTGTATTCCGTCTCATTCCGGAAACCGTTATGACTCTGGATCAGCTGGGTATGCCGGAAATCCTTAAACGAATTGCAACTGGAACCAACGGTCTTGTAATCGTAACCGGACCAACCGGTTCTGGTAAATCGACCACATTGGCCGCCATGCTCAATGAAATCAACGATACAGAAGCACGTCACGTTATCACCATTGAAGATCCGATTGAATTTGTACACGAAAACCGCAAATGTGTGATTGATCAGCGTGAAGTAAAAACACACACGCTCTCATTTAATAACGCTTTACGTTCAGCTCTCCGTGAAGACCCGGATGTTATTCTTGTTGGAGAAATGCGTGACCTGGAAACCATTTCGTTGGCTATCACCGCCGCCGAAACAGGACACTTGGTGTTTGCCACACTTCACACCAGTGGAGCCGCCAAGTCTGTCGATCGTATGATTGATGCTTTCCCATTCGAACAGCAAAACCAAATCCGCTCACAGCTGGCCGAAAGTTTGCGCGCGATCATCTGGCAAAACCTCGTCAAAACCAAAGATGGAAAAGGACGGGTTGCCCCACTCGAAATCATGATGAATAACAGTGGTATTGCCAACATGATCCGTAAAGCAAAAACACATCAGATTAACTCCGCGATTGAAACAGGATTCAAGGAAGGTATGCAGACCATGAAAAAAGCTGTCGTGGACCTTTTGGATGCCGACCTTATTACCGAAGAAACAGCTTCAGACTGTCTACCGGAAGAAATGGATGAAGAGATTTAACCTCCAAAATAAGCAATCACAGTCTCTCTAAATCCAAGTGAGACAATATAGACTGCGTAGAAAAACACCAGGATGGAACCGTAAAAACGTCCCAATCCCTTTTTCTGTAACAAGAAAATATAAAAAAGAATGGTAATAAAAAGCGCAAAGAAAACATCCAACAAAAGAATCGGATCAAATGCCAATGGAGAAATAATAGAAGTGATTCCAAGAACCAGGAACACATTAAAGATGTTGCTCCCCATAATACTTCCCACAGCAATATCATCTTCATTTTTAAGAGCCGCAACAACAGCCGTCGCCAACTCTGGCAAAGACGTTCCCAATGCCACAATCGTGAGCCCGATGAGTGCTTCACTTACACCAAACGCCAAAGCGATCTCTGAAGCAGTATCCACAATAAGTTTTCCGCCACCAATAATAAAAGCCAGACCACCAAAAATCATCAGACCAAGATACCAAAATGACTCCTTATAGTTCGCTTTTTCTTTCTTTACAATCTCCTCCTCCTGCTTTTCAGTCGATTTTAAATCTCCAAAAATGTAATAGAGGAAAACTACAAAAAATGCCAAAAGTATAAATCCGTCTCCCATGGCAATCACATTCTGAATCCCCTCTTGTTCCTGAAAAACTGTGTCATATCCCATAAAAAGAATGGCAGCCACAGCCAAAATCGCCATTGGAACCTCTTTCGTCACCGTAACTCTTCGCACAGTAATTTTTCGAATCATGGCTGCAATACCCAAAACAAGGGCAATATTTGCAATATTACTTCCAATCACATTTCCAAGACTAATATTGGCATTCCCTTGAATCGCAGCAATAAGAGAAACAGTCCCTTCCGGAGCACTCGTTCCAAAAGCTACCAGCGTCAACCCCACAATAACCTTGGGAATACCCAGTTTCTTGGCCAGACCTGCCGATCCATCCACCAAAACATCAGCTCCCTTAATCAAGAGAACAAAGCCCAAAAGGAGATAAAAGAGTGTCCAAAAAGTCATAAAATATCATTAACTTCTGCAAAGTATAACAAATCTCAACAAAACAAACCAGTACCCCCTTCCATTATTGAAAAAAAAGGCCAAAAATGGTATAATAAAGAGAAATTCTTTGCAAAAACCATGAAAAATTTTCTCGCCGGACTCGCAACATTTTTGACCATTTGCTCGCTCTCGCTTGGAGTGTTCACAACTGCCCTTGCTCAAGACGATACACCTCCATCGGGAGATCAAACCGCATCAGAAAGCACTTCATCCCCAGCTCCAGTATCATTAAATGTTGGAACATATTTAACTGCAGAAGGGCAAAAAACTGTTAATCCCGATGCCCCAAGCTTTGGCTCAGTCATCGTCCGTGTTATCAACTTTTTAGCATTGGCAATTGGATCATTTGCATTCGTAGCAATCGTCTATGGAGGATTTACAATGGTCATTTCTGCCGGCCGTGAAACTCAACTTCAAAAGGGAAAAGACATTATTAAATTTGCAATCACCGGACTCATTGTCGCGATGTCTTCGTACTTCATTACAGCCTTCATGCAAAGTATTTTCTTTGAATATGGAACCTAAAAAAATCTTACAAACAGTAATAACAAAAGGATCTCTCCTCTTTTTTCTCATGGCATCAACTGTACAAATTGCACAGGCTGAATTCACTTGTAGTGTCCTTCAAAATCCAGAATCAGCAAAAGGATATGTTATAACAGTCCTTGAAGAACAGTTTGATAATCCAACGACTACCGCAGACACTCTTCAATCCCTTCGCTGTATTCGTAAAACGGAATGTACAGAAGGTGTTCCTGCAGAAGGCTCGACTAAAGCGACACCAGCAGAATGTCGGTCAACCTATGTTAGACCTGGAGAATGTACTCCAAGTGACAAAGTTTTCTGCCAAACGGTTCAGGTTCTCATTGCTCAATCAGGACTTGAACTTCTCTTTACCTATATAGGACTCATTTACCGCTGGCTTGCGAGTGTCATTGGAATTGTTGTAGTTTTCTACATTGTTTACGGAGGAATTAAGATATCAACAGCCGGAGATAACACCGCTGCCATTGATGAAGCAAAAACAAAAATTATTCAGGCAATTGCGGGACTTGTCCTTCTGTTTATTTCAGCAATTGTTCTCTACACAATCAATCCAAACTTCTTCACATTCTAAAATGAAAAAGAAAATCGCACAGTTTGGATCGATTCTCCTCCTCAGTATTTTCTTTGGAGCCATAACTGTATTTGCACAAACATCAACAGGAAGGCCTAACATTGTTCCTCCAGAATTCATAACCAGCAACGAAGAAGGATTGCTCATACCTAATGCCGCAGGGGAAAATGTTCCACAAGAACAGTTCTTTGGAGGAAGACTTCTTCCAACTCTCACAAATACGATCATTGCTCTTGCCGGTGGCCTTGCCTTTGTTTTTATGATTGTTGGAGGAATCCAGATCCTTACCGCCTACGGCAATGAAGAAAGAGTCAGCGCCGGGAAAAAGACCATGACCTACGCCATTGTAGGACTTCTTATTGCTATACTCTCATACGCCGTCGTCTCAATTATTAGCGGCGTCCGTCTGGCAGGAACTCCCCAACAAGGTGGACAGACAGAAACCACAACTGAATCAACCAATGAAACATAAACTCCTCGTCACTATCGTGCTCTTTTGTAGTATTGCTTCAACAGCAATGGCTCAATCCATTGTGCCGGAAGTTCTCTACCCAGAAGAAGCAAAAGACGCCAGCAAAGTTGCACTGGTGGATCAACTCCCGGATGGGTCATGGGCCCAAATTTTGAGCGGTATTGTTCAACTCATGCTGGGGATTACCGGATCGTTGGCACTCATCGCTTTCACTGTTGGAGGAGTCATGCTGGTCACTGCACAAGGAAGTGAAGAAAGAGTCGACAAAGCTAAAAAAATCCTTTTATGGTCGATCCTGGCTTTAGTCGTTATTGCATCATCTTACGCGATCATCCTGGGAGTTTCTCAACTTGAATTCTTTCAATAGTATGAAAAAAACGCTCAAACAATTAGCCATCATCCTTGTTCTGACAGCAGTATTGCTCCCAGTAATGGCTCATGCCCAGGTTCAGATGAATCCAGACCTAAAGCCGGAATTCGCAGCGAACATTACTCCCACAGGCAACGTAAACAGAGCCAGTATGATTAACGTTCTGCTCCAACTGGCTGCCGGCGCCCTCATTTACGCAGCCGGTCCGATTGCCGTTCTCATGATTGCCGTTGGAGGATTCCGCTACGTTGTCTCTCATGGCGATCAAACTCAAATGGAGGAAGCCAAAAAGACCATCACGTGGGCGATTATCGGCCTCTTCGTTATTATTATCTCCTGGGCACTGGTCACCAATGTCATCAGGATTCTGGAAGCAACGGGAACTTAATCTTCACGTCGCGCAAAAAGTGGCTCCGGTTTTTCAACCGGTTGGCCTTCTTTCATGCCACCCCATTTTTTGAGATCGTCATAACCCGCCTCAACTCCTTCAAGACCAAGCGCCTTGAGCATCTTTGCTGTTGTCGACGGAATAAACGGCATAAGCAAATATGCCAAATGCCTCACCATTTCAACCAGGTTATACATCACCTCTGCCAGAGTATCCTGATCCTCTTTCGCAAGCGCCCATGGTTGTGTCTCTTCAACGTACTTATTCGCATACATACCCAAATCCACCACATGCTCAAGCGCCTTCTTCAAATCAAATTCAGCCATAGCCTCTTCATATCCGCTCCACACCTCCCCTACTTTCTCCTCCAGCAGTTCATACTCCTTTGATTCACCCGGCACCTTCCCATCAAAATATTTCCCGGTCATTGCCAGAACCCGGCTCACCAGATTTCCAAACGTATTCGCCAGCTCACTATCATACACAACATTGAATCGATCCTGACTAAAATCACCATCGTCGGTTGTTGGGATCTCCCGCAACAAATAATAGCGAAGCGCATCCACACCATACTGCTCAGCATACGCAATCGGATCCACCACATTCCCCAAAGATTTACTCATCTTTTGCCCTTCAGAAGTAATAAACCCATGGGCAGAAATCTGTTTTGGAATATCGATGCCTGCTGACAGCAACATTCCAATCCAAATAGCGGCATGGAAACGCAAAATATCCTTTCCAATCAAATGCATATCTGCCGGCCAATATTTCTGAAACAGCTCGCCTTCTCCTTCATAATCAACACCAGTAATATAGTTCGAAAGCGCGTCACACCACACATACATAACCTGATCAGGATCGTCGGGAACATCCACTCCCCACGGCAAGACACTCTTTGGCCGCGAAAAACTCACATCCCGCAAACCATCTTTAATCACCTGTAAAATTTCATGTTTGCGTGACTGTGGAATCACTTTCAATTCATCCTTTTCAATCAGTTCTCCAATCTGATCACTATATTTTGAAAGCTTGAAAAAATAATTTTCCTCCTTTAAAACTTCCGGCTCTTTATTATGGTTGGGACATTTTCCATCCACCAGATCTTTTTCCAAAACAAACGCCTCACACCCAACACAATACAATCCTTCATACGTGTCTTTATAAATATCGCCGGCTTCCACCAGTTTCTTCCAGAGTTTCTGCGCCCCATGCTTGTGGGCCTCATCACTCGTCCGGATAAATTTGTCATATTGAACATTCAAAAGTTCACACATATCTTTAAAAATCTGCGCATTCGCATCAGCAAGCTCTTGAGGAGTTTTTCCCTGATTTTTGGCTGTCTCCGCGACCTTGGTCCCATGCTCATCCGTTCCGGTCATAAAAAACACATCCTTTCCTTTCAAACGATGAAAACGTGCAACCACATCGGCCTGAATAAACTCCATGGCATGCCCAATATGGGGAGGAGCATTCACATAAGCAATTGCGGTAGTGATGTAATATTTTTCAGACATAAAAATTTCGGATAAGCAAAAGCGCCACTTCATTTAAGCGGTCCGCGCTCAGAATGTCAATTTCCTAAAGGGACTCCACCTCTAAAGGAATGTTGAAAAACGGAAAATTAGACTCCTGCTCACCACCGGTTGGAGAATCTTTTGCATCATCTTCAGTGTCCGTTCTATAAAGAGAGAAATTAAACACTGGCAGAAACGAACTCATTCGCAGCTTCACATCAATACTCTGGCGAATCTGTCCATCTCGAGCAAAACCATCCGCCTTAATATCAGCCAGATCCCGAACCAGCTGCGGTCCAGTCGGATCCGCAATCACGCGATAATAAATATTGGCCCGAGCCGCCCGCAAATCAATATTACTAATTCCCACAATATCCGGATTCACCACATTCGTCAGAGTAATATAGTTCCGATTATGTGTATCGATAAAGGTCTGAATTGAACATCCACGATGCACACCTTCCGGCGTTGGTGCGACCAAAAAACCCGCCTCACTCACATAACATTCACGCGCCTGACTCCAAGCGGCCCCAAACTCAGCTTCATCAATTTCACCCGTCACTTGTCCCTCATTATCAATCCCAAACTGCTGCGCCACCGGAATCAAACAGTTATAGTTTGCCCCATCCCGTAAAGCAGCCGCCCCATCAGAACCAATGCACACAGGATTTGATGGACCATCATTGGAATGTGCCGGGTAAAAATCAGAAATAGCATCGGTCTTCAAAGTATCATCAGTCGGATTTCCAAAAACTTTCCATCGCAGAATGTCGAACTCTTCCAGACTCCAACCAGCCTGCTTCAACTGATCTTCAATATCAAAATCCACATAGTACTGAACCAAAAAGTGATCGACATCTTCATACGTTCCATCCCCATTATCAGTAAAAAGTGGAATAGTCACCGTCTCATTCAAGCCCAAAACATTGTACGTTTCCGACGGTTGATCCGAATATAAAAAGTCTGCCGGCACAGCCTGATCCGGACTCAAAAAGACCGGCTCATCAGAAGGAAAATACGGAATCTTGTCACCTTTATTGTTGATCTGATAACGATAATCAATATCCTCTTCATTCAGCTCAACCCAGTCAGTGGTTTCATATCCAGGAAGGCTTTGACTCAAACTATAGAGCGCCTGCTCAACACCGGCTTCCGCCGCGTAGTAAGCCTTTCCGGCATCAATCGTTTCACTTGTCTGGCGAATCTCCCGTACCACTAAACTGCTCAAACCAAGAGTCAAAGTCAGTAAAATTCCCATTACAAGGAGTGCCACAAGCAGTGAGCTTCCTTGTCTTTCAACCATCAAATTGTTCATCAGTTTTTTCATGTTGCGCGGCTGTAAACACGTGAAGAAATAGTGGTCTGAAAATCAAAATCGAACTCAATCGCCGAACCTTCCGGACTGGACGCACTCATATACACTCCAACTTTCGGTTGGAACTGAGTTCCATTATCAGCATAAATCGGGGTGTCGGTTCCCGGAATGTTTTCATTACTATAAGGATTCAGATCCGGAAAGATCGAAAAACTCAAATGATCAAAAACAACATTATCACCAGTAAGCGAAACATAACCGGTCTCATACCCCGGCGCAGGAACATACTCCCCTTCCTGCCGGATCAAACGCTTCACCACAAGATGGCCCTCATCATCCAGTTTCACAAATGTCTTCTCTGTTCCACCCTGACGAACAAGAGCTAAATGATCGGTTGAACCACCAAAAAGTGTTCCCTGAATCACACCCTCACAGTTCGTCCCGGTGCCCTCATAACAGGCATAGTCGATCGAACTCAATCGGACCTCTTCAGAAATATAGTCCAGCGCAATCCTCACATCCGAATACATTTTTCGGATCTCATTTGCACGCCTCTGAGCCCGCACAATACTAATATAGGATTGCGATACAATCCCCAGAAAGATAACAAAAATAACAATACTGATCATCAGCTCAATGAGCGTGAATCCCCTTCTCTCCGAATTTTTCTTCAATTGAAACATCATAATAATTACAGTTGACCCTGATTCCAGTCAGTTAATTCAGTAGTAAGACGAACCTCGCGTTGACGGGTAAGCTCCTGCCATTCCACAACACTCGTCACCCGATAAGCCGAAAGATCCACCCCATCACTTATATTTTCCACCACCACATACCGTCGATACGGAGTCTCCTCCCCAAGTCCCGCAATCAAACCACCATGCCGATACGTCACCTGCCCACTCTGATCATCCACAAACTTTTCAATAACCGTATCTTCGTCCTCAGCATCAGAAATAGATTTTA
>JAGQLQ010000007.1 GCA_020429235.1 Candidatus Peregrinibacteria bacterium | reverse complement strand
TCTATAAACTCGTTGGCATTGTCGATGCCAATATAATGGGCTTTCAACTTTTCCTTTTCTAAAAACCTTACAAATCGGCCATTGCCACAGCCCAGGTCGAGTATGTTTTTAGCTTTCTGAAGATAGGGAAGGAATGTTGTAAATTCACGACCAATATATTGACGGGTCGAGGAAAATGACTCGGCAATATTGCCATAAGTGGCTTTTACGTGTTCTAATACTTTTTTGGCTTTCTTTTCTCTCATTGCTCACTATAATGTTCATACTTTTATGCAAAAGACAATGTCAAAAGCGGAGGAGTTTGTGGTGCAGGCGTATCAGCATGGTGTTGATAGCCCCAAAAAACTTCAGAAGATGAAAAAACGTTTTGCTGCAGAGCATGGACGGAGTCCTTTTGCGAATATTGAATTGATTTCGGCGTATCGGGCTTTGATTGCAAAGGGGGAGATGCAGGAGGATCGGGATTTTTGGAAAATTTTGAGGAAAAGAGGAGTGCGCTCTCATTCAGGAATTGCCAATATCACTGTTATTACCAAAGGATTTCCGTGTCCGGGGAAATGTATTTTTTGTCCGACCGAACCCAAGATGCCAAAGAGTTATCTTTCGAATGAGCCGGCAATTATGCGGGCTATTCTGAACGACTTTGATGCTTATAAACAGACTTTAAATCGGGTTCAGAGTCTACAGAAAACCGGTCACTTTACGGATAAAATTGATGTGATTATTTCTGGTGGGACCTGGTCGTTTTATCCGAAAAGATATCAAACGGATTTTGTGCGGGGCATTTTCAATGCGCTGAATGCTCCGGCAGAGAAGGCGCGTTCTTTGGAGGAGGCTCAGAAAATTAACGAGACGGCTGAAAATCGTTGTATTGGCCTTTCTATGGAGACCCGTCCCGACCACATTACCGAGGATGAACTGCGACGACTGCGACGGCTTGGTTGCACAAAGATTGAGATTGGAGTTCAGAGTCTGAATGATGAAATTTTGAAAATGAATCGTCGTGGGCATGGTATTGCCGAGACAAAGCGGGCGATCCAACTTATTCGTGATGCGGCTTATAAAATCAACTGCCATATGATGCCAAATCTTTATGGTAGTAATCCGGAGATCGACTATGAAGATATGGTGGAACTGTTTGAAAATCCTGCTTACAGGCCGGACTGGCTTAAAATTTACCCGTGTATGGTTGTGCCGTGGTCACAGCTGGAGCGTATATATAAGAAGGGGGAACATCGAACCTATACCGATGAAGAGCTGGTGGAGTTGATGTGTAAGGTGAAACCTTTGATTCCTGAATATTGTCGGATTACACGCTTGATTCGCGATATTCCGGCACCTTCGATTGTTGGTGGTTCGACGGTTTCAAATTTACGACAAATCATCCATCAAGAAATGGAAAAAAGGGGACTTGAGTGCCGATGTATTCGATGTCGACAGGTGAAAGAGGAGAAAGTGTATTTGGATCAGGTGGAGATGCGGGTGAAGGAGTTTGAGGCTTCTGAAGGGCAGGAGTTTTTTATCTCTTTTGACGATGTGAAGCGGGATAGACTGTGTTCGCTTCTGCGGCTGCGATTTAGTTCTTACAGTTTGCAGGGAAAGAAGCATTTTATTCCGGAACTGGAAGGGGCGGCTCTGGTGCGAGAAGTTCACACGTATGGTGAACAGGTGAAGGTGGCTGGTGGGCTGGATGGCGCGTCGCAACATATTGGCTTGGGGCGGCAGATGATGCAAAAGGCAGAGGAGATCAGTCGGAAGAACGGGTATAAGAAAATTGCCGTTATTAGCGGTATTGGCGTGAGGGAGTATTACAAAAAGCTCGGCTATCACTTGGAGGGGACCTATATGGTGAAGCAAATTTAGCGGCTTTTGTACCAGTTGTTGAGTGTTTCTACGACGTCATCAACCTTGACTCCAACTTCGTCGTAGAAGCCGAGCCATCCGGTACTTTTATCTAAAATTCGAAGATCATTTGGGTTCCAGTTGCGGTCAAAGTCTACGTTGCCTCCATCGTTTTCAAATGGCGCGTCTGATCCACCTGAATGATTGTTTTCAACGATGATCTTCTCTACTTTGTTTTTCAGGTTTCCAAGAACAACAGCTTGCGCGAGTGTCAGTCCGCTCTTGAATCCGCCAACATTCCATTCTTTTCCGGAACGGGTGAGTTTGACGCTGGTATTGGAGTCCGTGCGAGAGAGTTCAATGGTGTTGTCGTCCAGAACTCTATATTTCAGTCTGCTCCAGTTGCAGGACTCTTTTACATGTTCAACTGCTTCTTTGTATTCAGTTGCCAGGTCTTTTTCTTTTTTCTCGTAGTTTACCGATTTTTCTTTGAATCCTGTTGGAGGTGCTGAAACTCCATTTTCTTGAGATTCTTTATAGCCCCGCTGTTTTCCTTCGGCTAATCCGTCTTCTAAAATCTGTGCCATGCGATTTACTTCTTTGGTGTAGTCGTGAGCATCCAGGAAGATCGCATCATTGCGATGTTCGAGAATGTCGTCTGGATTTGCTCTCATGGTTTCAATGATTTTCTTGATCATTGCTTCATTGAGCTCCGGCCCGATTTTATCGTCGAATTCGTGGCCACGTTCTTGTATGTACCAGTTCTCTCCATCCCAATAAACGCCACGGAAACTGGCTGATCCTTCCGAGAAAAACTCTTTTAGGCCAATCTCGGTTGGTTCGCCTGTGTATCCCAAAAATTCAGCAAGGCGGAAGAGGGCATGAGCTGAAGGTGTTGGATTGTAGTTTTGTTTTTCAAAATTGAGGTAGTTCTTCATAGGTCCGCTTCCCAGTCCTTCTATGGTTTCCAGGATTTCGTCGGTGGACATGCGTGGTTCAAACAGTGATGAGTTGCGGATTCCAAACTCGAAATTTACTCCCCGTTCTGCTTCAAGGTAGTTCTTAAGGGTCATGAACTGAATGCTCATGATCGACTTTAGTTCATCCTCCATTTTGAGGTTTTCATCGTTCACGGCAATTTGCATTTGAGCACAAAGACGAAGGATATAAGCGGTGTCCATTCGTTCAAGATTGCTCCAGAGAATTTCGTCTTTCTTGAGAAGGTGGGTAAGATCCTCTTTGTATTTGTCGACAATTGTTTGTGGCCGAAATTTTGATTCTTTGAATTCTGGAGCCATCATTCCTCCAACCATTTCAAACTCTTCATCGCAGAGGTTAAGGTGGTAGCTGCTCTCTTCATTTCCAAGGATAAATTGTTGGCCGGCTTCTTTGGCTTTGTCACGGGTTGTCATGATGCGGTCAAAAATTTGCGCGTCGAGGACGGTTTTCTGTGCTGATTGATAGCTTTGTATACCATATGGATTGAGGCTCTGGAAATACATTTCGTGATAGACGGAATAGTTTTCTTCTATGCGACGTTCAACCTCTTTATTTTTGGTGTCTGATGCCGGCGTACTCAAAATGTAGTTGAGGAGACTTGGATCTTTTTGCATTGCCACCAAGCCACGATAGATTTTGTGCATGGTGTTATGGTGCTCATCGAGACCCTCTTTTGTATCCAGGCGGGCGGCAGCCAAATATACGTCACCAACAGAAATAGTGTTGAGTGATGTGTAAAAATGATGGAGTGCTTCGAAAGGATTTTTTTGTGCCCATTCATAGTCGGTGATGGTCTCTTCGTAGGCTGCTTCAATGGCGTTGGTTCCTGCATAGGTTATAGGGATAAGTGGGAGTGCTATAGCAGAAAGTCCTGTTGCTGCAGCTCCTTCCGCACCGAGCAGTACAGCAACGGCGGCGGTATCGGCGGCAGCATTGAGGGTCCACAATCCTGCTTCAACTCCTTTCACGGTTCCGCGCCCCTCAACATCGGTAGTGAGAGCTTCGTATCCGGCTGATCCAGCCTGATAAAAACTGATTACGGCACCAAATCCACCAAGGGCTGTACCTCCATACTTTAGTGCCCGTCCGAGTTTTCCGGCTTTCCCTATATTTTTGGTGAGCTCGGCTGATTCCTGAAGGGACTCTTCGGCTAATGTTTTTGCTGCTTTGAGTTCTTTGTTCAGAGCTGATACTTCCCCCGGAGCATGAGTGATGGCTTTTGCCAATTTGCCTTCTATTTCCTGAACATTTTCAAAAGCTTTGATGCTTTCCTGCATTTTTACTTCTGCAGCCCGGCCGTCGGCAATGACCTGACGGGCTTTGGTGAGACGTTTTTCAAATGCTTCATCCCATCCTTCGAATTGAGGGGATTTACGTGCATCGTTAAGAGCTTTAATTTCACTTTCGGCAGCACGAATCTCTTTGCGGATTGTCTCCAGATTCCTTTTTGCGTCATGTAAAACTTCTGAGGTTTCGCTGACTGCTTTGGCAGGAGCTTTTTCGGGCGTTTCAAGGTTGGGTTTCTTTTCAGGGAGATCTGTTGATTTAGAGGTCTCTCTTCCTTGGGTCCATTTCTTGAAACGTTCGGTAACACTGGCTTGTTTCCATTTGTCACCCAGGTAACCTCTTAGTTTTGAAATTTTAGAAGCGTTCTTTGAGCTTTCCTGTAGACTTGCTGAGAGTGATTTTTGAAATTTCTCAAAGTTTGATCCTGCTTTGGCCTGTAAAGCTTTCAGTTCAGGACCTTCTAAAATTGCTTCCATCTCTTTCCAGAATTTTGCTTCTGGCATTGAATCAAGCTTTTCGATTTTTTCCATGCTCTCTATAATCTCCTGCATTCGTTCGACTTTTGTCAGAAGTTCATTGCGCCCAGCAAGATCCAAATCAATATTTCTCAGCGGTTTAAGCGTTACCCCATTTGAACTAGATGGATTTAACGGATCAATTCCCCAAAATTCATTGTAGTTTTTAATGAAGAGTTCGCCCCATCGAAGCCGGCCCTTGTTGTATATGTCGAAATAGAGTCGACGCCTGGTTTCCTGGAGAGGACTTTTAAGAAACTGTTTTCCTTTTTCAAAGATATTTACGGATTTGTAGTCAGGAGTGAGTTTGTTGTAATGCAGATAGAGCTCGGTTGCCATATCAAGGTTTGAAGCTTGTCTGCCTTTTACAACATTCCAAACGTATTTACTTCCTCGACTCAGATTTTTGGCAGTTTCTGAAGCTCCAACAATGTGACGAATTCCAGACATAGGATAGGTGACAGGTGCCCCAAGTCCTTTAAGGCCGCCAAGGGCCATATTGAGCACTCTTCCGTGGCGAGCTGTAGATTTCAATAGTCCACCAACGGCGCCAATAGTTACAAATGGAGCTGTACCAATAATATAGGTTTTAGCTGCTGTTCCCGGGCCTTCCGTTACTAAGGCTTTTAATGAGTCCCAGCCTGCTCCAATTGGCCGAATAAAGAAGTATTTTCCGCCGAGATAAACGAGTCCTAATCCTTCGGATAACCCCGGTTGATAGGTAATGTTACCGCCAAGAGTGAGGATCATGCGTAAAACTTGTTCCCCATCGGTCTCTTGGTCGAAAGCCTCTGGGAATTCTTTGAAAAGAACCATAGTCAGGTCACGAGGTATTTCATAGCCGCCTGCGACCCCAGTTTCAAGCGTATTAAGAAGGAAAACATCTATGTCGCGTTCAGCAATTTTTTTAATTTTTTCAGGATCAGAATTAAGATTTTCTAATCCCATCATGAAATTATCAACATCTTCCAGATAGCTCAGGGATCCTTTCAAAGCCTGGTCGAAGAGTTTTGCAAAATATGGTGCGATTGCTTGAAGATTGATATTCAAATCCAAATCTTTGCTTCCGGCAATGTAGGCGATGTTTGCGGCATAAAGTGGGTAGGCCTTTGGTTTTCGATCTTTCAATATCCGAAGCATCAAATAGATCATTGTTACATCTTTTGCTTGGCCAATGCTCTCTTTCTCGGCTGGCTTCTCGAACTGAATTCCATCTGCCAGAAGTGCCATTTGAAATCCATCTTTGAAATAGAGGACATCGGGTTTTAAATTTTTCTGTAGAATTTGATCGTATTTTTCATTATTTGGGCGCTTTATGTCGTAACGATTAATGGATTTTTGTAAGAGTCCATTTGAACCGAGGACATCATTTTTAATAGCTTCTGTTAATTTTTTTGTTAGTTGGATAACCTTCTCATTTGCTGAGCGATTGGATGCAATCTTTTCTACTGTTTCTGAAGATTGATCAAGAGAGTAGCTATTGGCATAGAGTCTCCATACAATGAAAAGAAAGTCTGCTTTTTCTTTTTTGTTGAGATCGTTTATCTCTAAATTGTACTTGTTGGACAAGTGTTCTAGAAATTTTTCCTTATTCTGTTCAAAGAGTTGATTAATGGTGTCATCTTCAAAAATTTTCTCGACACTGGCTTGGAGGTCTGCAAATGAGGTTATTTTAAGAGCTTTTAGTTTGTTTTCGATTGAATTTTGTACTCCATGAGCGAGTTCAATAGCTGGGTCGTTACCAATAGTGTTGAAAAGCTCCTCGAGAGATTGCTCTTTTCCTATCTTGCTTTTAAAGAGTCCTTCAGCTTGGTTGAATGTTTTTGTTATGATCGCGCAAGCATGGTAAAGAGCTTCTGGATTTGTATCTGGGTTTTCATCAATCCCAAGTGATTCAAACGAAACAGTTTTTTGGTTCGCTGCAGATTCGTAGGCGTTAACAATCGTCTCTATTTTTACATCGTGAAGGAATTCGAAGGCGGCTGTGATTTCGTCTTTCAGCTCTTTCATTTCTTTGCTTTGGAGGCAATAGAGTCCGATGAGAGATTTTGAAATAACGTCATAGCGAAGTTGTTTTTCAGCTACTTCTTCTTTGATAACTTCTGAAGGCGATATTTTTTCAGACTCTTTTTTGTTTGATTCGCTGAAAGGTGGAATAGGCTCTTGATCCTCTCCAATGAATTTATCCAAAATCTTTTCAATGGTTGGAGTGAGTTTTCCTTTTTTCTTCAGCCACTTTTTCATGAGTTTAGCTGCTCCGCCGGCTCCCTTAAAAGGTTCGGTGTGGGCGGTTTTTTCGGCCTGTATATCCAGGTCGTTAAGAATTGTTGCAAGGCTGACTCCTTCAAGGACGGTTGAATCTTTTCCAAAGAGTTTGGCGAGATGATTTTTCTTTTCATCAAAATTTATATCCTTGTTGAAGGCATCAATCGCGGCCTGTTTTGCGTTTTCTGCAGCGCGGATTGCATTTTCTTTGGCGTCGCCTGTTAAATACTCTTTGGCAAAAGCCATAATTTTATCGGAATCCAGGATTGCTCCCAAAGCCATAAGTCCGAGCGCCATTCCGGTGCTTTTATTGAAGATTTTTTTGTGCCACTCTTTTTCTCCTGATGTACTGGATTTTTCTTCATCCATAAAGGCTTTGTAAAGCCCGTGAAGCGCAAAAGCACCAGCTACAGCAAAGACAACTTTCCCTGGATTGTTTCTTACTTTTTCCCAGACGTCTGCAAGTGAACCTTTTTGGGCGTCATCAATAACGTTTTTACTTTTCTTTATATATTCATTCCAATGTTTTTCCAGCTCTTTGTAGATTTTGGAGTTTGGTTTATTGAGGATTTCCTGAAGTTTGCGAAATGTTGATTTTTCGCTGACATTACTGATTTTTTCACGGAGCTTCTTATATTTGCTCTCTTTATTGATTTTGTTGAGGACTTGCTTGAATTCGGCTAAAGAGTCGACAGAGTTTTTGTCGATCCCTCCTTCAAACATTTTTGCCAAAATGCTGATCGAAATAGTTCCAAGAAGCTCCAGTGATGATTGAATCTCCTCGTCACTTTCAGCGTTGGTGTCAATTGCCTCAACCTCCGAAGCTGTTTGTTTGTCAGGGGAGTAGAGCGTCATCCCCATCATCTCCAGTCTGGATCCGGTACGCTTCTGAACGCTTTCCTGCTGAACCTGTTCCTCTTTTTTCTCCCGTTCTGCCTCTTTCTCACGGATTTCTTGGTTTGCAGTTTCTTCAAAAGTTGTCTGACCTTCTAGTTTTTCTTTTTGATCTTTGTTTTTTCCGTCGCTCATGATGGAAATGGTGCTTATGGATCATATTACTATACCATAAATGGCTAAAATATGCTATAGTAGAGGGATAAATCATCACTTTACACATGCCTCCACAGAGTGGTCCTCAAAAAAGGAATGATATTGAGATTGGTTTGGATAAGAAAAAGATTACAGCCCACCTGGAATCGTTTAAACCAAGCGAAAAATTTAAGGAACAGCGAAGGAAGCTGAATCAGCGTCTGGCAAAAACCGCGGCGCAGGAGAGTGCTGAAAAGCAGAAAGCCGATCAGTATCTGGAAAAGTCTCTAGAATCGCTCGATGAAGAGGAAAAGGGGACATATGAGACGACTGTTGATGAGGCGATTGCGGAAATTTTGGAGAAGGGGAGCGATGATGAAAAATTGAAGGGGATTCGTGTTCAGATTTTAGGGAGTGTTTTTACCCCGGAGCTTTTTAAGCAGAAGTATAAGGAATGGCAAAAACAGTATGAGTCGGAGGCGAAAACTCCTGGATTTGACAAAAGTGAAGAGGAGTTTGTGGTCGAAAAAGGAAAGGAGTTCATTGTGAAAAACCGTGACTTGATTATTCAGGGACGAACTAAGCATCGATTAGAGGAATTAGGAGAAAAGGAAGAGGATGAAGAAAAGGAAAAGACGCGGAGAGAGGAGTTGACAGGGGAGGTTATGGATTTTGTTGAAGCGCATGAAGAGGAGATTTTAAGTGGAAAGACTGATGTGATGGCACTTCGCGATCAATTTTTGCAGATTTTTTATGATCATGGTCATACAGAAGAGGAAAAACTGCCGATTGAGCAGCTTTTTTGGGAGATTGTTGGAGATATTGAGTATGCTTCTATTATGGAGGCTGAGCTGGATGCGACTGCAGGGGTGATGATGGATATGAGTTTTATGAATTTAACGCCGGAAGAGTGGGAGCGGCGACGGCAAAAATCATTAAAGGAAAATGCTGAAGGCGAACTGGAAGAGGCTTTGGAGGATATGACTCAATATAATTACGCAGCGAGTGGGGCGCTATTGGCCTCGCCGGAAACATCTTTGAATTCTGTTAAAGATATTGAAAATAAGAGTGGAGTTCATTTAGAACGTGTTGCGATTCCGAATGAGCCTGGCCGTTATGTTTACAAGATTGCTTTTCCTCATTTTAAAGGTATTTATGAGCCATTTATGGAGATTCGTTTTCCAAAAGGTTCAAAAGATTTGAGTCAGGCAACCTATGTGATTGAAGACCGGTATAAAGATCCTGGATCTGGTGGTGCCGGACAACCGTTGCGACGGCAGGGTGACAAAACTATTCCGACGTATGAGTATTCTGCGAAAGATGTTTCAACGGTATTGGCCCGTCTCCAACTTGACAGGTTGCTTACGGATGTTGTTAAAGAGTCTGGAGATGCAGGTTTGACAAAAGAGTCTGTAAATGCGCTTTTGACTGATGCAGATTTACAAAAAATGACTGAGCAGTTATTGGGATTCCAGTTTAAGGATAAGCCGCTTTTACCACCACATTTGCGGAAGTGTAAGAACTTTTTGAAAGTTTTGGCCAGAGCGGATGGAAGAAGTTTTCAAGAAAGGGTGAGGGATATGAAGATTGCATTGAACAACGCACAATTGGCGCCACATCTAAAGAAGATTTTTAGCAGACCTGGATCAGAGGTTATGGATGTGCAGTCTGTTATTGGGGAGGCGAAAATATTGCGTGGTGGTATTGAGATAGATTCGTAGAAGGGAAGTAAAGATGGAGGTGTTAGATGTATCTCACACTTGAATATATTTTATTTTGCACAATGTATCTTGTGCGAATAAATATAGTTGACAACTGATGTGGTTGTACTGCTTTTGTTTATCTTTAATAGCCTGTGGCTTGGTTTATCCCTTCCCTCCAGGCAATACTCAAAACTTTCGATTTAAGGCGTTTTGGTGAAAAAGTTGATCTACACCTCATCTGGCATATCGGTTTTGAGAGCCTTTTTAGCCTGAAATCGTTCTTCGGCCAAAATGATTAATCTTGTGATGAGATCTTTATATGAAATGCCAGTTTCTTGCCATAGCTTTGGATACATACTGATTTTGGTGAAACCTGGCAATGTGTTTGGTTCGTTTACATAAATTTTTCCGTCGTTTGCCAAAAACATATCAATCCGAGCCAAACCTTCACAGCCTAAAACTTTGTAGGCTTCAAGTGCCATCATTTGTAATTGCACTTTTTCATCGTTTGTCAACTTGGCTGGGGCATGAAGTTCAGATCCATTTTCGTCTAAATATTTTGCTCGATATGAATAAAAATTGTCAGGAGTGACAATCTCCCCTATTTCGGATGGTGCGGCAAGAGCATTCCCTAAAACTGCGCATTCCACTTCCCTTCCTTCTATCCCCTGCTCAATTAGAATTTTTTTGTCGAACTGAAAGGCTAATTGAAGTGCCTTTCTTAACTCTTCTTCAGTCGTTACTTTGCTGACACCAATTGATGATCCAGCATTAGCCGGCTTAACAAATACTGGATTTCCAAGCTGTTGAAAGACATCGTCGGCACTTGGTTCTGGATCACTTTTTTGAACTAATATTTGTTTCGCGACTGGAATGCCTGCGTGTTGAAGCAAGCGTTTGGTGATATCTTTGTCAAAACAGGTCGCGCTGGAAAGCGTATCTGGTCCTACATATGGGATCTGGAGCTGTTCTAAAAGTCCCTGCATTGTTCCATCTTCACCGTACGTTCCATGAAGGATTGGAAAGATTGCATGTAGTATAATTTTTTTATTCAGATCATTGAGAAACACGATTTTTTGATCTTGTGGCCCAGGTGCAATGGCAATTGGTTCGCCATGATCTTCAACTTTTGGCGGGGTCCCTGTTGCTTCCAATGGAAGCCAGTCGTGTTGTTGGGAGTAGTACCACTTCCCTTCCCTGCTAATACCTATAATGTGTGCTTCAAACTGTTCAGAATCGAGTGCATTGGCAATATTTTTCGCTGAAATAAGCGATATTTCGTGTTCGGATGATCGTCCTCCGCATAGTATGGCAATCTGCTTCTTTTCCATAGGTCTATTATAATGTGTTTTTATTTTGAAATTTTGAGTCGGCGTTGACAGAATTAATTAATATGATAATTTGGTTCTCGTATTTTTTACCTTACACCATGAAAACTCCTAGACTTGAGCGGCAAACTTTTTCCGTTATGGAAGTGGCGAGAGCTGAACTTATTGCAGGTTTTGAAAAGCAGTTGGGAGCTTTGACTGATGCCGAAGAGCAATATATCGCGGCTACAATTAATTATTATGGTATTGCAGCAGACAAAGTAAGTCTTTTTGGAAAAGCTTTGTTGGCTGGAGAAGATTGTGAAACAGTTTTTCCTGGATATCGTGAAATGGTTCAGATGTTTCTGGCGTTGGCGAATAGCCGTTCATATGCGGAGAAGGATCTTGATCAAACTTTGCAGTCAATGATTGCGCGAACAGTTAATGGAACTGAAATTATGGGGATCCCGGCTATTACGGATGAAGAAATTGGTATTGAGACTGTTGATTCAACAATAGTAATGGATTTGGCCTCTTTAATAGATGAAAAGGTTAATGGGACAGTGGAAATGAAAATTAAAGA
>JAGQLQ010000006.1 GCA_020429235.1 Candidatus Peregrinibacteria bacterium | reverse complement strand
GCGCACCATATTCAGTTTACTATTATCCAGCCGCTCATTTTCAGAGAAAAACAGGTTGGCAGGAATGTACACCACACCCCGCTTTGCCAAATCAACCATTTTCTGCTCTGGAGGAATATCGCCTTTTGTGCAACCATCAACACTATTTAAATCAAAAATTGTGTAGTACATATTCCCTTTATGCGGCAATTGTAACTCATTCACAAAAAGATCAACATTATGCTGCACGCCTTCAAAATAACGTTGTCGCTCCTCATCCGCCATCACCATGTGCGCAATTCCCAAGAACTGAGAAGGCCCTGGCACAAACGTTGTATGTTGCAGCTCCCCATCGCTTCCACCCGGTCCCTTTGCCTGCATCAAATAGCTTTTAAAGTCGATGCCGGAAAGGTGACTACCCAAAATGGTATTGGTGATATATTCGTTTGCCTCCCGGGAAATAAACATGTCTCCAAAACGCAATCCCGTACTTCGCTCAATCTTTGAACGGGCATCAATCCGGACAACCCGCTCTGGGCAATAGTCCACAAGTGTCTTTTTCTTGGGGAAAAACGATGCATAAACCTCATCAGTTATCACAAGTGCATCATGTTGGCGTGCAATTTCCGCAATTTTGGCAATGGCATCATCCGACAAAGAGAATCCAGTTGGATTATTTGGATCGATTAAAATAATAGCCGAAAGCCGTCCATCAAAGCTCTTCAAGTGTTCAAGCGACTCTTCGCTCAATGCGCCAGTCATTGGATCCACACTCAAAGAAAACGACTGAATATTCCGATTCAGCAGACTCATATTGTAGGGAGAATAGACCGGAGAAAACATCAAAACTGTACTTTGACTATTCAAAAAATTCACACCTTCCGTCCCAAGAGATTTAAACAGTGTTCCAATCGCATGTGATGCCCCACTGGTCAAAATAAAATCCTCATGTGTCAGCGGAACAGAAATAAACTTACGATACCAGTGAGCAAGAACAACACGAACAATAGTTTCTCCCTGGGGATTCAGATAATTCCCTCCACTCAAATTACAAAAACGAAAACATTCGTGAAGAACATCAAATCTGTCCCACTTCAGACCCGATTCTGCGGCCATTTCCTGAACATCACCACAAAACTCATCCAGTTGAGCTAAAAGGTCTTCTGCCATTCTTTTTCCATAGATATTCCGTGTAAAAGACTCAATACCAGCATTAATAACATCCAGATCTTCGCGTCGAAGATGAATAAAGCGTTCTGCAGCGTTGTTAAAATGAGTATCCAGAGCAAGTAAATAGCTATAAAAAAGCCGTCCGCGCTCACTTGGCGTAAAACCATAGCCTGGATCTCCTCGCGATAAATCAATCACATGCTCTTCACCCACGCTCTTCTGGGCAATCTCTTGGAGTAGGCGAAAAATAGCAAATGGGTTATCGCGTGCAATCGAAAATCCCCATTCATTCTGCGTCAGTTGTTGAGACATGTCCTAAAAATTATTGAAAGAAGGTAAAGAGCCAGTCAAAAAGCCGGGGGAATTCCACCAATTGAACACCTGCAGCATACACTATCATCTGCCCTGTAAACCCTGAAAAGAGAGGCACAGTCAGATTGTCATCAAGCTTGTTCGTTACAAGCTCAACAACGCTCGCAATAATCGCCATCGGAAGAAAAATAATCACATGCTCATGGAGGAAGAGTGCTCCAACCAGAACATTTACGATCAGCCCTGCCAAAAAACCTTCGGTCGTTTTTTCACGGAAGAGTTTGTGTTTCCCCCATTTAATACCCACAAGCGCCGAACTTAAATCGCCAAAAACAGTCATAATAAGAGCCATAACGGCAATACTATAGTCAAAAACAGCAAAGCAGATAATCGTAGCCATAATAAAAAAGACCGTCCCAGTGACATTATTGCGTTCTTTTGGACGAAAAACATTAACTATTCGCGGAATTTTTGGGCGAACCTCAAGCCGGACATACTCAATCTCCAAAAGAACCAGGAGCATGGCAGTAAGAACAAAAATAGCAATCTGCTCAGACCAGATATAGCGAATAATGCTGTACGCCAGAAGGAGCGGTACCTCCATAAGATGGAACAGCTTTCTAATGATCTCTTTTTTGAGACTTTTACCCATAAAAAAAGGGAAAATATACAACGAGTATACCATTCTCCTTCATCTCTTCAAAAAAAATGGGAAAAGGAAAAATATATTACAGTGTATAGTCGTAATGTTTAGTTGGAAAAACGACTTTATAGAAAGAAAAAATATCAATCGACTTATCATGCGACTACTCATATGTATAGGCATTTGATTACGCAAAAAGAGAGGTAAGGTGCTCTATTTGGCATAGGATAAACAAATAAGCATCACGCGGATGCGTAATGCTTATGGATAGGCGAAGGTATTAATGTGCCATAAGAAAGACAAAAACTACTTCCAGAAGTGGTACCACTTCTTTTTGCTCGGTTCCTCCAAGAGTTTCAGTTGATTCTCCATCACAATAAATTTTTCCTGGAACGTTTTCATAAACCTCATAAAACTTTCCTTGGCTTTATCATTTTCTTTTAATACTGCTTCCAGATCAGCTTGTATCTTCTTCAAATCATCAATCGTTGCAAACTCCTGAGTAACCTCTTTCCCGGTCTTTTTTACAGATCCCTGCTTCCGCTCAGTTTTTGGAATTCTGAGCTTGTAAACTTCAATAACGCTCTCCCGGCTAATCATGTAATGAAAACCTTGTGGAGTCTTTTTTCTCTTATAAGTTAACTTTTTGGCTTTGATTGCTCTTCGTATGGTCTGAATCGATTTACCTGTCAGTTCAGCGGATTCTTGGATGGTAATATACGTTTCAGACATAAGAAATGAGGCTAGATATTTATTATTTGTCATTATATTAAACGCCTCCCCGGTTAATCAAGCGATTATCCAAAAAGCTTCTTGCGTCTAGTCAAATCATCAAGCGCAATCATCTTAAAAGAACTGGTGGGTCCAGCAGGGCTCGAACCTGCGACCATCTGCTTAAAAGGCAGCTGCTCTACCAACTGAGCTATGGACCCCCAAACATCAAATTTTCATGCAAAAAGCCACAACATTCTATTCAGTCATCCTCGCTTTTTCAAGCTGTTTTTTTGTGAACCATACTCAAAAGTACCATAGCCGCTCCAGGAAGGAAGAACCAAAGGTTTGAGTAGTCAATCATAATCCGGGCAAAACGGGACTCTCCATAAATGGTTGTCAGTGGATTGTTCGGATTTGCGACCTCTGCAATGAGTGATTCTCCGGCAACAAAAATCATCAAGGCGCTCATCATCAACCCCGCGCTTAAAAGCCCCAGCCCTAAGTTAATACCAATCTTTAGGCTTATTGGACGTGAATCTTCAGCATCAAAGTTGTAAAGGCCCCGGACGGCTACCAGAACTACAAAAGTAATCAGGACCAATACCTTAAAAAAGGCAGTTGCCTGGTCAGATGTTCCAACGGAAAAGAGCCTCATAATCCTTAGGAAGGACTCTGAGCTCGCCAGGTAGGTGGAAAAAAGATTCCCCAGTGCGTCGCTGCACAAAATTGCCAAATATGTCGCAGAAATAACCTTTAAAGTTTGATTTCTGCCAATAATAAAGCTATATGCGATGACAACCCCAAAAAAGGCAAGAATAAAAAGATCCCAGGAGAGTTGTATATTCATAACAGCAGCAATATGGCCAATTGCTGATCATTATAGTATCAAAACTCTTTACAAGCAAAGCCTCTTACAAAAGGCCTTTTAAAAACCCTTTCTTTCCCTTTGTGGAAAGTTTCGCCTCGCCGGCTAGCTCAATATAAAGATCGCGCTCTTTCCGTGAAATTTTTGATGGAATATCAACAATGATTTTTACAAAGTGATCTCCTTTGCCACTTCCACGAAGCTTTTCAATGCCCCTTTCCTTCAGTCGGAAAACACGTCCACTTTGTGTCCCGGCAGGAATCTTTAGGGTCAGCTTTTCCTGGAGTGTCTCAACCTCAATATCATCGCCCAAAACAGCCTGTAAAAGATGAATATGCTCTTCTGTATGAACATCATAACCGTTACGTACAAACTTTTTGCTGGCTGCAACACGAATGTGAACATAAAGATCACCATTTGGTCCGCCAAAGGCTCCGGCTTCACCTTTTCCACTAAGTCGGATAGTCGAATCATTATCAACTCCGGCGGGAATTTTCACTTTTACCCGTTCATCACGCTTAATTCTGGTTGCTCCATGACAAACTGAACATTTTTTCTCATGAATTCGCCCTTCACCATGACATTCCCCACATGGTGCTGCCGTTGCCATCTGCCCTAAAATTGTCTGCCGAACTGTCCGGACTTCACCGGTTCCATTGCATGTTTTACACGTAATAGACTTGCTTCCCGGTTCAGCGCCCGTTGCGTGGCAGTGATCACAGCTGACAGGCTTGGAAATGGAAAGCTCCTTTTCTGTACCAAAAGCAGCGTCTTCAAAACTCAGTTCCATACGAAACTCAATATCCCGACCCTGTTGTGGACCGTTACTTTTTTGTCTCGGCGCGCCTCCTCCTCCAAAAAACGTTTCAAAAATATCCGCAAAGCCACCAGCTCCGCTAAATTGGGAAAAATCAAAGCCATTAGCATTAAATCCACCCTGGAATCCTGCTCCGCCTCCACCGCCAAATCCAGCAGATCCAAACTGATCATACTGTTGTCGCTTCTGCTTATCCGAAAGGACTTCGTAGGCTTCATTTACCTCTTTAAACTTATTTTCGGCATCTTTGTCGCCTTTGTGTTTGTCAGGATGATACTTCAAGGCCATCTTGCGATAAGCCTTCTTTATATCCTGGTCAGTTGCATCCTTGGATACACCGAGTGTTTTGTAGTAATCGTCAGCCATAATTCAAAATTGAGCGGGTCGCATTATAAACACGATTTGAAAACCATGCCAAGGTAGTATACATTGTCCGAGCAAAAATTTGCACATGGTCCCATCGTCTAGCGGCTAGGACGTCACCCTCTCACGGTGAAAACACGGGTTCGATCCCCGTTGGGACTACCAAGCTGCGAATTACAACATATTTACCAATTTTGTCTTGTTAAATATTGAAACAAATAGCCTTTTATACAGTTTGACGGGGTGACTGCGATTGACTTGAACAAAGCGATTTGGTAAATTTTCGGTTGAATCCGAGCCCGGATAGGGCTTAAGAATGCGTATTGTTTAGAAGTGTGGCGAACGGCTTATAGAAGAGAAGAAAGAAGAATTAGGAGCTTTCTCACGACTACGATTTTGGTGTCATTTTGGTCTTTGACAATCCGAACACGAAGCGCTGAATAACGCGCTTCGACTCAAAATCTCCCAATAAAAAAGCCTTTCTCCCAAGGCTTTCTATTACAGATTAAATTTATACTTAAATTTAAGATGGCCACGTGCTAAATGCCGTGAGCCGACCTCTCATTATAGATGATCAAGTATTCAATCTATAACTTTATATTTCCTTAATTCACATAACCTTATGGACATTGTGACTAGTCTTAAGAACGTCCGAAGGCAAGTGGCAAGTTTTAGCCTCGCAGCTTTGGTTGCAAGTTTCTTTGCGATCGGTGTGGCTCAAGCTCAAACATTTCCTGACGTTCAACCAGGTGACTGGTTCTACTCTTATGTAGAAGACCTCGTTGCTATGGGTGTGGTAAATGGCTCTATGTCAGAATACCGACCTGCAGACAACGTTAATCGTGCCGAAATGGCAAAACTTGTTGTAGAAGGTTTTGATATCCCGCTCGTAGAAACAGCTGGACTTCAAACTTTCAACGACGTTCCAGAAGGTGAGTGGTTCCACGTTTACGTTGAAACTGCTTACGCTAATGGAATCGTAGGAGGATACCTCGACGACAACGGAGATCCATCTGGATTCTTCGGACCAGCTGACTCACTTACACGTGAACAATCAGCTAAGATGCTCGTTCTTGGAGCTCCTATGACCATCAATACCAACTGTGGACCTTCATTCCCAGACGTAACCACAAACATGTGGTCTTACAACTTCGTAGAAACTCTCTACGTAAACTCTGTGGTTGATGGATACCCAGATGGAACATTTGGTCCAACTCTTAACATCAACCGTGCAGAAATCGCTAAGATGGTTTCTAACGCTATGAACCCTGTACTCCGCCCATGTGGAGGATTCAGTGTAAAGAGCGCTAAGGCTATGAGCGAAACTTCTGTAGAAGCTTGTTTCACACAAGAATACGGAGATGGTGCTATGGAAGTAGGAAACTACATGATCGAAGACCAAAACGGTGACGGACTTGATGTTACTGCCGTTGCTGCATCTTCTGATCCAATGTGTGTTGACCTTACAACCGAAGCACAAGACCCAACTAAGGTTTATGACCTTATGGTTGACAACGTTATGAGCTCTACAAGTGAAGATCTCATTGGTAAGACTGCAACCTTCAACGGTTACACAACTGCCGAAGCTGGAGATCTTACAGCAATGCTCGACGGATCTTCTCCAGACGGAACAGCTATTCCAAAGAATGGATCTAACATTCTTTACAGCGTTTTCGCTTTCGAAGCTGGAAGCAATGAAGACGTTGAAATTACACAACTCGTTCTTACACGAGCTGGTCTTGGTGAGCCACAACACTTCGAAAACGTTAAGATTTACGTAAACGGAGTACAAAGAGGTGGTGAAAAGACCGTTAACTCTACAACCAATACAGCTACCTTCAACCTTTCTAGCGAACCAATCGTGGTTCCTGCAGGTAAGAAGACTCTCGTAGAGGCTCGTGGAGACATGGACGCTGCAGAAAACTCACACAACAAACTCTGTATTGCATCATCTGACGATGTACTTGCTGAAGGAGTTTCAAGTGGAGAAGAAGTTGCAGTAGGAGGAAGCTTCGCAATTTGTGGTGAAGAAATGACCACAACATCTGCTGAAGTTGGAACTCTTACATACCGTGTATCTCAATCATCTACTGCTGACATCAACGTTGGTGACACAGATGTATTGATGACTAAGGTTCGACTTGATGCAAAAGATGAAGATATCTGCGTTGACAAGCTTATGTTCAAGCAACAAGGAAGCGCAGATGCAGAAGACTTTGCTAACCCAACCCTTGTACTTTCAGGATCACCAGTTGATGCTGACGTAATGTGGGAAGGTGACTACCTTATCTTCGACCTCACAGAGATGGATCCATGTCTTGAGATCGAAAAGGGTTCTACAAAGAACTTCGAACTCTGGGTTGATGTAGTAGGAGGTCTCGGAAACGACGCTTCTTTCGACATCTACCGAGACTGGCACGTTGAAGGTACCGGACAGGTATACGGATACGGTGTTAACGTAGACGAGGATGGATCATCTATCACTCCTACAGACCGAGAAATCGTTGGTGGAAACATTGCATTCTCACTCTCTGCAAACAATCCAATTGCTGGTGAAGTTGCTCGAGGTTCAAATGACCATGAATTCACACGATTCAACATCTCTACAGCTGGTGAAGCTGTAACAGTTCGTGAGCTTACCCTTACCGTTAACGGTGCAGGTGGAGCAACTGCCGACGAAATTGAAGACCTCAAGATCTGGGCATGGAACGCGAAAACAGAACAATGGGTAGTTGTTATGGGTCCAGATGATGTAACCGCTTTTGGTGACATCTCATTCATTGACTCATTCGATGTACCTGGATTGGATACAACTGAATACATCATTACTGCTGACATCACAAACGATGCAGGAGACGGACACCAGTTCGACGTTGATGTTGCAGATGTAACAGATCCTTCTAAGACCGAGCTTGAATATACAAGCGACGGTGACCCAGTAGACGAAGCCACAGAAGTAAGTGGTGGAGTACTCGACGGTAACGTTCAAACTGTTGCTGACCCAGCAGTTGACGTAACTCTTGCTGCCACACCTGGTGACAAGTCTTACGTAAAGAACACACTCGACCGTGACCTTGCAGCCTTCGACTTCGCTGCTACTACAGCAGATGATATCAAGATCACAAGCCTCACAGTTCACTGTGCTATCAACACTGGTGTAGACTGTTCTGACGCGTTCCAAAGCTTGAACCTCTACCTTAAGGAAGGTTCAACTCTTACAAAACTTGATGGACCAGAATCTATTAGTAGTGCTGGTACAGACGGTGACGCAACCTTCAGCTTCACACAGATGATCGAAGCTGGTAACTCTGCTCGTCTCCTCGTTCGAGGTAACGTAGCAAGTGCTGCTGGTGCAGGTACATACGAATTCACCATCGAAAGTGATGCTGACGTAACTGCAGAAGACAGCGAAGGATCAGACGCAGTAGTAAATGACGGCGATGGAAACTACGGCGATGCATTCGTTACTGTTGGTCCTCGAACAATTACCGTTGCTGGTAATGGTTCTCTTAGCAACCAAAACATCTCTGACAGCTCAACTGTATCTAGAATTCTTATTGGAAACTCTCCAAAGGAAACAGTACTTCGACTTCGGTTTGCTGCAGATGAATTGGAAGCTTGGAATGTACGAAAACTCCAGATTAAGGAAATTAACTGGGGTAACGACGCAGACGTAGAAAAAGTCTACCTCAAGTGGGCAGACAAGGAATTCTCTGCAAACCTTGTTGGTGGACTCGCAAACTTCAACCTACCATCTGGCAGCTACATCAACATTCCTGCTGCAGGTAATGTAACTGTAGACGTATTGGTAGACGTTGGAAATGTGGTTCCAGACAGTGCTCTTACTGGTGACCTTCCACAGTTCGCATTTGACTTTAATGACAACTTCGAAGCTGTTGGAGCATCATCTTCAACTGTTCTCGCGGCTGCCCCAAGTGGAGCTGATATCGACGGTGAATTGATGCGTGTTGCCAAGAGTGCGCCAAGCGTAGCTCATCAAGCAACCTCTACTGCATTGGCAGCTGGTACCGCGACACTTTACAAGTGGACCGTGACCGCTGACGAAGCAGATGACGTTGCTATTAAGCAGTTCGCGTTTGACGTCACAACAACCAATGCTACAACCTTGTCTAACTTCAAATTCTTCCGTAATGGCGTTGATGTGTCCAGCGCGAGCGCGACCATCGACGTTGAAGAACTTGGTGCAGGAGACCTAGAAGCTGGAACACTTACTGCTCTCGGGGGAACTGTCCTCGTTAAGTGGAGTGACGCTGCCGGAGCTGGTGAAGAGATCATCGGAGCTGGTAACACCGTAACCTATGAACTTCGTGCAACAGTTGCTAATCTTGCTGGATCAGATAGTATCTCAACACAGCTGGCCAACGACACCGCTGGAGACGTTGGTGCTATCGACACCGCTTCTGGTGGAGAAACCGTTGGTGAAGGTGTAGAAGTTGATGGTGGAGCATCAAACCTTGTATGGTCTGACCTTTCCAACACCGTTCAAGGTGGAGGAACCTCTATCCACAACGCTACCCTCGGTGCCTCATCATTCGACTGGGTTGATGGATTCCTCGTTGATGGACTCAGCGCAATCAACACTCAGGTACTCAGTGAGTAATCAAGTACAAACGGACAATCATTTCACATGAAATGAACAATCGTGGAAAACCCCCTCCTGAAAAGGAGGGGGTTTTTTGTAATGGATTCATAGAATCAACGTCAAAAATAGTGTAAGCTAATAACTATAAACCTCTAATATTGTTGATCTTATGATGAAAAAAGTCACTGCGCTCTCAATCATGAGCCTCCTAACCTTTTCACTTATTCCTGCCAGCTCTGCGTTTGAGCTGAATCTTCCATTAGAAGACCAGATCGAAATGTACAATCAGGTTGAGCTGACATCTATGGATGAGGCAGCCCTTATGAATACAAAAAACAGTATTGAAAGTACTTCATACTCTCCAGATTTTAATAACGATCACACCCTCTACGCGGGAACAACAAATGGAACCTATATCAATGCCAGTACAGAGCCAAATTTCTACCAGGACAGTGGCATGCCGGTAAATCTTAAAAGTGGCCCATTCACAATTGAGTTTGGAGCCAACTACGACAGTGAAGGAATCGCAGTAGCCTACAACAATGAAAGCATCTACATGGTCTACAGCAAAGGAACGTCCTGGAGCGCTGTTGATGTTCAGGTAGATGAACAAATTCTGCAGGCCTGGCCAGGTCCCGGGTTTGCAAGCACCCAGTATGTCTACTTTACAACGCCAAGCGGTCTCTACCGTCAATCAATCCAAACCAACTTCATTGAACTCCTTGTTGAAAATGACGCGGATGGCGAGGTGGTAGATTTCACATATGCTCCCTCAACTACAGTAGACAGCATCTTTTACGTTGCCAAAGGCTCAACAGTTATGAAAACCGAAAACTTTGGATCAACATGGTTTGAGCACGATATAGGAGCGGAAATCAAGGAGTTGGTAGGAATAGATGATGAAGTCGACAACCACGGTGAACTGGCTGTTATCTATGGAGCTAAAGGCCTTTCACGCGCAACCAATGCTTTTGATTTTTATAGTCTTAATCTCCCATCCGGGGTAGATGAATTATACTCAGTGAAGCAGGTGCAAAATGGAAAAGAACAGGACATGATCATTAACACCAACCAGGGAATCTACACAACCTACGATGATGGAAGCTCATGGGCCAATATCACCTACGATGAAATTGACGACTACAGCAAAGTAACTGATGTTTTTGGAGCGCTGGAGGCAGCAAAAGTGACAATCTTTTTGGTTCGTGACGGGATACTCTACAGAGACCTCCAATCCCTTGGAAATCTGGAACCATTCATGAACGGTATTAGCTCTGAAGACAGCTATGCGCCAGAGGGTTCAATCGAATCCTACAACATTCTTGACCTTCACGAGATGAGTTTTGATCCAAATTACACTGTGGATCAGGCCATTCTTCTTGTTGATGCGGACGCACAGGAGCAGACGATCAATTACTTTATGACGGCCGATGGTGAAAACTGGGAAGAGGTGACTCCAAACGAAGCTCATATCTTCGAAAACCAGGGAACAGATTTGCGTTGGCGGATAGAGATGAGTACCGATGATTCATCGAAGTCACCAATCATTTATGCGGTGGCAATGGACTTTGGATTTGATGAAGGACAAATGCCGCCAGAAGACGGACTCTGTGAAGGATTCACCGATGTGGAAGCGCAGGACCCGCTGTGTCCCGCTCTAAGCTATGTAAAAGAGCAGGGAATCTTTGAAGGGTACCCAGATGGCACTTTTAAACCAAACCAGGCTATAAACCGCGCTGAGACGGTTAAAGTGATTGTAGAAGGTTTCGATGTTCCACAACTGGCCGATCCTGCAACAAATCTTGGCTTTTCTGACGTCATTCTTGGTGAATGGTACATGAAGTACCTGGCAACAGCGCAGGCAGAGGGAATCATTGAAGGATACCCGGACGGAACCTTCAAACCAGAACAAACCGTTAACTACGTTGAACTCATTAAGATTTTCTTTGAAACAGCAGATGTGACGCTCACTCCTGCTCCGGCAGGATCACAGTGGTACCAAAAATACCTCGATTACGCTGAAGATAATGACTACCTGGTCTACCAGATCCTCGATTCAGGAATGAAGAGAGGAGACGTGGCAACCCTCTTCTATGAGCACAGCATGAAGTAGAAGAGACCAAGTAATAACCACAAACGAAAAACCCCCTGGCATCTGCCAGGGGGTTTTAAAATCGCAATAAATAAAAACACTAGAATGTTACCCGAATATCAACAGGATCACATCCAACCGGAGTC
The DNA here is from genome assembly GCA_020429235.1 of Candidatus Peregrinibacteria bacterium. Taxonomy (GTDB): domain Bacteria; phylum Patescibacteriota; class Gracilibacteria; order UBA1369; family UBA1369; genus JAGQLQ01. Next base: position 20,088 of record JAGQLQ010000006.1, on the reverse strand, counting down.
ACAGTGTTTTCACCAGTCTGATCATTATAAACATGTTCAACTGTCGCAGGATTTTCAGAATGACTATAATCTGTAGATTGGACGGCAGTTGTAGACTCCTGCCAGTTTGGATTGTTGAGATCAGAGCATTGAACCTCTACAGACTTTGGCTCTTCAGAAGAGCTAAACATTAATGGTGATTCCGTTGATTCCCACCAAACCTGCGCACGATCCCCAGGCTGATACGTTCCCATTACACCAGCTTTAGTACAAATAGCACTGTCCGGTGTTGATGAATTGCCATCAATAGTAACTCCACCAGAAAGGAAATGAACTGCTTTGTAGCAGTCAGCACCACTGAGAGCGGGGAAAGAAACGCTCACATCACAACCATTATTCACCTTTCCATCACAATCATTATCAAGGTTATCTCCACACTCCTCTAAAACAGGAGCAATAGAGTCTTGACACTCTCCAGACCAGAGTCCATCAACACACTCTTCGGTACCCTTTTGGCAAACGCCTTCATCAGTTCCACATTCCCGGGTATCACCATTATCACAGCTACAAAGAAGATCATTGTCGATCTCTCCATCACAGTCGTTATCAACGCCATCACAAACTTCATCGGCAGGATTGGTTGGCACACATTCAGCGCCACCACTACCTCCCTGTCCAGCGGCTCCAGTTCCACCAGAACCACCCTCATTGCCAAATTCAGCATGGTCTGTACCGGTACAGGCAGAAACACTCATCATCAAGGCCGCTACAGCAGCACGTGTCGATTGCGAAGGTGCTAATCGTGCTGAAAGAGAGTTCAATACCTGTTGAGCCGAAAATGGCAAAGCTTCAGAAAGTTTCATATCTGTTGTTTTTAAGAATAAAAATTCAGATTTTTAGTACGAAATTCGCGCGTCGTACTTACCATCACCACATCCAGAAAGAGGATAGGTGTAAGTCTGTCCATTAATAGCAGGAGCCCCAAGTACAGATGTATCGGTTGGATCGTTATAGTTGGCCTGAACAGCAGTTGTTAGGTCAGCATGATCGGGATCAGCACTAAACGGAGAACATCGAAGCTCTACAGATTTTGGCGCTTCTGATGCGTCGAATTCAAGTGTACCAAAGTCGACCCAAATCTGGGCTTTGTGACCTGGTTGATAGGTTGAACTGATTCCCACCTTTGAACACTGGTTTGTATCTGGAGTAGATGAATTGGTATCAATTACGCCAAATTCATCAAAATGCCCAAGCTTATAACAGTCTGTAGAAAGCGTTGGCAGACTGAAAGCTACATCACAACCATTATCGTTATTCCCATCGCAATCTTCATCCAGGCCATTGCTGCAAACTTCAAGGGCAGGTGAAACCTCTCCAGTACAGGTAGGATCCCACATACCATTTACACACATTTGCGTTCCTTGCGCACACTCACCAACATTACTTCCACATGCTTGAGTTTCATTGCCGGTGCACTCACATGATGCTTCATTATCAACTTGGCCGTCACAATCATTATCAAGGCCATCACACGTTTCGGCTTCCGGCCAGACAGCTCCTTCACAATTCTCTGACCATTTCCCGTTTTCACAAGATTGAGTTCCCTGCATACATTCACCGGTATCGCTTCCGCATGCCTGGGTTTGTCCTTCTTCACAGTTACAACCTTCATCAATAGTTCCATTACAGTCATTATCAACACCATCACAAACTTCAGTGCTTGGCACACATTCCCCTCCGCCTTGTCCTCCACCACCAGTTTCCATACCACCACTACCACCCTGACCTCCAACAGAAGATGTAGTTTCCCCACCGGAACCACCAATTCTATCTCGATCAACAGTAGCAATAAGCTCACAAGCCTGAGCAGCAAAACCAAGGCTCAAAGCCAAAACTACTTCTTTCTTTGTCGGCATTCGGGATACCAGAGCTTTTGTATTTGGTTGTGAAAGTCGTTCTAAAGACATAGGAAAAATTAAGTAAAGTTTATTTAGTAGGTGATTCGGGCATCATATTTTTCATCCACACACCCGGAAAGAGAGTAGGTGTAGGTTTGACCATTGATAGCAGGAGATCCAAGTACAGCAGTATTTCCAGGGTCGTTATAATCATTGGCCTGAACAGCAGTTGTTAAGTCAGCATGATCGGGATCAGCACTAAACGGAGAACATCGAAGCTCTACAGAACTCGGTGCTTCTGATGCGTCAAATTCAAGTGTCCCAAAGTCGACCCAAACCTGGGCTTGGTGACCTGGTTGATAGGTTGAGCTGATTCCCACTTTTGAACAAACATTCGTATTTGGAGTAGACGAATTGGTATCAAGCACACCAAATTCATCAAAGTGTCCAAGCTTGTAACAGTCAGTAACAAGTGTTGGAAAGCTCAGTGTCACATCACAACCATTATCATCCACACCATTGCAGTCTTCGTCTATAGAGTTACCACAAACCTCAAGTGCTGGTTGATTATCCGGAACACAAGAGATTCCGCCAGATTCACACACATTGCTTCCAGTAGCGCAAACTCCATCTAGTCCAGTATCACAAGATGCATTTACTTGAGGATCTTCGCTCCCATCTTGGGTGCTTGGATCACAATCATTATCAACACCATCACAAAGTTCAGTTGATGGATTGGTTGGTTCACACCCACCAGTCCCACCACCGCCTGTTTCCATACCACCGGTCCCACCACCGCCATCTTCAACTCCTCCAGTCCCACCTATTCCTCCAACACCGGCACCACCTTCTGCCAGTCCTCCACCTCCATCGCTAACAGCATTTGGATCAAGTAATCCTCTTCTATCTAAAGTACATCCTTCAGCGCTAAGAACAGTCAAAGCACTGGCACCAAGAAGCGCGTAAAGCGAAGCCCGGGTAGTCGTGCTGCGGGTAGAAATACTGTTTTGAGTCGATGGCATTTCTGGCCCTCATCGACGAGAAACTCCAAGCAAAGTTCCGAGTTGTTTTACTTTATTCAACATAGGTAGTGAATTTAGGATGCGAATAATAAGGAGGGAATTATGACATGAAAATAAAAATTGTCAACCCTCATTTCAAGTATGCCTGCAAAGTGTATAATGAACTTAAGGGCACAGTGTTACAAAAGCAAACGCATATTCATGACATAATACAAACTTATTGCAATGTCCTATAATACCCTCAAGAGAGAGCATTTCGCCCACAGCGCGAGAATCGTAAAGGAGCTGGTTATTAGTGATTTCAAACTCCGCTATCAGGGGTCCTATTTAGGCTATTTCTGGACCCTTATAAAGCCTCTTTTGCTTTTTGGGGTCATCTATACCGTTTTTACCTTTTTCATGCCTGTAGCGGTCGAAAATTACGCCATATACCTGCTTCTGGGGGTGCTTATATGGAACTTTTTCTCCGAATCGACACTCATTGGCATGAATACCTTTCTGGCAAAACGTGACCTGGTCACCAAAATCTACTTTTCCAGGGCAGCGCTCGTGTACGCATCGACCATATCCAGCCTCATCACCCTTCTGCTCAACCTGGTGATTTTTTTCTTTTTCCTGGCTATTGCCGGCGTTGCTCCAGGTTGGGAAGCATTATTTTTCCTTTTGTATCTGGCAGAAATGTATCTGATCGCAACAGGAATAACCTTTGTGTTAGCCTCACTTTCTATCCATTTTCGCGACCTCCAACATATTTGGGAAATCCTCCTCCAAATAGGATTTTGGCTTACACCAATTATTTATCCCATCACAGTTGTCCCATTTGAATATCACAGCCTCATCTTTCTGAATCCATGGGCGCGCATCATTGAATACTCACGGGACATCTTCATTCGTCACCATATCCCAAGCCTTTATCTGAACATTATCCTCTTCATTGGAACCGTGATAATCTTTGCACTCGGATACGCCATTTTCAAAACACAGGAGAACAAAATTGCCGAAAAGCTCTAAATTTTATCAAGAATTTATCCTTCGATTATACTGAATTCGTAAACTGCAAATGCTGGCAGAGGGTGGGGGCAGCGGGTGCCACTCCAGAGTTGTCATTCTGAGAGTGAGGAGTTCGACTCTCCTTGCCTCCACCACCTGCTAGCCCTATAATGAAGATGACAACTCTGGAAGTGGACGCATGCATTGCATGCTCGCTGCGAAGCCCTCACAGAACTGTGAGGGCTTTCTTTTTTAAGTATTTTTTTTGGTGATATAATCCAAGCAGCATGTCCACACCTATTCACATCCAGAATCTGAGCAAAACCTTTAAACTCCCACATGAACGCAGGGATACGCTTAAGGAAAATCTGCTCAAAATAGCCAAAAAGCGAACATACGAGGAGTTCCATGCCCTGAAAGATGTGTCATTAAATATTCAAAAAGGTGATTTTGTAGGGATTGTTGGACGTAATGGAAGCGGAAAAACCACACTCCTGAAACTCATTGCCGGCATCTATCGCCCATCAGAAGGAACAGTAAAAGTGGATGGGAAAATTGCCCCGTTTTTAGAGTTGGGAATCGGATTTCAGCCGGAGCTCACCGCACGTGAAAACATTGTGGTCAACGCCACACTCCTGGGGCTGACAAGGGCACAAATCAAAGAAAAGTTTGATGAAATTGTTTCATTCGCGGAAATCGAAAATTTCCTGGATCTGAAAATTAAAAACTTTTCTGCCGGAATGAAAGCCCGTCTGGCCTTTTCTATAGCCAAAGAAGCCGACGCTGATATCTATCTTTGCGATGAGGTTTTAGCCGTTGGAGACGAAGGATTTCAGAAAAAATGCATGGCTGTTTTTGAAAAGTGGAAGAAAGAAGGAAAAACAATCCTGCTGGTAACGCACAACTCCGACCAAATCCGTGATCTCTGCACAAAAGCCTTTTTCCTAAAGCAGGGACAGCTGGTCGCAGGCGGCTCGCCAGCCGAAATTGTTGACCAATATCACCAGAGTTTAGCGTTGTAAATTGGAAAAAAACATGATACATATGGTGCCTAAAAACACTGTGCCCGGCTTTGACATGAACAGAGAAGACATTTCCAAACTCCCCCCAGACCTTTATTCACGAAACACGACCATTGCATTCATGGCGCAGCATCTTTTGCCAGAACAAAAGCTGCGTGTATTGGATGTTGGAGGCCATTTGGGGAATCTGGCAGCCTTTTTCCCCGAAGAAACAAGGTTCACCATTCTCGACAAAAAAGCTCAACCAGATGGGGAGCAGATTGAATACATTCAGGGCGACGCCAATAAAATCCCTTTTTCAGACAAAAGTTTCGACATTGTTGTTGGATCCGATTTAATTGAACATGTGGAAAAGCCATTCAGAGCACCGGTTATCCGCGAAATGGTGCGGGTAAGCAAAGGATATGTAATTCTGGGAATGCCATGCAAAAACGAGCTGGTCGAACGGGCAGAGCAGTACATTTCTGATCAGTTCAAACGAATAACCAATACAGAACATCCTTTTTTGAAAGAACATAGTGAAAATGGACTCCCCGAAGAAGAAAAAATCGTCAGCATTCTTCGGAAAGAAGATCTCGACTACACCATCATCAAAGAGGGGAATCTCATGAACTGGTACATCCAGCAGCTCTACAGTGTTATCCAGCACGGTCAAAACATGGAACATGAAAAGTACGAATTCTACCAATTCTTTAATAATCATCTTCGCGAACTTGGCAATCTACGGGCCCCGACATACCGAACGATTTTTGTAATCGCGACAGAGGGAATGCCATTGGAGGAAGGAGTTTTAAATGAACTCCAGGACCAAAATCAGTGGAAACCCGAAAGATTTATGGAACTTCTCCAAAAAGCTTTCAACGATCTCAAGAAAGTCATGGTAGAAAAAGAGGCTTCCTCAAGCGCGAACTCTGAAGCAATTCAGCAGAAAGATCAGATTATTCAGGAAAAAGACCAGAAGCTGGAAAAAGCCCGAGAGATTGTGAGTACCTACAAAACAACACTCCGGGATGTTCGTGATTACCTTCAGGAAAAAGAGAAAACCGTAAACTTTCTCAAAAGCATTGTTGCCGAGAAAGATGAAACATTGGAACAGCTCGAAAACCTAAAAACAAGGCAGCAGGAGGAACTGGAAAAGTTGAAGGATCTACAGTCAAAAAATGAAGAAGAGATTCAGAATCTTAAAAAATACGGCCTTAAACTTGAAGAGAATCTTGCCGGAAAAGACCAAAAAATAAACGCACTCAATACCGATCTAACAGCCACAAGGCAAAACCTACAGAACCACCAGAAAGAGCTCCAGAGCGTGATTAATTCCCGGGCCTGGAAGCTCATTATGTTCTATTCAAAAATCAAAACCACACTCTGGACCAAACCGGTGTCACTCATCAAAAAAGGGTGGAATGTTTTAACCCACCTGGGACCAAAAGTTTTCTGGAAACGATTGGTTCGTAAGATGAAAAAACAAAAGCCAATGGAGGAAAAAGCGGCGTATCAAAAATATGTTGAAGAGAATCAGCTGACAGATCAGGACCAAAAAAAAGCAGAAGCAGAGATTAAAAAATTTCAAAAATCACCAGTCATCAGCATTGTGATGCCCACCTACAACGTTGATGAAAAGTGGCTTCATAAGGCAATAAAATCAGTGCAGGATCAATGGTATGACCAATGGGAACTCTGCATTTGTGACGATGCGTCCACCGAGGAAAACCTGATCCAAATTATCAAAGAGTACGTCCAAAATGACGACAGAATTAAAGCCGTTTTCCGTAAAAAGAATGGCGGAATTGTGAAGGCATCCAACGATGCCATTGAACTTGCCACTGGCGAATTCATTGGATTTTTGGACAACGACGATGAGCTCACCCCGGACGCGCTCTATGAAGTAGTGAAGACATTGCAGGAAAAAGATTACGACTTTATCTACAGCGATGAAGATAAATTGGATTTGGATGGCAACCGCTGTGATCCCTTCTTTAAGCCGGATTGGGCACCCGATCTGCTTCTTTCAGAAAACTACACCAGTCATTTTTCGGTGTATCGACGAAGTCTGATTGAGGAACTCGGACGACTCACCGATGAGTCTTCCGGATGTCAGGACTACGATCTGGTTCTTCGCATCACTGAAAAAACAGACAAGATTAAACACATTCCAAAAATTTTGTACCACTGGCGTAAAATACCAGGATCAACAGCCGCAACAGTCGACGCAAAACCGTACGTTTTTACGCGGGCAAAAGAAACACTCCTCCGCGCAATGAAACGCCGGGGCATAGAAGGCACAGTGGAAGACGGAAGATTCAGCAGCTCATTCCGCGTGAAGCGCCGCATTCTTGGCGAACCACTCGTCAGCATCATCATCCCATTCAAAGACAAAGCCGATGTTCTGAAAGTATGCATCGAAAGCATCCTCAAAAAATCGACATGGGAAAACTATGAAATCATTTTGGTCGATAATCAGAGCGAAGAGCTGGAAACAAAGGAGTACCTTGATCAGCTCAAATACAATAAAAAGATCAAACTACTCAGTTACGATCATCCCTTCAACTTTGCAGCCATCAACAACTTTGCAGTTCAGGAGGCGCAGGGGGAGTACTTTTTGCTTCTCAACAATGATACAGAAGTGATCTCTGAGGACTGGATTCAGTCCATGCTGGAGCACGCTCAGCGCGAAGAGGTTGGAGCAGTCGGAGCAAAACTTATCTATCCAAACGACCTCATTCAACATGCCGGCGTTATTATCGGGCTCAATGGCATTGCCAATCACGCCTTTGGAAAAACTCATCGCAACGACCTCGCCTACTTTGGCCAGGCCGAAGTCATCCGTAACTACAGCGCCGTAACCGGAGCATGCATGATGATCAAAAAAGATATCTACCAAAAAATGGGTGGTCTCAACGAAAAAGATCTCGCCATCACCTTTAACGACATCGACTTCTGCCTCCGCCTTCGCGAACAAGGATACCTTGTCGTCTACACCCCATTCGCAGAACTCTATCATCACGAATCACTCTCCCGCGGGTACGAAGTTGCCATGAAAGAGATCCAGTACATGCAGCGAAAATACGCAGGAATCCTTGAAAACGGAGATCCATACTACAACCGCAATCTTACTCAGGAACGCTTCGATTTCAGCCTTCGCGTGGAGGATAAAATAGACGATTAAGCGCGCCCCACACTCACATATTGAAAGCCCTGATCTTTCATCACTGCCGGATCAAAAATATTCCGGCCATCAACAACAAGTGGTTGATTCATCAGTGATTTCATTTTTACAAAATCCGGATTCTTGAAAACATCCCATTCCGTCAAAATCAAAAGAGCCTCGGCATCTTGAAGACCGGCATAAAGATCATCAGCAGTTGCAACATCCAATCCGTCCAAAGATGCGACCGGATCAAACACACAAATCTGTGCCCGCGCATCAATCAACTTTTGCAAAACTTTCAACGATGGAGCCTCCCGAATATCATTGGTGTTCGGTTTAAACGTCGCCCCCCACACAGCAATTTTTTTATCCTGAAGAGATCCAAGAGTCTGCTCAAGTCGTGAAAAAAGAGTATCAACACGTGACTCATTCACTTGTTTCACAGCCTCAAAAAGAGGCAAATCACAATCCAAATCTTTTCCATTATCCAAAAGTGTCTGAACACTTTTAGGCAGACAGGAACCTCCAAAACCAATTCCGGCCTGCAAAAAATCTGAACCAATTCGCGAATCAAATCCCATTCCACGAACAACCTCCTGAACATCTCCACCGGTAGCCTCACACAAATTTGCCAGCTCATTGGCAAAAGAAATCTTCGTCGCCAAAAATACATTCGACGCGTACTTGATCAGTTCTGCATTGCGCAAACTGGTGAACACGAATGGAATCTCTTCATCATAACAGTAGAGCTCTTTCATTTTTTCCTTCACATTTTCATCATCGTCATTGAGTCCCACAACTACTCTTTCCGGATGCAGAAAATTCCGTAATGCCGTTCCTTCCTGCAGGAATTCAGGGTTAGCGACAATCTGGGAAGGCGCAATTATTTCTCCAATCTTCTCAGCCGATCCAACTGGAACAGTCGACTTATTTACAAAAAGTTTTTTCCCATCCGCCAAGCGCGCGAACAACTGCGCAACCTGCATGACGGCACCAAAGTCAGTGCGCTCACCAGGCAAAGAAACGGCACACATTACAACATCGCTTTTTTGAATGGCAGATTCGCCATCATGCGTAAAAGTCAGCTGTCCGGCAGTCATCTGCCGCTGCATCGTTGCTTCAAGACCTTCTTCAAAAAGAGGAGATTTTCCCTCCTTCAACAGTGCCAATTTCTTCTCATCAATATCAACACCAACCACGGTGTGTCCCAACTCAGCCAACCCAACCGCGCACGTAAGCCCCACATAGCCACAACCAAAAACAGCAACATTCATACCATCACATTACAAATACGCTTTCAGAGCATCAGCTTTGTCGGTCACTTCCCACGTAAATCCATCTTCATTGCGACCAAAGTGACCATATGCCGCGGTCTGCTTATAGATGGGCTTTTTCAACTGCAGTGACTCAATAATATTCGCCGGTCGGAAATCAAAATGCTCACGAACAGCTTCCAAAATTTTCTCATCAGCGATCTTCCCCGTGCCAAACGTTTCCACAAAAAGTGAAAGTGGGTCCGCCACACCAATCGCGTATGAAACCTGCAATTCAAACTTATCGGCAAGTCCCGCGGCAACCACATTTTTAGCTACATAACGGGCATAATACGCCGCGCTCCTGTCCACTTTAGAAGGATCTTTCCCGGAAAAACATCCACCTCCATGCCGGGCCATTCCCCCATACGTATCCACAATAATCTTTCGCCCGGTCAGCCCAACATCACCAGGCGGACCACCAATAATAAAGCGCCCGGTCGGATTCACATGAACAATCGTTTCATCATCCAAAAAATCACCACACACCGGACGAATCACATGCTCCAAAACATCACGTTTTATCTGATCCTGCTCAACATCCGGACCATGCTGCGTAGAAACCACCACCGTATGCACGCGCTTCGGCCTCAAACCATCATACTCAATCGTCACCTGACTTTTCCCATCAGGCCGCAAATATTTCAACACGCCATCCTTACGTACCTGCGCCAGCCGCCGCACTAACTTATGCGAAAGCACCGCAGAAAGTGGCATCATCTCTTCACATTCATTCGTTGCATACCCAAACATCAAACCTTGATCGCCCGCTCCACCCGGATCCACGCCCATCGCAATATCCGGACTCTGCTCATCAATCGCCGTCATTACCGCGCACGCCTTCGAATCAAAACCATAACTGGCATCGTGATAGCCAATCTCATCCAATGTCGCCCGCACAATCTTGGGAATATCCGAATAACAACTCGTCGAAACCTCTCCGCACACCATTACCATTCCCGTAGTTGCAACCGTTTCCACAGCCACGCGTCCATTCGGATCCTGCCGTAAAATATCGTCTAAAATCGCATCAGAAACCTGATCCGCAATCTTATCAGGATGTCCCTCGGTCACCGATTCAGAAGTAAAAAGCATGCTCAAAAGTTAAGAAAAATATTCAAAAGTTTTTTTCAGACCTTCATCCAAACCAACCTTCGGCTCAAATCCAAGCTTCTCCCTCGCCAAAGAAATATCCGGACAACGCCTTTGTGGATCACCTTTTTCCCCATCCACAAAACTCATCATACTCTCACTCCCGGTCAGTTCAACAATTTTCTCAGCCAACGCCTTCATAGTGATCTCTTCTGGATTTCCCAAATTTACAGCTCCGGAAAACTCTTTTTCTTCACGCCCCATCAACGCGATCAGCCCATCCACCAAATCATCGATATAACAAAACGACCGCGTCTGCGAGCCATCCCCGGTAATCCGTAAAGGTTCTCCGGCCAACGCCTGCTTAAAAAATTCAGGAATCACACGACCATCATGCTTGCGCATCTTCGGCCCGTACGTGTTAAAAATCCGGGCAATCTTCAGGTCGAACTGAAAATGTCGCCAATAATTGTACGCCAAACTCTCCGCAAACCGCTTCCCGCTATCATAACAGCTGCGCTCACCCAGCGTATTCACATTCCCAAAATAGCCTTCCTTCTGCGGATGTTCCAAAGGATCCCCATACACTTCCGACGTGGAGGCCAGCAAAAACGGAATAAAATACCGCCCTGCCAGATCCAGAACATTCTTGGTTCCCTGCGCGTTTGTCATCATGGTTTGCAGCGGAATTTCTTTGTAATCCACTGGTGAAGCCGGCGATGCCAAATGATATACCTGATCAATATCGTCAAAATCTTCTTCAAACGGATTCGTAATATCATGTTCCAAAAGCCGAAAACGCCCAGTCTCTTCCAGGTGTGAAACATTCTTTGGACTCCCGGTAATAAAGTTATCCACGCAGACCACCTCGTGCCCATCAGCAATCAGCCGTTCGCACAAATGGCTCCCAATAAAACCAGCCCCTCCTGTAACAAGAATCTTCATAGTAGGCGCATGATACACAGAAAACCAAACCTACGCTATACTGGCCCAGAAATGATCAGCATTATCGTTATTAACTACAAGAGTAAAGAGCTTCTGGAGCCTTGCATCCAGCGGATTTTGCAGCAAACCTACATGGATTGCGAGATCATTTTTATCGATAACGATTCTCAGGATGGTTCATGCGCGCTTGTGCAGGAAAAGTTTCCCAATGTCACAGCCGTTTGCAACAGCCACAACTCCGGCTACGGAGGCGCGGCAGACCAGGGCATTAAACTGGCAAAAGGGGAGTACATCATGATCATGAATCCGGATGTTCACCTCACTCCCGACTACATTGAAAAATGTATCGCCCGCATGGAGGAGGATGAAAAAATCGCCGCCATAACCGGAAAAATCTACAAATACGACTTTGAAAATGATCAGCCAACCAACCAAATCGACACGGTTGGTCTCTTCTGTTTCCGCAATCGCCGCATCATAGATGATGGTCAGGGACTGGAAGACAATGGCCAGTTCGGTCAGGAAAAAGAGGTGTTCGGTGTGTCCGGGGCCTGTCCAATCTACCGCAAAGAGGCACTGGAAGATGTAAAAGTAATGGGCGAATATCTGGATCAGGATTTCTTCATGTACAAAGAAGACGTGGATCTTTCCTGGCGGTTTCTTCTGTTTGGATGGAAGTCACTCTACTATCCAATGGCTGTGGCTTACCACGGACGCGGAACCGGCGTACTCAAACGTTTTACCCACATGGAGGTCTACAAAAACCGCAGCCAGCTCAGTAAATTTCAGAAGTACTATTCCTACAAAAACCAACGACTCATGCAGCTGAAAAACGAAACCTGGGGAACATACTTCGCCGACTTTTTCCCAATCTTCGGCAAAGAGATCCTGGTTTTTGGATATATGCTCTTCAGAGAACCATCTATCTTTAAAGCCTGGCTCGAGATGGTCAAACAACTTCCAAGAGCACTTAAAAAGCGAAGTTACATCCAGAAAAACAAAAGGGTCACCTCGAAAGAGATGAGAAAATGGCTCAGCGGAAAACAATCTCAGTATCTCCAGCATGAAAAAAATCCCAACACATAAAGAGCTGCAACAACAAGATTTCAGCCAACTTCTGAACCACGATTACCAGAAAAAAAATCTTTCAAGACCACTCTACAGTGGATTCAAACGGATCATCGATATAGTTTTAGCGGTCCCCGCAGCAATTATCCTGCTCCCTGTAATGATCGTTATTGCTCTTGCTATCCGGTTGGATTCAAAAGGAAAAGCGCTCTTCGCTCACAAAAGAGTCGGAAAAAACGGCAAATTTTTTACTATCTACAAATTTAGAACCATGCAGAAGGACGCCAAAAAACAGGCATTTTCTCCAACCTCCCAAAGCGACGAACGCATCACAAAAGTAGGAAAATTTCTCCGCCGGACCAGCCTGGATGAACTCCCTCAACTCTTCAACATCATCCTGGGCAACATGTCACTCGTTGGTCCCAGGCCAGAAATGGAGTTTATTGTTCAAACCTACACACCTATCGAAAAAGCCCGACTGCTGGTCAAACCCGGCCTCACCGGTCTCTGGCAGATTGCCGGACGGAAAGATCTTCCTCTTCATAAAAACCTGGAGTTTGACCTATACTACATAGAGAACCGATCCATCCTCTTCGACTTTTCCATTATGTTCAAAACATTTGGAGTAGTCCTGCGAGGCAAAGGGGCCTATTAAAAAACAAATGACCGAGAGAAAGATAAAAAAAACTACAGAAAAGTGGTATGACAGAGGCATTCGATATGCCCTCTATGCTTTAATTATAGCCATTCCGGTTGTGTTCTCGCCCGCCTTTCACACAGTGTTCAGCGCCCCAAAACTCTTGGCGCTCCGCCTTATTACGCTGTTCATCTTCCTTCTTTGGGGAGCCAAAATTTATATTGAAGAACAGTTCACTTTTCGTCGTGGTTCCCTCAACTGGGCGCTACTCATATATGCCATTATTTCCATTCTCACGACCATTTCTTCAGTCGCCTTTTACACCAGCCTGCTTGGCGCCCAGGGCCGTTTCCTTGGAATCTTCACCATTCTCAACCTGCTCGTTCTCCCGCTTTTTATATGGAACCATCTCAACAAAAAACAGGTCATCACGCTTTTAAAAATCTCCACCATCACCGCCAGTTTCCTGGCTCTGTATGGGATTGCCCAGTACTTCGGCATTTTTCAGGAAGGATTCAATTGGGATCAAACCGCGACCGATCGCGTGTTTGGAACCATTGGTCACGGTAATCACTTTGGCGCATACCTGGGCATGAATCTTTTGTTGGGACTCTTTCTGATTCCGACCTTTCCCAAAAAATGGCAGAAAAATATTCTCATTGTGGGGTTAATTCTCCAGTTTATAGCACTCTTTCTTACAGCTAGCCGGGGAGCTGTTATTAGTACCTGGATAGCCTTTGGCGTCGTGCTCTTCAACTTTTCATATCAAAAATGGAGGACCGTCAAAAAAGCTCTGCAAAAAACTCTTCTGCCAGGGTTCATTATTGTATCCATCACGATTGCCGGATTTGTGATTTTCGACAAAGACGTCGATGACATTCCCATCGTAAATCGCACTATTGCGACCATTACAGCAGCACAAGAAGGTGTAGTCCCGGACCGTCTGAGCTGGTGGATGAGCAGCCTGGATATGATCGCCGAAAGGCCATTCCTTGGCTTTGGGCTTTCCACGTATCGCGATATCTACAACCAGTTCCGCCGCACCGACTATCGCACTTTGGAAAACAACGGCATGCAGGACAACATCACACCGGAGTCAGCACATAACGAATATCTCAACATTGCCGCGACCCAGGGATTAATTGGATTAGCAGCATTCCTGGCTATCATCATCCTCATCATCTGGAAAATCGACAGGCAGCTCTTCGCGAAACCGAAAAAACTTTCTTCAGAATTTTATCCAATCCTTGGGGTAAAAGCAGCAATCCTGGTTTATCTGTTCCAGGTAGTCATCAGCTTTGGCGTTATCGCTACCATGACAATGCTGTACATCTTTATTGGATGTGCCTTTGTTCTGACAGAAAAGAGAGCAAACGTTATGCAACAACCTCTCAAAGGTATCAAAAAAGTTGTGCTCACCATTATTCTCTTCTTTGGGATGAGCGCAGCAACCATGAGTTCCATCAATGCCGCAGTGGCAGAAGTCCACTACAAACAGGCTCTCATCGCCCTCAAAGAGGGAGGCATGGAAGCATCAATAAATGAATATCATGCCATGATTGCAGCCCAACCATTCGACTACGCTTACTACCAAATCTTTGCTGACGCGGCACTCCAATACTCACGAACACCAGGCCTGAGTGATGACCTGGCTTCCAACCTCACAGATCTCGCCATCGCCAACTATGAATCTGCAATCCTCATAAACGACCTTCACCCAAGCACATTTTATAACCTGGGTATTGCCTACCTTCAACGCTACGCCTACATGGGAGACTCTTTTGACTACTCAAACGCCGAATATAATCTTGAAAAAGCCGTAGCAAAGGCCCCGAACAACCCACTCTATCCATACCAGGCAGCCAAAGCTTTCGAAACAATGGAAACCCCGCAGGCACGCCAAAAAGCAGCAGACTACTACCAGCAGGCCCTGAACATTCGCAATCCATTCCGTGACGCACAGCCCGCTCTGGAGCAGGTTATGCGCGTAATACAATCACAACCCCAAACCGCCCAGTAATCCCATGATCCCGGCGAAAAGAAAAAAAGGGCTCCCTCACAGTACGGGGAGCCCTATGTGTGCAGATGGGGGATTATCGCACACCAGCAAAGTCCACTAACAGTGTTTCAGAAGTTCTTCAATGCTAAGACCTAAGACATCTTGGATGTTCTTCCCTTCATCAGAATGACCTTTTTGATAGCACCCGACATGGGTTCCTATATTCACTTCTTCAATAATCCCATCAAAATTTATGTGGTACCATAGATCTGAACCTTGGAATCCTACGGTTATGCCTTTTATCCAGCAATTACTGGAACACTTGCTAACAATGAGTGGACGCATTTGATCCGTGGTCCAGCTTGCATTGCGTATCATTTTAGTGATATGTGCAAATTTTTTATCAACACCCTCAATAATTTCCTTACGGGCATCCGTACGTCGGAAAAGGTGAACACCTTTAGCTTTTATTGAAAGTAGTGCTCCGTCAGGTGAAAAATGAAAATGGTCAGTATGTCTATTTTCTCCTTTGTTATAAACATAAATATGCCCATTAGGGCCGATAAAGACATCAGGTTTTTTAGACAAGATATACTCCTTCTGCTGTCAAAGAACAGGTATTGTAGATATTCCCCACCGTAAAAATTTTTCTCATGAAAAATCCTCACGGTGAGGTTCTACGTTTCAAAGGTTTTATCTGTCACAATAGTTAATCCTTTGCCAAATGATGTACAGGTCATAAACTCAATACCTTGGGTATGACAATTTCTAAAAACAACATTTTCAAAATGACAATTTTTAAAATCACAGTGAACAAAATCCACTCTTTCAAACAGAACATTCACAAATTTACAATTTTGAAAAATACTACCACTCATGCTGGCTCTACTCATTTCACCCTTTTGCAAAGGAGAGGTGTAGCGTACAGTTTTTAGTAGGTCTGAAGAGTTGGGGTCAAGATTTTCCTCTCCAGAATTTTCTATGCAGATGAGATGAAAATTTTCAAAAAAATAACCTTCAAATAAATCATCAAT
This sequence comes from Candidatus Peregrinibacteria bacterium, assembly GCA_020429235.1. GTDB lineage: Bacteria > Patescibacteriota > Gracilibacteria > UBA1369 > UBA1369 > JAGQLQ01. Next base: position 3,941 of record JAGQLQ010000006.1, on the reverse strand, counting down.
TATCCATGCGCCTTGTGAGAAATATTCCCCAGTAAGATGTTGTTTATCTGAAAAATAAAGTGCATTTTCGAAATCTTGCTCATTGAGAGGTCTTTTTTTGAAACCTTTTTGAGTCATCAGAAATATCAACTTAAACACAATAAAATTCTAACACAGCTTCATTAAGGATTCATGAAATTTAGATGATGTTTTATGAACACACAAAGAGACAAAATTATCTCTTCAATACAATCACAACCCCAAACCGCCCAGTAATCCCATGATCCCGGCGGAAAGAAAAAAAGTTCTGTCCATTATCCAGCTGCGTACAAATTCGCGCCAGCTCAATATTATTTTTCTGAATTCCGGCTTCTTGAAGTTGAGCCAGGCTGTATTCCCATAAATCCACCCTTTTTTGACTATCAATATACGGATGAAACGACTTCGGCAACTCCTCTTCAGGATTTGAAAAAAACGCACTTTCCGGGCCCAGAGAAGGAGAAATGCCAACTAAAACATTTGAAGGATCACATCCATAATGCGACTTCATCACATCAATCGTAGCTCCGCTCACATTTTGGACAAGACCTTTCCATCCCGCGTGCACAGCGGCAACAACGTTCCTCACCGGATCAAAAAGAAGAATCGCCTGACAATCAGCCACCTGAATCATCAATGGAACTTCCCGCAAATTCGTAACAAAAGCATCCACGTCATCAACCTCCTGACCATCCGGCTGAAACTTTAAAAACTCTTCATCCACAATCTGCACGTTCTTACTATGAGTCTGATCCGCAGAAACCATATGCTCATAACCAATCCCATCCAGAATAATCTGCCGGTTTTTATCCACGTTTGAATGAGAATCGCCAATACCATAACGCACATTCAGTGAGTCATATGGAGTCTTGCTCACGCCACCATGTCGCGAAAAAACCGCGTGATCAATCTGATCAGAAAATTTCTGAAGCAGGTGAAACTGGTACGCAGGCACAGTGTCCTGGAGGTAGACTTTTCTCATAGATAGATCCTAGATCATATCCCGCGTCACATACGGAATTTCCATAGCTAAATCGGTCGCCGAAAAATTGTAGCCTTTCACTTTGGCCAGATCATCACCAACTTTTCCAAAGAGGTGTGCGGCAATCTTACAGGCAGCAAAAGGTGTAGCACCCTGAGCAATAAGACTCGCCACAAATCCACTCAACACATCTCCACTCCCCCCAACAGTCATCCCCGGATTACCGGTTGTATTTTTCAAAATCTCACCTTCATCAGACGCAATCAGGTCTTCTGGCCCTTTTAAGATAATGTTGATCTTCAGATCCGTTGCCAGGGTTCGGAGCAAAACCACTTTATTCGAAAGTGATCCGGAGATTTTAATGTCTTTTCCAGTAAGGGTTTCAAACTCATTATGATGTGGAGTAATCACAATCTGTTGCCGTGGAACCTCTTTAATCTTTTTGAGAACCTGGATCGCGTTGCTATCCAGAACTGTCGGAATACTGATCGATTTTATAATGGTCGCCAGCGCGGTTCTGGTCTCTTCACGTTCACCCAGGCCAGGACCGATCAAAACCACATCACACTTTTTTGCAAAATCGACAATTGGAGTAATCGCCTTCATATCCAAAAAATCACCCGGAAAAGAGTGAACAATAAAATCCGGGTACATGCTTCGCGAAACATCAAAATTACACTCCGGAACAAAAAGATGAACCAGGTCAGCACCTCCATACAGCGCTCCCAGCCCACTCAAAATCGGCGCGCCATAATAATCAATGCTCCCACCCACAACCATAACACGCCCATTCATCCCCTTATGCGAATCGGCGGCGCGCCTTGGATAAATCTTCTTAATATCCCCAATTTTAAGATCCTTTACCATCATTGAAAAATATTATTGTTGAAAAGCTTTCTTTCCCAAATACACGGCCTCATCACCCAGCTCGTTCTCGATCCGCAGCAGCTGATTATACTTTGCCACCCGATCACTCCGGCTCAAAGAACCGGTCTTAATCTGCCCAGGCCCCATTGCCACAGCCAGATCCGCAATCGTCACATCTTCGGTTTCCCCACTTCGGTGTGAAACCATCGTCGTCCAGCCAGCCTTATGAGCCATTTCAATAGCCGCAATCGTCTCCGTCATAGACCCAATCTGATTCATTTTAATCAAAATAGAATTCGCCGCCTTCTCATCAATCGCTTTCTGCAAGCGTTTCACATTCGTAACTAGGAAATCATCCCCTACAATCTGCAATCGATCCCCCATTTCCGCTGTCATTTTTGTCCATGCTGCCCAGTCATCCTCATGCAAACCATCTTCAATCGAAATAATCGGATACTTTTCAATCCAATCCTTCCAGACAGCAATCATCTCATCGCTCGAAAGCATCTGCCGTTCACCCTTTACAGCGAACGAATATTTGCCGGCCTCTTTATCAAAAAACTCACTCGCCGCCGGATCCATGGCAATCATCACATCATCGCCAGGTTTATACCCGGCCTTCTCAATCGCCTGCAAAATATAATCCAGCGCCGCCTCTTGCGATTCCAGCTTTGGCGCAAAACCTCCTTCATCGCCGACAGTAGTTGAAAACCCACCATCATGTAAAAGTCCGCCAAGTGTGTGAAATACCTCTGCTCCACAGCGAAGCGCCTCATGAAAGCTGTTTGCCCCCACAGGAACAATCATAAACTCCTGAATATCCAAACCGCTATCCGCATGTTTTCCTCCATTCAAAATATTCATTCCCGGCACTGGCAATGTTTTCGCATCAGGATTCAAATATCGAAAAAGACTCATGCCTTTATCCAGCGCTGCGGCTTTAGCACACGCAATCGACACACCCAAAATAGCATTCGCTCCCAGGCGGCTTTTATTCTCTGTTCCATCCAGCTCAATCATCGCCTCATCAATTGCTTTTTGATCACTCGCATCCTTGCCAACCAAGAGCTCTTTCAACTCACCATTCACATTTTCACAAGCCTTTAAAACACCTTTCCCACCAAAACGAGCCATGTCTCCATCCCTCAATTCAAGTGCTTCATGCACACCAGTCGACGCCCCACTCGGTACAATCGCCCGACCAACCGCATCCCCTTCACAAAAAACTGTTACCTCAACTGTCGGATTTCCTCGCGAGTCCAGAACTTCATGCGCCCGAATATCCAGAATTTTTGTCATAGAAAACACATTAATTGCTCCTATAGACTAATATGGGCGCCCATAATTTACAATTATAAAAAAATCCCGTAGTATCTGCGCGTATTTTAACTACAAATTATGGAAATCACCTGGCACGGAAATAGCTGTGTATCAATCAAAAGTAAAGACGCAACGGCTGTCATCAACCCATACAAAGACGGACAAGGCTTTAAGCTCCCGGAGCTAAAGGCAAATCTAGTGATCGTTACCAATACCCAGGAAGGAAATGACAACGCGGAAGCAGTGAAAGGAGAGCCAAAACTCATTGACTGGCCGGGAGAGTACGAGGTATCAGGAATCGTTTTAAACGCCATGCGATCGCCAGAAACCAAAGGATTCTTCTTCACGCTCGTTGCTGACAACCTGCGCGTTTGCTACCTGGAAAACGTTGGAAAAAAACTGGAAGAAGACATGGTAGATAAAATTGGAGATATCGACGTTCTCATTCTTCCGGTTGGAGGAAAAGAAGAGATGGATGCCAAAACTGCTCATGAAATCGCCGAAACAATCGAGCCGCGCTGCATTATTCCAATCTATTTTGATGCGAACGGATCAACAGCTGGCCTGACTTCACCAGACGAGTTCCTGAAACTTGTTGGCGCTGCAGGAATCGCTTCACTCGACAAGTACAGCATTGCAAGCCGCAGTTCGCTGAAAGAAGACACAACCGAATGCATCCTCCTCGAGCCACAAGTGGGATAGGTACAAATAAGCGTAAATTCTCTATTGTACGCGAAGTTTGTTTGCTACCATC
>JAGQLQ010000063.1 GCA_020429235.1 Candidatus Peregrinibacteria bacterium | reverse complement strand
CCTCTTTTTCTGTTCGCAGTTTCCACTCAACCGAATCGTTTTCCAGTGTTCGCTTGCTCACAACCAGCCGGACAGGAATACCAATCAAATCGGCATCTTTCAACTTCTTCCCGGCACTACCACTCCGGTCATCAAACAGAACTTCCACCCCTGCCTCGTTCAACTCGCCATACAACTTTTCAGCGGCCTCCATCACATTCTCATCATCACCCAAAGTCACCATGTGCACCAAAAATGGAGCAACAGATTTTGGCCAGATAATACCATCTTCGTCATGGCTCGCTTCCACCACCGTTCCCACCAGACGAGTGGTTCCGATTCCATAACATCCCATTACCACGTAGTTCTCTTTTCCATCTTCATCGGTATATTTCAGATCAAAATCTTCTGAATAACGGGTTCCGAGTTTAAAAATATTCCCGGCTTCAATCGCCGTTTCAATACTGTAGTCACCATCCAGGCTGTTCTTGTCCAAAAGAACCAGATCGGTAAAGTCATCGATCACAAAATCCCGGCCAACATTCACATTCACCAGGTCCACATTCTTCTTGTTCGCGCCGGTCACAAAGTTTTTAACATTCTTAATGGAGTGATCCGCAATAAAGCGCAATTCCTCCTGCCCGACAGGAGAAATGAATCCCTGAATCAAGCCAAGTTCCTCCAGCTCAGCAGGGGATGCGGTGCGCACCGGTTTTCCAAGGTATCGTTCCAGTTTATGCTCATTAATCTGCAGATCTCCACGAATCACCACACCCAAAAATCCATCTTCAACCTTGTATACAACGGTCTTCAAAATCCGCCAGTTTTCACAATTATGCGCTTTGGCATTCGCCTCCACACTCATATCGCGCTCAATTTCCACCTCTTTCATCTCCATTTCATCCTCTTGTGGATCAGCGGGATTCACAATCTTTCCTTCCGCCACCTCCACATTGGAAGCTTCACCGGTCTTGTTATCAACAATAATGGTGTCTTCACCAGCCGGAGTCACCACAGAAAATTCATGAGAAAGCTCTTTACTAAAAGCTCCACCAGACGCCTCCACCACATACGCCTTCAGTCCGCATCGTTCATACACATTCAAATACGCCTGCTTTACTCTCTCATAATACTCATCCAGATCTGCCTGATCCCGATGAAAACTGTACATGTCTTTCATGCCAAACTCTCGCCCGCGCAAAAGTCCGGATTTTGCCCGCGGCTCATCACGGAATTTGGTCTGCAACTGATACACCGACATCGGTAAATCTTTGTACGATTGCACAAATTTGGTCGCAAGGGGAGTCACCGCCTCTTCATGGCTTGGCGCAAAGTTAAAATCCTTGTTTCCCGCGCCCTGGGTCCGATACAAAATATCGTCCATAGTTCTGGTTCGTCCGGTTTTCTCCCACACCTCTTCCGGCTGCAACGCCGGCATAAGCAATTCCTGTCCATCCACTTTATTCATCTCGTCCCGGATAATGTCCGAAACCTTTTGCAAAACCCGCAAACCAAGCGGCAACAAATAATAAATTCCCGCAGACATCTGCTCAATAAAACCCGCCTGGGTGAGCAACTGGGCATTTTTCGACTTCGCGTCATGCGGCACAGACTGCCGCGTCTTACCAAAAAGTTGAGAATATTTCATGAGAAAAAGAAACGGAACATGTCACGCCCGCGCATTCTAACACAAGGTTCCGCCCCACGCTACGAAGAAACCACCTCAAAATCAAAAGGATACCGGGCAACCCCATCGCCCTCAAAAACCAGATGGCATTCAGGTGTTATAGCCTGAATCACTAACGGTTTCTTTTCTGAATCTCTCGACTTCACAACAGTTTTTCCAACAAGAAGACCTCTCTTTTGAATAACCTCATACCGCTCAGCAATACAATCACGAAGAATATGCGCTACAGCCTTCCTTCTCTTTAAATACGGACGATCCACCGTTTTTGCTTTAAAAAACTCCTCCCGACTCACGGGCTTAAGTTTCTGCCAAACCATAAGGTTAAGATACGGATAGTACTGGCGGGATTCCCGCATTTCCCGGGTCCATGTACGCAAAACAGATGCCAGCGTATCATCTTCAGGATTGGGCAATTTCAGCGCGTAAGCATTTCCCATGTTCATAATCACCTGTTCACGAACCTCTTCGCGTGCGGTTTCATAATATTTCCAAAAATCCTCCTGCAGATCCTGCGGGACAATGCAGTTGGCATTCACAATCCGATGAACCTTGTCATCAAACGACTCTTTCTGCGGCTGTTCCGCCACTTGTTGTTCCTCCCCACCAAGGACCTCTTTGTTTGGTCCTTCTATAGCCATATTAACGTGTTGTTTCTAAAGGAGTTTTGGATCGGATTTCGAACGCTGGCATTTCCAGTCGTCCTACAATATCTTTCACCCATTCATCGTTTTCGGTGTACCAGTCAAACGTCTTCGCGATTCCTTCCTGGAACGTCACCGACGGCTTCCATCCCAGCTCTCGTCCAATCTTGGTCGGATCCATCGCATAACGACGATCATGCGCTTTCCGGTCGTTCACATAGGTAATCAAGCTCTCATCCTTGCCCAAAAAGTCCAGAATGAACTTGGTGATCTCAAGGTTGTTGTACTCGTTGTGTCCACCAATATTGTAGACCTCTCCGTACTTATCGCTCTGAACAATCAAATCAATCGCCCGGCAGTGATCCACCACATAGAGCCAGTCGCGAACATTCTGCCCATCGCCGTACACCGGCACCTCTTTGTCCTGCGAAGCCAGGTTGAAAAAGAAGGGGATCAACTTCTCCGGGAACTGATACGGCCCGTAGTTATTGCTGCATCGGCTGATCGTAATCGGCATGCCATACGTCTCTTCATAGCTCAAACACAGAATATCCGCCGCCGCCTTGGTCGCCGCGTACGGACAGTTCGGTTTAATCGGAGTCAATTCAGTAAAATAGTCTTTTGAACCGGTTCCCAGATCGCCATACACTTCGTCGGTCGAAATCTGATGGTACCGCTTCACATTATTGTGCCGCGACGCCTCCAAAAGATTGTACGTCCCGTTCACATTGGTATACAGAAACGGATTCGGATCCTTAATCGAACGATCCACATGCGTTTCCGCCGCAAAATTGATCACCGTATCAAACTTCTCCGTCTCAAAAAGGCTGTTAATATAGTCCACATCGCTAATATCGCCCTGCAAAAAGGTAATCGCGTCCTTTTCCAGCAGGGATTTCAAATTATTCTTATTCCCCGCGTACGTCAGCTTATCCAGCACAAACACACGATCCTGTGGATACTTCTCCACATGATAATATGCGTAGTTAGAGCCAATAAAGCCGGCTCCACCCGTCACAAGCACCTTCTTGCCGCCCTTTGAAAGACCGGCCGCACCAGATTGTATTGTTGAGTGTTCTCGCATAATTCTGCAATACTTTGTATTAAAAGAGGGGATTTGTCAACTGGCAGATAAATCCATTGAAAATGAATTTTTTATGACACTTTTCGCAATTATCTTCATTAAAAATATAATCAAGCTGTATAGTTAAGATAGCTCGTTTGTATTAAAATCACTAGCCAAGTAAATACAAGTGAATAGTAAAGAATCCAAATTGAGATATAAATATTTGCATAAGGCATCAAGTTCTTCAGAATTTGATCTCTATCATGCTGCACTAGAATGGGACCTAATTGATCCAATCGTTATTGAAAAACGTGAAGACCTTCGTTCTGTAAAGAAATGGAAAGATCTTGTCGATCCATATCATCATCAGGTTACTAATCTTATTACCTTTTGTAGACGACTACCCTGCACACTACTGGCGGATGATGTTGGTTTGGGTAAAACAATTAGTGCGGGACTAATAGCTAGTGAACTCATATCACGTAATCGAGTTAGGAAGTTTTTAGTTGTCTGCCCCAAACTTCTAATTCCTCAGTGGGAAGAGGAACTCAAAGAAAAATTTGACATTGATGCGGTAGGGGCAACCGGTAGTGAGTTGCTTAAAGCTACCCCACCCAATGGAATAGGCGCAGTAGTGACCACTTATGCTTCAGCCCGAATTCATCTTGATAAAATTGGAAAGGCAGGTTTCGATATGCTAATTCTCGATGAAGCACACAAGCTTAGAAACCTTTACGGCACCCCACAACCACCACAAGTTGCAGAACGGTTTAAAAAAGCATTAGAAGATAGGCTTTTCAAATATGTACTCATGTTAACCGCAACACCTATTCAAAATAGACTTTGGGACATTTACTCCCTTATTGATTTGCTAACAGTTGCACGTGGGCATGAGAATCCATTTGGCACTGATGGTATGTTTGCGCGCAAATTCATAGGTGATAGTAGGACAAATGCGAGGCGATTGAAGCCTGGAGTAAAAGATGAATTCAGATCAATTGTTTACGGCTATATGTCTCGAATACGTCGAGCAGACGCCAATTTGCATTTTCCTGAGAGAAACGTACAACTACACAAAGTTGATCCTACTCCAGACGAGCTCAAGTTGATAGATACCATATCGCAACCAATACAAAAATTAAACCGACTTGCACAAATATCAATTCTACAAGCTCTCATAAGTAGTCCACATGCGCTATCTGCACAATTAAACAATATGGCCAATAAGGGTACCATCCCAGTAGATTTAGCAAGTGAAGTACAAGACATCGTAAATCAGATTGGACCCACGGCAAAGTTGCAAGGATTAGGCAAACTCGTTGAAGAATTGAAAGCTGAGAATCCTGAAAAATGGCGCATGGTTGTTTTCACAACCCGTCGTGAAACACAAACAACTATTGAAGCATTCTTAGGAGAAAACGGCATAAAATGTGGCTTAATAAATGGTGATTCAGGCCCACGCAATCAGAAAACCATTCAGCATTTCAAAAAAGAAATCCCCGAATTGCATGTAATCGTATCAACAGAAGCAGGTTCTGAAGGTGTAAACTTACAGGCCGCAAACATCTTGGTAAACTTCGATCTACCCTGGAATCCAATGGTGGTTGAGCAAAGAATTGGACGAATCCAGAGACTAGCCTCCGAACATTCCTTTGTTGGCATATTTAACATCATCTTAGGTGATACGTTTGAAGAGTACATTGTCGGTCGACTCATGGAAAAACTCCAATTGGCAGCTCATGCAATAGGCGACATAGAAGCAATGTTGGAAGCATCTGGACTAGATAATGTTGATGATAAAGATAATGTTTCTGGTTTCGAGGAGCAATTGCGACGTTTAGTCATAGACTCACTTGCTGGCAAGGACATTAAGAAAGCTACTAAAGCAGCCGAGAAGAGTATTGAAGAGGCTAAACTTGAGATGGCACGGGAAGAAAAACATATGAATGCACTCCTTGGGGGCATGGAAGATGCCCCAGACAATGCCCCACGTTGTCCAAGTCTACCAGCAATCGAACGCACATTGGATGGGAAAACTTTTGCTATAACTGCATTAGCCCAATTAGGTGCTGAAGTAATTAAAAAATCCGACAAGCTTTATGCCTGCAAAACCAATGGACACGAGGAATTAATTAGCTTTGATGAAAAAACACAAGCAGGAACAAACAGTATACTCTATGAGCCAGGAGCTCCACCTTTTGAGCGGCTTGTGAACAAGATCACGGCCAAGCAATTACACAATGTCAATGATGGTGACAAAGACCCGAAAGAAACCGCAATCACTTTAGCTAGAAGGTGGGCAGAGAAGTTTGGCGCAAAATTTAAAGATGCCACCATCAAAGAGGTTTGGAGATGTTTCGAAGGTACGGCATTAATTCGTGTCAGGGTCGCAGTAGCACATGACAGTTATGAAAGACTCATAGAAGTGCAGTGTGAGCCATCAATTCACAAGTTGAAATCAGACCACAAGTGGTTAGGACTATTAGATGAACTCATTGAGAATCCAAAATTGATAGGCATCTCTGAATCAGAGTTGACTGAGAAAGCCATGAATGATCCAGGCATTGCAGAATTTACGCGTTTCTACAAAGAGCGACTGGTACAAGAAGTTGCATCAGCAGGCACAGATGAACGCAAGAGGAAAAAACTTGCAGATGAATTTACCCCACGACATGAAATGATAGTCGTTGGTCTAAAAGGCACTGTAACTCGCGAAATAGTCTTGGCTGCTACGTATGAACTTGAAGGAAATGCGGAATACACAAGCGAGATTTTAGTAGCCCCCTCAAAAGCAGAAATTATTGAGTCTTCTGATATGTGCAAATGCGAACTTACAAAGTTAGTAGTTCCGTGTGACTGTATCGAAACGTGTCAAATTAGTAATAAAAGGGTTTTAAGGCATCTACTTATTGAATCGGAAGAAAGTAAACGATTCGCACTTGCGGAACACACGCTAAAATGTTCGCTTAGTGGCAAGCGAATCCTCGAAGACGAAGCTGAAAAATCTGTTATCAGTGGCAATTTAGTGACAAAGACACTTTTGAAAACTTCAGCATTAAGTGGCAAACGTGGTGAACCAGAGTACTACGGGAAGTGTGAGTTCACCTCAGCAGAAGTGTTAAAAACCGAATTATCAGAAAGTGAAATTTCGGGCAAAAAATACCGAAATGATGAAGAAATGTGTTCCGCGGTGTCGAACAAAGTTGGGCACAAATCCGAATTCATTTTTTGCGCCGAAACAGGAAAACCATTGCTGCCTACAGAAGCTGTAGCATGTGAAGTTACAGGCAAGCTTGTAATGCCAGGTGTACTAGAGCAATGCGCCGTTTCCAAGAAACATGTACTACCATCTGAGCTAGAGAAATCTTCCATATCAGGTAAAAAGGCGCTAAAGGAATATTTTGCTACAAGTAGTATTTCGCATACAAAATTCTTGGAAACTGAAGGTATAAAGTCAGTCTCAGGCAAATTCTGCAGCCCTGAAGAAGCCATAATGTGCAATTGGAGTCAGAGAGAATCGCACCCTGACGATATAAATACATGTACTTTAACTGGATTAGAAATTCGAAAGGAATATCTAACTAATCAAAAAGAACCAAGGCTCAAAGCGCTTGTAGAGCTTCTTGATGGCATTCAAAGGCCCGCGGAAAAGGATACCATGTGGCACAAAATAGAAGAAAAGATAGCAAAAGTTCTTCACGTGAAAAACCCTGAAGTTGAAACTGCACTACTTGGCCCAAATAAACAAATACTGGCTGTTTGTATTTCAGTAAAGACTTGGCTTGGCTTCAAAATTCGGTATGCAGCTTTACTATATACCTTAAAAAGCGGTAATATTATCGGCAGAGTCATGCTTGGCAAACGGGAGCCAACAGGCTGGCAAATGGAAAGCATGCTTGGCATAAGCTAAAGAAAAGGTATGTATGTAACGGCTTCGAAGTTGTATGACTTCATCCAATGTCCACATCGTGTTTGGCGCGATGTTTATGGTCCAAAAGAAGAGAAGGTAAAGGAAACTAATCCCTTCGTGGAACTTTTGTGGGAAAAGGGAGTTCTTCATGAAGAACGAATCGTGAGAGGTTTAGGCAAAGTTGTAGATATGAGTACCGGATCACACGAAGAAAGGTTCGCTGCGACAATCGAGGCTATGAAGAGTGGCGCACAATTGATATATCAGGGAGTACTTATCTATGAGAACCTACTCGGAATCCCTGATTTACTAAGAAAACTTCCAGATGGTACATACATACCCATCGATATTAAATCAGGTATGGGCTTTGCAGGAGTCGACGAAGAAGCTGGCGATGAAGGAAAACCGAAAAAGCACTATGCCGTGCAACTTTGCTTATACAACGAACTTCTAAAACGACTCGGTTTTGCCATTCACGATAGCGGAAAAATAATCGACATCCAGCAGGAGGAAGTTACATATGATTTAAATTCTGAAATGGGGCCCAGAACACCAATGACCTGGTGGGAATATTACGAATCCATTAAGAAACAAGTTGAGTTTCTAATAAATGATCATGAGCGTAATACTCCTGCATTATGTGGTGTATGCAAACTTTGCCCCTGGTACAACAGTTGTAAGAAATGGTGGGAAGAAAATCGTGATTTAACAAATATTTTTTACGTGGGTAGAAGCTTTAGAGATAGAATCACTGAAGATCTAATGATTAAGACAGTTGATGAATTTATGGAATTAGACGTTGAAGATGTAATGAAACAAAAGGAGATAGAAAAAAAGGCAGGCAACAAAGAGTTCCTCTATCGAATTGGTGAAAAAAGCCTCAAAAAAGCGATTAGCAGGGCGCATGTGCAATATAAAACCAAGAAACCAATTGCCTATGAACAACTTGATTTTCCCGATGTCAGTCATGAATTGTTTTTCGATATTGAAGATGATCCTACGCAGGAGTTCGTGTATATGCATGGCGTCTATGAAAGAAGCCCAGGCAAAGAACAATTCATTCACTTCACAGCGGAGGAATTGAGCTCAACCGCCGAAGCAGATGCATGGAAAAGATTCTGGGAATATATTCAAGCATTGCGGAAAGATGATTATTCAATCTACTTCTTTTCCAAGCATGAAAGAACAACATACAAGCGACTTCAAAAACAATATCCCAATATCATCAGTCTCGAAGAAGTCGAAGCTTTTTTCGACCAAACAAACGCAATTGATCTCTACGAAATAGTTCAAAAATGTACAGATTGGCCACTAAGTAGCTATTCATTGAAGGCTCTAGCAACCTACATTGGCTTCAGTTGGCGTGATGAAACTCCTTCTGGTGCCCTTTCTATTCAATGGTTTAATGAATATCTAAAGAATAAGGATGCAAAAATCCTAAACAGAATCCTTGAGTACAACGAAGATGATTGCAAGGCAACTATGATTGTGAAAGATTATTTAGTAAGGCTCGGTAGCCAATCATGAAATTACAATGAAGTTATTGGAGTAGTTTTTTTTTACATCTTGCAATTCTTTTCTCCCAATCCCCATTCCATCCCTGGCTTTTCGCTTTTCTTGCGAGCTCAATTACAGAATTGTATTTTTTCTCTTTTTCATAAATTATAGCAAGCTGTTCATATCCAACATGACATGGCAAAGGGGAGTTTGCATACTCCTTCCTAAAAGCAATCGCGGCCTGTGGAGCTAATCTTATCTGTTGCCTACAAGCTTGTCTTGCTATAGATAAACCTTCGGAATCTCTATTCCGATGTCTATAATAAATCTGTATTTTTGACTGATAGAAAAAATGCTGATCAAGTATATTTATTTCATCGCCAATCAATTCTTCAGCTTTCTTTAAAATTCTATAGGCAATAGTCCTGTCTTCTTCACTTGCAAACCATCCCGCGAGCGCAGAGAGTAATCCAACTGCCGTTTGCGTAGTGCTTTCAATTTCACCACTAATAAGTGAGTTATCATCAAGAGAATCAACACTAATAGTAAGACCTAGAGGTTTAAAGGTTTTCAGAATATGAGCTCGTTCTTTTTCTGAAAAAGAGGAAAGCCACCACTCAGACAAACCAAAATATCCTATTTCACCCTTTATACGCCTATAAGGATACAAAAAATCAAAAAATCCCATTTTGCATTTAAAAGTTACTTCCTCATTCCCCCAAAAACTCCTCCAAATCATAAATATACTTGTCCGGCTCATAGTTGAGAGAAGAAACCGCCATCAGCACCGATCCTTCTGAAAAATCAGTAAATTCGCGCCAGCACATCCCTTCCATTTGGAGCGCTTCGCCAGGACCATTCAGCTCAAATTCCTGCCACTTTTCGCCATCGTGGATGCGCGCTTTGCACGATCCCTGCATGCACACATAAATCTTCTTTTCGCCGCGCACTGCATGCCCACCCCGATCCAGCTTGGTATCGGTGACGTAGTAAATGCGCTTCACATCCCAGTCGATAAAATCCTTCAACTCAAGAACCGTGAGCTTTCCACGCTCATCTTCATGGGTTGGCAACTGAATGCGTTTAATTTTCTCAGTCATACGACCACTCTACCACATTTGCGCTATACTGCCAGTAGTCAAAACCCATAAGCTACAACCATGAGCAAATACCATGATACGGAAGGTGAAAAAATTGTTGAATTTTTCCTAGAGGATGAAGGCCTGAAGTTCAAAAAACAGGTGGAAATAGCAAAACTGCAAGGAGACTTTGCTGACTATCGCATAGCAGATTTTTACTTACCACAATACAAAGTCTACGTTGAATTTCTGGGCAAATGGAATAGCAGTGATGGAAAAAGTAAGTACCTGCAAAAAATGGATATCTATAAAAAGAACGGGATTCCATGCGTTTACATCTATCCCGACAACCTTGGCACGCTCAAATACCTTTTCCATATGCGGCTGAGAGACGAGCTTGAAAAACACCCGGGACTGCGTTTTCAACTGTTCGGATATAAATGTGCGAGGACCATGAGAGCGGTTGGCAATATTTTGCTGGTCTTTCTTGGAGCAGCCCTTTTGGTCATTTTTGGATCGAGCAACATACAGCTAAATCCAGAAGCGGTTCCATACGCACTTCTGATTATAGGACTATTACTGATTCTCTCTTTATACCTGACCTTTTCCGCAGTCAAAAATATCTTCGGGAGGAAGTAGTCTACAAAGTCCTCACTCTCTGCTCGGTCTTGTAGGCTTCAAGAATATCACCCTCTTCCAACTTCAAATCTCCAACAAACAGAATTCCACATTCCTGATTTTCCGCTACCTCATGCACGGATTCGTCGACCTTCTTCAAAGCCCCAATCCGACCTTCGCCAATCAACTCTTCCTTGCGGAACACGCGCACCTTCACCTTCTCCACATGCCCGGACTCCACCTTACACCCAACAATCATCTCTTTCTTCTTGGTCATGAACACCTGTTTCACCTTGGCTTTCCCAAGAATCACTTCCACATCTTCCGGCTCCAGCATCCCGTTCAAAATGTTGCGGATGTCTTCCAGCAGTTTGTAAATAATGTCATAGTGGAGAATCTCCACATTCTCACGCTCAGCCACGCGCTTCACCTGCACATTGGCATCCACATGGAAGCCCATCACAATTCCTCCTCCAGCCGCAGCCATCATCACGTCTGATTCAGTCACGTTTCCAACTCCAGAAAGGATGATTCGCACACCCACATCTTCGTGTTTGATTTCGGCCAACGACTCTTTCAGCGCTTCCAGCGATCCCTTGGTATCCGCCTTCAAAACGAGCTTTAACTGCTTGAGCTGACCAGAACTAATTTGCGAAATGATCTGCCCCACACCTCGCTTAGAAAGGATCTCTGCCTGTTGCAGAGTGTGAAC
>JAGQLQ010000062.1 GCA_020429235.1 Candidatus Peregrinibacteria bacterium | reverse complement strand
CCCAGCCACAACAGCCGTCGCCCCCTGATCCCCTGCCAAAGCCACAACTTCCATCTCTAAAGCTGTTGCCGCCTCTGGCTGGGCTCCATTTTCAATAAAAATTGTTCCCACCAGAATCAGAAGTGCCAGCAGTGCAAAGGCCAGATTTTTGAGCAGCTTTGTCATGAATCTCTCACAAACAAAATATCTTTATATTATAGCCAAGATTTGTCTATTTGTAAACAAACAGACAGACTCGAGACCCACTTTTATCCAGTTGTTTTTACCAAAGCCATCCAGTATAATGGCCAAGTTTATTGACCACACAAAAATGAAAGACAAATCCACATTTTCCATGCGCATAGCCGCGGCTATGGGCATTTTTTTGATTATTCCCCAGTTTGCACTTGCCAGTTTCCGGGATGTCGGAAGCCTTCATCCTTATTATGACGCCATTTCTTCGCTTGAAGAAAAAGGGATTGTTAAAGGTGTTGGTGAAAATTTTTTCCGCCCGGATGAGCCTGTTTCCAAGGCCGCATTCTTCAAAATCGCCTTTCAGCATGCCGGATACCTGCCTACAAATGGAATCTACGAAACACCATTCACAGATGTCCCTGCTGACAGTTGGTTTGCTCCCTACGTCAAAACAGCTCTGTCCCTCAATCTTATAAAGTTCAACCCAGACTCTCCGGACTTTAAGGGAGATCAGCCCATTACCCGCCTTGACGCCCTGAAGCTCATCCTTCCATTGGAAGGAATCCCCGCGCCATTAAACGACTCAAGTCCTCTTATTTTTCAGGATGTTATTACCGACTCGCTTTCCATCCACTATATAAAAGCCGCTCAAAACGCAGGAATTTTCCTCCCTGAAGAACAACCATACTTCTTCCCAAACAGAGTTTTAACAAGAGCAGAAGCCGCATATCTGGTCCACCAGGCTGAAATATATAGAAACAGCCTCTCATATCCAACAGAGCTTCCAGACTTTGAAACCTTTGAGCTCGACAACTCTTACCTTAATGGATCATCTATTATCGACAACGACAAGTTCCCGATTTTTCTGAACATCTGGACAAAACTCAACGCCGAATCCATTTATAAAGACCAGTTTGATCCGGACGATCTTATTTATGGAGCCATCAGCGGCATGGTTCAGTCTATTCCCGATGAACAAGCCCTATTCCAGGATCCGGAAAGCGCCCTGGAGTTCGAACAAAGCCTCACCGGTAACTACGAAGGAATCGGCACTATCATCGATATCTTCGAAGATCAGTTTTTGATTGTGACTATTTTGGACGGCGCCCCAGCCGACAAAGCCGGACTCAAAGCCGGAGACATTATCCTTAAAATTGATGGAGAAGAGGTCAGCTCATACTCCATTGATGACCTTCTGGATGCCATTAAAGGTCCAAGTGGAACATCGCTCACCATGACTGTTGATCGGGATGGGCGCCAAATGACATTTACGGTCACCCGAGAAGAAATTGCCCTCGACACCGTATTCTTCCAAAGCAGCCTGGATGTCCCGGCCGACATCGGGTACATCGCTATTTATCAGTTTACCGAAACCACCGCTCTCGACTTTGAACAACTTCTGGAAGAAACCATGGCCAGTAATCCACACGGGCTGATTATCGATCTCCGTGACAATCCTGGAGGATATGTTGATGCGGCGATCTCTATTCTGGACCTCTTTATTCCTAAAGGAGAAGTGATTGTTTCATTCAATATTAGTGGAGAAAAAACCTACACCACCTCTACCGGAGCCGGAAACATTCCAGAAGACTTCCCAATCATGATTCTTGTGAATGAAAACACTGCATCCGCCTCAGAAATTGTAGCCGGAGCAATGCAGGTCCACGACGTTGCGACACTTATTGGAACTCAAACTTTTGGAAAAGGAACCGTCCAGGAAGTGAACTTCTACAACGACGGATCCCTCTTCAAGTTCACTATCGCCGAATGGCTCACTCCTGACGAACAATCCATCAATCACACTGGCCTGATTCCTGACATTGTCGTTGAAGAAACCAAATCCGACGCTATCGGCGAAACCGACTCCCAGCTCGAAAAAGCTATCCAGGAAATTCAGAAACGATAAAATTACACATCGTCACCAAGACTTTCCGGCTTCTTTAAAATGCCAGGCTCATCATCAGATTGCTGTTCTGGAGCTGTTGGAGCAGTTGGCTCTGCCTTGTTTTCTGCAGCAACAATTGGTTCAGACTCTTCCAGCGGAGCCTCTTCAGGAGCTGGAGTTTGATTCTCCTCTTCCGCCGCAGCAGCAACAACATTTTGTACCACCTCTTCATCAGCGGCTGTTTCATACTGAATTTGCCCTTCACGTTCACGAAGAAGCTCTTCAGGATTGGTCGTAATGATTTTATCTTCTGTATACGATGCGATCACCTGAATCGCCACATGCTTCAGTCCGGCAAAGAATAATCCCTGCCCAACACCACTATTAAGGAGCATATATTTTTCACCTTCTGTTAGATTAAAGACCTTTCCAAGAACATCAATCGCGGCCGGTGCCTGCTTCAAAAGCAGTTGCATCGATGAGTTCGTTACTACAGGTCGTCCAAACGGACTCTTAATAAAGTCTTCCACATCCTGGGTGATAGTCGTAATTCCCAGATAATATTTCCGGGCACGCTTTACCAATCCAAACAAAAATTTCGCCGAATCTTCATACTGCATCATGGTCCAGGCCTCATCAATAACAAGAATTCTCTTCTTGAGCTTACTGCGCACGCGCGCCCAGATGTAGTTCAAAATAATATACATAGCAATCGGCCGCAGCGAATCTTCCAGATCACGAATACAGAACACCATCAATCCGCTCTTTAAATCCACATTCGTTGGCCTATTAAAAAGACCGGCATACGTTCCAGATGTAAACTTTTGTAAACGTTGCGCAAGGCTGGTCGCCCCTTCCATAGTAGAAAGAACATCCTGCAGATCCATCATCGTTGGTGGCGGCTGCTTACTTGGATCCGCCATTTCCATAGTAATACCTTTAATAGCGTACACATCAATAAGTGCGCGATCCAAAATCGCCTCTTCTTCAGCTGTTACCCCTCCAAGCATAATCTTTAAAAGACCATGCAGACTAATAATATTTTGCCGGAGAAGATCTCCTGGCTGAACATCTTCACCATCAAGCGGAGATGGAAGATCAAAAGGATTCACGCGTCGTTCAGACGTGAGTGAAACTCGCAGATACGCGCCTCCAACCGTTTGAGAAAGAGCTTCATATTCGTTTTCCGGATCGATAACAATCACATCGGTTCCCAGCATCATTGAGCGCAAAATCTCCAGTTTTACCGCGAAAGATTTACCGGCACCAGATTTCGCAAACACCACAGAATTCGCATTTTCCAGCGAAAATCGATCAAAAATAATCAAACTATCGTTGTGCCGATTCAATCCATACAAAATCCCTTCATTCGAGGTAAGATCCGCAGAACTAAAAGGAAATGTACTGGAAAGTGGTGAAGTATTCATATTGGTATTCACCTCAATTTCATCCAGACAGATCGGCAAAGTTGAGTTAAATCCATGTTCCATCTGCAGTTCCGCCTTCTTGGTCAAAACCAGTTTCCCACCAAGCATACTTTCAAGCTGCTTCCCAATTCGGGAAAGCTTCTTTTCATCGTCAGAATAAATAGTGAAGTAGAGCGCAAACTGGAAGAACTTTTCCTGCCCACGTTGAATTTGTGTCCGGAGTTCTTCAGCATCCTGCAATGCAGTTTCCAGGGCAGGATCACTAACAATTCCCTTCTCTGCAGCCATCCGCACAGACGATTGCATTTCTGCAACCTTCTTCTTCAAAACCTTCATAATCTGACTCGAATCAATCGGATAGATAAACTGAGCAATATCCATAGTCACATCAAAGTTGATGACCGGTGAAAGCCAGTTCGAATCAAGATATCGGGGATAGGTATAAACATAAAAACTCTGAGCATAAAGCCCTTCCACCCGCAATGAATCATAACGAATATCCATTGAAGACGGCGCAATCAAATCACGAATAGTCGCCAAACCTTCCTGATAAATCTTTTCTGCCTCCAAAAGCTCCTGCCGCTCCTTGGCCTCTGTTTGCTTATCCTTCTTCTTTTCTGGAGATGTCTCCTTTATGGCATCAGCCTTTTTCGCAGATTCATCAGCTTTATCATTATTTTCTCCACCTTCAACAGTGCTTTTCTCTTTCTTATCAGGAACACCCGCAGTCCGCCCCTCTTCAAGTGCGCCCTCTACCTTTTTCATAGAGCTAATAAACGTATCCTTCACTGACGCAAAAGCATGCCCCTTCTTTTTGGCCTCTTCTTTTGTAATAGCCGGCTTTTCTTCTTCCTTCTTTTCCGCAGCAGGATTCTCCTTTTTCTGAACACTCTCTTCTTGAACTTGTTCAGGCTTATCAGATGTCTCCAACATCCCTTCCGGCGACGGAGATCCATCTTTCTTCACCAAATCACCAATTTGAGCATCGGTTTTATTTTCAGGGCTTGGGCCTTCCTTTTCCTCAACCTGATCAGCTTTAATCTTCTGAAGCCAGGCAGGCACCTCTTTTTCAGACTCCTTTTTCACATTTTCGTCTAAAACCTGAGGTTCCTGGGTCCCTTCATCCTTTTGAGCAGTTTGTGCTCCTTGAGCCTCATCTTTTGTCGATGGATCAGCCATACGAAAAACACTAAAAATTCTTAATAGTATACCAAAAATCACCATTTTCTTCAAGCATCTTGGAAACTTCCAAACTTTTATGATACAGTGGCGTCCGACAACTCTCATTTTGTAATAGCATTTATGGCAGAAAATAAGGAACCACAAGAATTACCAGAAGATTCTGAAGGCGAAAACGCTGAAGATCAGAATGAAGAAAACGCTCAAAAAGATCTCCAAATTTTTTCGGATGCAAAACCGCACCCAATTTCTAAGGAGATGCAGGATTCATACATTGATTACGCGATGAGTGTCATTGTTTCACGTGCGCTTCCAGATGTTCGTGATGGATTAAAGCCAGTACAACGAAGAATTTTGTATGCTATGCAGAATGCCGGGTTGACCTCAAGCGCGTCGTTTCGTAAGTCAGCGACCGTGGTTGGTGACGTACTTGGAAAATATCACCCACATGGTGACTCTCCTGTATATCAGGCGATGGTGCGTATGGCGCAGGATTTTGCCCTTCGTTATCCGCTCGTTCGTGGACAGGGTAACTTTGGATCGATCGATGGAGATAATGCTGCGGCCATGCGTTATACCGAGGCCAAAATGGAAAAACTGACCGACGAGTTGATGGCCGACATCGACAAAGAGACCATTCCATGGACAGAAAACTATGATGGACGTTTTAAAGAACCAACCGTTCTTCCTTCAAAAGTTCCGCAACTTCTTTTGAATGGATCAACCGGTATTGCCGTAGGTATGGCCACTTCCATCCCTCCGCATAACATTGGAGAAGTAACCGACGCACTCCTTCATATTGTCGACAATCCCGAAGCAACCGTAGAAGACCTTATGGAGTTTGTGAAAGGTCCAGACTTTCCTACCGGAGGAACTATTTACGATCAGGAAGCCATCCGGACCGCTTATTCAACCGGTCGAGGTGGTGTAATTATGCGTGCCAAAGCCGAAATCCAGGAAAAGAAAGGAAACCGATTCCGCATTGTTATCAGTGAAATTCCTTACATGGTGAACAAAGCATCTTTGGTGACAAAGATTGCAGACCTTGTTCGGGACAAAAAAATCCAGGGAATCAGCGATGTTCGGGATGAATCGAACCGCGAAGGAATGCGGATTGTTATCGAACTGAAGAAAGATGCGTATCCAAAGAAAATTCTGAATCAGCTCTACAAACTCACACCGATGCAGTTGAGCTTCAACTTCAACATGATTGCGCTGGTTGATGGACTCCAGCCAAAACTCCTCGATCTCAAACAGATTCTGGCCTACTTCATCGAACACCGGAAAACCGTTATTGTTAACAGAACAAAATTCGAACTCCAGGTTGCAAAAGATCGTGCTCACATTTTGGAAGGATTAAAAACAGCGCTCGACCACATTGATGAAATCATCGCAACCATCAGGAAATCAGAAACAAAAGAAGAGGCACAGGAGGCATTGATGAGCAAATTCAAACTGACCGAAATCCAATCAAAAGCCATTCTGGAAATGCGACTTCAGACTCTTGCTGGATTGGAAAGAAAGAAAATTGAAGATGAACTTGCTGAAAAGTTAGCCCTTATTAAAGAGCTTGAAGCCATTTTGGCAGATCCACAAAAAGTTCTGAACATTGTTAAAGAGGAACTCCAGGAAGTTCGTGAAAAATACGACGACGAACGTCGAACAGAAGTTCGCCCGGAAGCACTTGGAAAGATCAGCAGCAAAGACACCATTCCAAATGAACCGGCAATGGTGATGATTACCAAAGAAAACTACATCAAACGGTTGGCTCCATCATCATTCAAAGCTCAACACCGTGGAGGAAAAGGAATCATTGGTGCCACAACCAAAGAAGAAGACGAAATCGCAATGATTCGTCAGGCTATGACCCATGACACTATCCTATTCTTCACCAACACAGGACGCGTTTTCCGGCTTCCGGTCTACGAAATTCCGGTTGCATCACGAACCGCAAAAGGAACGCCTGTTGTAAACCTTCTCCAACTTGGAGAAAAAGAGTATGTCACAGCAATTCTCACCAGTGATGAAGAAAAGCAGGCAGAATTCCTGGTTATGGGAACTTCAAAAGGAACGATCAAAAAGACCAAACTCAAAGAGTATCAAAACATTCGAAAGAGTGGGCTGATTGCCATGAAACTGCGAAATGGAGACGAACTCCGATGGTGCCGGCTTGTGAATCCGGACAACCAAATTATGATGGTCACTTCAAACGGAAAATCAATCCGCTTTGAAGAAGGCGATGTGAATCCAACCGGACGTGCATCTATGGGTGTTCGTGGAATTCGACTCAAGAGCGATGACAGAGTGGTGGACATGGGAATCATTCGAGACGATTCAGACGCAGAACTCCTGGTTATTATGGAAAATGGACTTGGAAAATGCACCAAAGTCACGGACTTCCGAAAACAGTCCCGTGGCGGAACTGGTGTAAAAGCTGCAAATGTAACCGGAAAAACAGGAAAAATTGTCGGAGCAAAAGTTATTAGTGGAGAATCAGTCGGAGATATCATCATTGTTTCAAAGCAAGGACAGGTCATTCGCCTGAACCTGAAGAACATCCCGTCTCAAGGCCGCGCAACTCAAGGTGTTTACCTGATGCGAATGAAGGCCGGCGACAAAGTCGCTTCCTCTTCCATCATTTCTCTTAAAACCGATCAAGAAGAAGCCCCTCAAGATGATAAACAACAAACACTGGTAGAAGCATAACAGAAGAGCTTGCTTCCCCCATACTTTTTAAGTATAGTACCTCAGCCTTTACGAAAAATAAGCACAATAACTATGAAAGCGGACATCCACCCAAATATCAACCCAGTCATCTTTGTTGACACCTCAACAGGGACAGAATTCGTTACAACATCAACCCTTACTTCTGATGAAAAAAAGAAGGTAAACGGTGTTGATCACTATGTGATTAAAGTAGAAATCTCTTCTGCATCACACCCATTCTACACCGGTAAACGAAAACTTGTGGATACCGCTGGACGTGTTGATAAGTTCCTTGAACGAGCCAAAAAAGCACAGGAAATGAAAGCAAAACAAGTAAAGACTGTTGATAAAGAGCTTGATGAAATTCTTCATAAAGACGAAGAAAAGAAAGAAGAAAAAGCACCTAAAAAAGCTGAATCAAAAGCAGCCAACGACGACGACACTCCTGAAGAAGACCAAAAAGAGGCGGCATAAACTCTTTTAATCGCCATCCATGCCGGGAAACACATTTGGCACCCTATTCCGCGTAACCACCTTTGGAGAATCCCATGGGCCAGCGTTGGGGGCTATTATTGATGGATGTCCCCCAAGCATGCCCCTCTCTATTGAAGATATCCAAAACGAGATGAACCGTCGGCGACCAGGGCAACACAAAGTGGGAACTGCCCGCCAGGAAGGCGATAACATAAAAATCCTTTCCGGTGTCTTTGAAGGAAAAACTCTTGGCACGCCAATTGCCATTATCATCGAAAACACGGATCAACGATCCAAAGACTATTCCAAAATTAAAAAGCTGTATCGGCCAGGCCATGCCGACTATTCATGGGATCTTAAGTATGGAATCCGGGACTACCGTGGCGGAGGTCGCTCTTCCGGCCGTGAAACCGCTTGCCGCGTTATGGCTGGTGCCATCGCAAAAAAATTCCTTAAACTCCGTGCCAAAACTAAAATCATTGGCCATACTGTCCAGGTTGGAACCATTAAAGCAGAAAAGTTCCAGGAAGCAGCCATCGAAAAAAACTCCCTCCGCTGCGCCGACTCGGCCATCGCAAAAAAAATGGAAGCTTATGTTTTAGAAGCAAAAAATGAGGGAGATAGTGTTGGTGGTATCGTTGAATTCCGCATTAAAAACGTTCCAGGCGCCCTTGGTGAACCAGTCTTCGACAAGCTCCAGGCAGATCTGGCAAAAGCCCTTTTTTCAATCGCCACGGTAAAAGGATTAGAATTTGGAGCAGGATTCGCAGCAGCCGAAAAACGAGGATCCGAAAATAATGATGAATTCACAACCAAGAATGGAAAAATCGTTACCCACACCAATAATGCCGGTGGTATCTACGGCGGCATTTCAATAGGGACAGACATAATCATCCGCGTAGCCTGCAAACCCGCGTCCAGCATTCTCAAAAAACAGTCAACTGTCACTCAAGACGGCAAAAAAACTGATATCAAGGTAGAAGGTCGTCACGATGCCTGCATTCTCCCCCGCTTCATCCCTGTTGGAGAAAGCATGATCGCTCTTGTGCTCATGGATCACTTCCTTCGCCAACAAAGTATTAGAGTATAAGAATTCTCCACGGCAAGAGATTTCTGATGATAAACCACTCCCAAATTTGACATGGAGAACTTCCATACTCTAATTTGCAGTTATGCCAAGATTTGGCTTTATTCCATTCATCCAATATCTCTTAACCTTTCAAGATATGTTGAATAAATTTACTCGTACAGCCGGAATTTCGATTCTGGGGGCATCTCTCATGTTCCTTCTGGCTGCCTGCGCCGATGGTCCAATCGACCAACAAACCGATACACCTACCGACCAGGAAGTCGCAGAAGAATCAAACACCATTAAAGTTGGGGCTATCTTCCCACTTACAGGAGATGGCGCTGCTTATGGTGACCCACTTCAAAAAGTCGCTCAAATTGCGCTTGAAGAAGTGAATGCCGCAGGAGGCGTAAATGGAAAAGAGATTGAGTTCATCTGGGAAGATGGAAAATGTAATGGTGCTGACGCTGCCAACGCAGCCCGAAAGCTGATCGAAGTTGACCAGGTTAAAGTTATCTTTGGAGGATTCTGTAGCGGAGAAACTCTTGCAGTAGCGCCTTTGGCTGAAGCTGCCAAAGTGATTGTTCTTTCTCCAGGATCATCAAGTCCAGACATCACTACTGCAGGTGACTACATCTTCCGCAACTACCCTTCTGACGCAAAACAAGGAAAGGTAATCGGAGAAGAAGCCAACAATAAAGGATACGCAAAAGTAGCAATGCTCACAGAGCAGAACGACTACACCATTGGAATTCAAAACGTATTCTCTGAGCACTTCACAGGAGAAATCGTTTCTGAAACATACCTCCCAGACGACAGCGATTTCCGAACCGCACTCGTAAAACTCCAGGCAGAAGAGCCAGATGCGCTCTTCATCAATCCACAAACTCCAACCAAGGCAGACCTGATCTTCAAACAGATTGAAGAAATGGATTGGGATGTGGACATGATCGGTAACGATGTCGTTGCCGGTTACCAGGACCTTACAACCAAATATGCTGACCTGGTTGAAGGAATGCTCGTTGCTGAGTTCGCATTCGATCGAAGCAACCCGGACTTCATCGCCCTTGAAGAAGAGTACAAGAGCCGAACCGGAACAGACCTTCCTTATGGAACATATGCCAGTACCACCTACGACGCTGTCTCTATCGTGAAAGACATGCTCGCTGTAAGCGAAACCGACACCGACGCCATGAAGAACTTCCTCTACGGAATCTCTGGACGAACAGGTTTGAGCGGATCGCTCACCATGGACTCAAACGGAGATCCAAACTTTGAGCACCGGCTTGAAACCATTGTTGGAGGAGAGGTTGTTCCTTACGAATCAGAAGGATCAATGACGGAAGAAGGAGACGCAATGGAAAATGAATCTATGGAAGAGGCGGAAGCATAGGAATTTCCAACCAAGAACAAACGAAAACCCCGTTCAAATTGAGCGGGGTTTTTGCTAGTATAGCCACAATGCTAGAAATCCTGCCACAAATCATCTGGTTTTCTCTCTTGGCGAGCGCCATTTACGCACTCGTGGCTATTGGACTATCGCTCATTTTTGGAATTCTGGAATTCATTAATTTCGCACAAGGAGACTTTGCAATGGTAGGTGCCTATCTCTTTTTTGGATTTGTGATTGAAGGAGGATTACCGTGGTGGGTCGGGATAGCCATGGTTGTGATTATTGCAGCATTAATGGGCGTAGTCATTGAACGAATCACCTTTAAACCCGTCCGTAAAAGTCCGCCATTTATTCCACTCGTTATCTCTATTGGTGTAGGAGCGTTGCTTCAGGCGATTATGATTTTCAAATTTGGAGGAAGCGTTAAATCGTACCGCATTGAAGGATCAAAAGCAGAAGTTTACAAACTCTTTGGCGACACCCTGAATGTGACTCAAAGCCAAATCACCCTCATGCTCGTAACAGCAGGGCTCCTCCTCGGACTCTACCTCTTCTTAAAGTACTCCAAAACCGGAACCGCCATCCGCGCCGTCGCCGACAACCAGGATGTTGCAGCAATTCTTGGCGTGAGCATCAATAAAACCATCGGCATCATTTTTGCAGTCGGGACGGCGCTCGCAGCCATCGCTGGCGTATTGATCGCCAACGAACAAAACCTGAGCATCACTATGGGACTCTCACTCGGAGTCAAAGCTTTTGCTGCCGTGGTTCTTGGCGGAGTTGGAAGTTTACCAGGAGCGATTGTAGGCGCCTTCATTATCGGCTTTAGCGAAAACTTTATTGTCGGACTCACATCCATCCCATCCAGCTATAAAGACGCCATCGTCTTTGGACTTTTGATTATCATGCTCTTTCTATACCCTAACGGACTCTTTGGCGCCAAAGCCGAAGAAGAAGCACGCGCATAACTATGTTTGAAATCTTTACCAATACCAACTACCTCCTCGGATTCTTTAACAATGTCGCATTCCTGATCCTTCTTGGACTCAGCCTCAACATTATTATGGGATACGTGGGCTACCTGAATCTGGGACATGTTGGATTCTGGGCGATCGGCTCATACACCTACACCATCCTCCTTATGCAAGGCCACGACTTCTTTGTCTGCCTCTTTGCCGGAGCCATTGCGGCAGCAATTGCAGGATTGATCCTTGGTCTGCCAACACTCAAACT
>JAGQLQ010000061.1 GCA_020429235.1 Candidatus Peregrinibacteria bacterium | reverse complement strand
TGAACCAGCGACCAATCGGTTATGCATCTCACTACTGCTTTCACAGCCCCTTTCGGGTTTGTAAGCTGGACTATACCTTCTCCCCGAGGGGAGTCTGCCGTCTAGTCTCTACACCTTTTCGTTAAAACGAACTTGGCTCGGGATTGCCATACAAATGCTTAGGTTTCCCCGAATTTGACAGATATTCATCAGAAAATCTCTTTTCTGACAGCCCATTGATATCCTTCATATCAATGCTATGATTTAGTTATGAACAGATTGACAAACTGTAAAATTTGCAAGAAAGAATTGAGCGGAAAGCAACGCTTATATTGCTCTGTTAAATGCAAAAATCGCAAACATCAATCTTATCCAGCTCAAAAATTAAGAGGACTCAAGCGAAAATTAAAGCTTGTTCTTATGGCTGGAGGCGAATGCTCAAAGTGTGGCTATGCCAAGAATTTATCAGGACTTTCTTTTCATCATCTGGACGCTCCAGAAAAAGATTTTAAGCTTGATATGAGATCGCTTTCAAACAGAACTATCGAAAAAGTAATGAATGAATTCGAAAAATGTATTCTTTTATGCCACAACTGTCATTCAGAAGTTCATAACCCAGCATTGGACTTAGAAGTCTTATCGTCAAGCCGACTGCTCTGACCAACTGAGCTACGGGCCCACATGTAAAAGGTCTCATGGCTTTTGCAGATCCACTTTCATGCATTCATGCGGCCGCAAAAACGCAGCAAAAAAGCCGGAACCATATTACGGCACCGGCCTTGAATTCTCAACAAGAAATGCGCTATTCAACGCGCAATCATCAGATCCTTATTTCTTTTTACTGGCTTTCGCGGCAGCAACTGTCCGGGCCAAACGAGACTTTCGGCGGGCAGCAGTCTTCTTATGAAGCTGATTCTTCTTGGCAGCAGTATCAATATGCTTGTACGCTGTAGGAAGAAGTTTTTCTGCATCTTCAGGCTTGGTCTTAGAAAGCTCTTCAACCTTCTTCATGAACGTTTTCACACGAGTACGAGTTCCCTTATTTCGCTCTGTGCGAGTTTGAGCCTGTCGCATAGCCTTTTTGGCAGATTTTGTAATCGGCATAACAAGTAATTCTAAAATAAACGCTCACGTACTATATGGTAAGGCTATCAACCTGTCAAATATTCTCTGAAAATGACTTGACAACATTGTTGCAAAAAAGTAAAATCCGTTCCTAATTATGTTTCATAGGAAAAAACGAAGTCCATTCCTGTAATGGAAAAGCACTAACAGAGTTATAAGAAACTAGACGCGGCCCAGGCCACCAACTACACATATAATTTTATACATCTTTATCCCATTTTTATATGAAAACACTCAGTTTCTCTCGGCTGAAGAAACTGGTTGCAGGAGCGGTATTCGCACTCATGCTTGCGATCCCTGTAGCCCAAGTATCAGCAGCCACAGCACCTGATATTTATTACTCGTACACCTCTCCGCAGGCGTTCAACCCAACGAACAACGAGACCATTGATATCTTCTGGTATGTGAATACCCTTGAAGCATCAGTGGAAATTAACATTTACGACGGGCTTCCAAGCTCAGGAGGAGACCTTGTTTGGACTCTTCTTGGAGAAACAGCTGTAGGAGCTGCTCCAAACCCAGCGGTATGGGACGGTAAAATCGGAACTCAACCGTATCCAAATGGAAAATATTACTACCAGGTAACCGTTGAAAACGATCTCAACCAATCTGATGAATGGGTTGGATCTTTCGACATTGTTGGTGGAAGCAATGGTGGTGGAGGAAACGATCCACAAATTGGAAACGTATCTGTTTCCAACGATCCATTCGATCCAACAAACAATGAGACAACAACACTTACTTTCACAACAGATCAATGTGCTTTCCTTCTCGTTGAAGTAGAGGACAGTAACAACAACACTGTTGCGACTTTGGATGACGATCAGGGGTCTTGTACTCCAGCCGGAACACACACATATGTATGGGATGGAGAAAATCAATCCAACAACGATGTTGCTGAAGGAATGTATGATTTCGAAATCACTGCAACCAACAGCAACGGTAGTGACTTTGCTACTACTGACGTTGAAGTTGAGTATGACAATGGAGGAAACAACGGAAACGCTCCAGAAATTCTTGAGCTCTATGCAGATCCAGATGAGTTCAACCCAATGGATGGAGAAGAAACAGATATTTTCTTCCGACTCGATAAAGATGCAGATGTAACTCTTCAAATTCTTGATGGAAACACTGTTATCCGAACACTGGTAAACAACAGCAATGCCAACTCTGGCCTCAGCTTTGTTGAATGGGATGGAGAAGATAACAGCAACGACGTTGTTGACGAAGGATTCTACGCAATCCGACTCACAGCTTGTGACGAAAACGATGCCAACGAATGTGACACTGCTTTCGCTACTGTTGAAGTAACAGAAGACGGAAACGGTGGAAACAACGATGATATGCGAATCACCAACGACTTCGCAAATCCAAATCCATTCGATCCAGATGAAGAGAACACTCGAATCTACTACACCATCAACATGGATGGAGATGTAACTATCAAGATTTATGACGAAGACGATGATCTCGTTCGAACAATCCTTGATGATGTAAACCGAAGCGAAGGAGCTAACAGCTCTAGCTGGAATGGTGAAGACCGTTATGGTGACGAACTCCCAGATGGTGACTACACCTACGAAATCGAAGCATGTGATGAAAACGATTCATCAGATTGTGATACCGAAACCGGAACAGTCGAAATCGACCGTGATGGTGGTAGCAACAATGGTATCGGAGATCTTATCGACGATGTTCATGTAAACAATGCAATCTTCGACCCAACAGACGGTGAAGAATCAGAAATCTGTTTCGATGTCCTTCAGGACAACGTTGAGATCACTATTCAGGTTCTTGATGGAAACAAAGTAGTAAACAACATTGTTTACGAACGAGAACTCGACGAGCAGAACAACCGATGTTACGAATGGGATGGAGAAGACGATGACAACGACCTCCTTGACGATGACGTATACCAATACCGAATTCGTGCAGAGAAGGGAAGCGACGTTGAAGTAGCCTTCGCTTACACCGAGCTCGACACAGACGGAATCATTATTGGATTCCCTGGTGACGATGACTCTTGTGGAGGATTCTGGGACGTACCAGACGATAGCCCATTCTGTGAAGCTATCCGACTTATGTCTTACCGGGGAATCTTCAGCGGATATCCAGATGGATCATTCCAGCCATATGCACCTATCAACCGTGCAGAAACAGTAAAGGTTGTTCTCCTTGCTTTGGACTACAACATCCTCTCTGACGATGGAACAAACCTTGGATACTGGGATGTAATCCGCAACGCATGGTACATGCCATTCCTTCGAACAGCACAACGTGAAGGTGTTGCAACAGGATACCCAGACGGATCTTTCCGACCAGCTGGAAACATCAACCGTGTAGAACTCCTTCGAGTCTTCCTTGAAGCTTCTGACATCACAATCCCACACTGTAACGTGCAGCCTTACCCAGACACTCCAATCCAACTCGACACACGTTGGTACATGGACTATGTATGTTTCGCCAAGGCTTACGGGCTCATGGGAACTGATGCAAACGGAAACTTCAATCCGGATCAGCCAATGACTCGTGGAGACGTAGCTATGCTCTTCTACAACTTCGAAGTACGAGGACTGTTTGGAGGGTATAACCAAACCTACTACAACGACTACTGGAACAACTTCGTTCCTGGATACTACACATCTCCTGGATATGGATACACTTACAACTACAGTGGTTACTATCCATACTACTAAGCGACCAACGGCCATGCTCCAAAGTTAAGGTGAGCACAGGTCAACAAATCTCCTGATCACAGGTGGAAGAAAGAAGCCCCGACCAAACGGTTGGGGCTTTTCTTTTGTGTCATGAGTGATACAATCAAATCATGAAGAAGAACAACAATACTGGAGTCATGGTCAGCTTTACTCTCGGCTTTGTGGCCGGACTTTACGCTACCTCAGAAGACACCAGAAAATGGCTCCACGAAAGAAAACACCGCTATATCGGCCCACGAAAAAGACACATCATCGACATTGTTGAGCTCGACGAATGGCAATAAATTCAGAAAATACAGTCATAGGAATCATTGGCGGGCGCGGCAAAATGGGAAAGTATTTCGCGCGTCTTTTTCAGGATGCGGGCTATAAAGTTATAGTATCCGATCACAAAACGCCTCTTTCCAATGAAGAGCTAGTTCAAAAGACCAACGTTATTTTCATCTCTGTTCCGATCGCCAAAACCCAAGAGGTGATCCGAAACATTGCAAAGCATGCGAGCAAAGAGAGTGTCATCGTAGACCTGACATCTATCAAAGAGATGCCAGTGAAAGAAATGCTCAAAAGCAAAGCACAGGTAATTGGACTGCACCCTATGTTTGGACCGACCAATCCACTGCAGGGACAAACCATTATTGCGCATCCTGCACGGGGGAAAACGTACTACATATGGCTCAAAAAATTTCTTGAAGACCGTGGAGCAAACGTTCTCCAGATGAATCCCAAAGAACACGACAAAATTATGGGAGTAGTGCAGGGGATGGTTCACTTTGCCGATGTGGCTTTCGGGCATGCACTAAAAGAACTGAAAATTCCTGCAAAAAAATACTTACAGTTTGCCAGTCCGGCATCAGAACTAAAGATCGCTTTTGTGGGAAGGATCTTGTCTCACGATCCCAAACTCTATGCCAGCATTCAACAAGAGAATCCAGAAGCATTCAAAGCCATGAAGCAGTACGCCAGAAGTATTGAAAAACTATTGGAAATTGATGAGAAAAAGGATCAGCAGGCTTTTAAAAAATATTTTGAAAGCGCTGGCGACGCCCTCAAAACTTACAAAAAAACCGCCAAAGACGACACCAACTATCTTATCCACGCTATCCTTCAGCGTCGCCAGCGCGCACAAGAGATCCAGGAGTCCAAAAATACACTGAAAACAGGCGATATCGCTGTACTTGGACCGGAAAACACCTTCAGTGACCTTGCAGCAAAACAGATCGCACAAGAAGGCGAAACAGTTCTCTATGTCGCCTCCATTCATCAGGCATTCGAAGCGCTGGAGAAGGGAAGTGTAAAGCAATCAGTCGTTCCAATAGAAAACATGCTCAACGGTAGTGTCCGCGAAACATTCGATGAACTCTTTCTTCGCGATGTTCACATCGCCGCCAAAGTGAATCAACCAATCCTCCACGCACTGGTCGCACTCCCGGGAGTGAAAAAGAGTGACATTAATACTATAAAATCACATCCGCAAGCCATCCAGCAGTGCTCAGCTTTTCTTCAGAAAAACTATCCACACGCGCGCAGAGTTCCAACAACCTCAACCATCCAGGCCTATAAAACAATCGCTGGTGAAAACGACCGCGGCGGCGCGGCAATCATCCCACTCGAGGTAGCAAAAAAACTATCATGTACAATTCTGGCCAAAAACATTGGTGATCGCAAAGACAACCAAACCACATTCGCCATTATTCAGAAGGGAAAAGCATCAACGTTACAAATAAGCGGCCCAACAGAAACAGCTATCACCTTCGCCTTCTCAAAAAATCAACCGGGCTCTTTAAATGCCGTCTTCCAGGAGTTCGCCAAAGCCAACATCAACCTCAGCCGCATTGAATCGCGCCCATCGAAAAAACTGTTCGGTGAATACGTTTTCTTTTTGGATTTTGAAGGATCGCCAACGGACGCAAAAGCAAAAAGAGCACTGACAAACATCAAAAAGAAGGTCAAAACCCTTAAGATTCTCGGCACGTACACCAAGCCGCACTAGCCCCGCAACGACTGCATCATGGCAACTCGCTGCTGGATCAGCTCCTGCGTTCCAATATCTTTTCGGTAGAAAACCGGACCGGAAACAGCGCTACAGGACGCCTGAACCGCTTTTTCAGCCTCTTCAATCGTGTCAGCAATTCCCACCAACCCAATCGCCCGGGAAGAGCTCATAATCAAGCCTTCATCTGTCTGATCCACCGATGCGTAGTACATTTTTATACCTTCCGGAATCGCGCCAACTTCAATCTTTTGTCCTTTCTGCGGATTTTCAGGATACCCTTCCGGCACAATATACTTACAAACTGTCGCTTTTTGCTCAAACTCCACCGGAAGACTCTTCAAATCACCAGCAATAATCGCCTCACACACATTCACAAAATCGGTTTTCAGGATTGGCAAAACATTCAACGCTTCCGGGTCACCAAACCGCGCATTATACTCAATCAGCCGAACACCTTTTGCTGTCGCGATAAATCCGCCATACATGATTCCTTTAAACTGCGCTCCGGTCTCTTCAAAAAGCGCTTTCGCAACCTGACGTGTGATCTCCGCCGCCTCATCCAAATCCGATTGCTGCAAAAACGGCAACGATCCATTCGCATCACTATACGATCCCATCCCGCCAGTATTCGGACCTTTGTCACCTTCATAGGCACGCTTATGATCCTGTACTGCCGGCATTTCTGCCGTATTCACTCCATCGCAAAAACTCATATAACTGAACTCCTGCCCAACAAACTTCTCTTCAATCACCACTCGTCCGCCACCTGCCAAACATTCTCGCGCGTAAGCCAGCGCCTCTTCATGCCCATTCAAATGATCCCCGGAAACCTTCACACCTTTCCCCCCCATCAATCCATCGGCTTTCACCACAAAATCTTCTCCCAACTCTTTCAACCACTCTTCCATTCCGGCATCATCATAAAAAACCTTAAACTGTGGATTCCCAGGAATAGCATACTTGGCCAGCAAATCACGCGTAAACGACTTTGAAGACTCCAGTCGTGCCACCGTCTGCAAAGGCGCCACTGAATGGATCCCCATCTCTAAAAGCATATCTGCTGTTCCATCCGCAATTGGATCGTCCGGCCCAACAAAAGCAAAATCCGGCGAAACTTTCCGCGCGAAATCACGCATCGCATCAAAATCTTTCAAATCACCAACCTCATATCCTTCACTCAGCTCCACCAGACCCGGATTTCGCGCTTTCCCATAAGTAAAAACCTGCGCTCCAAATCGCTTCAAAGTCTCTCCAATCGCATGTTCCCGCGCCCCATTTCCAATGAGAAGAACCCTTTTCATAGTCGATAGATCAAAAAATACCACCAGTAGTGTACTGATGGCATCCCTCTAAAACAAGTTTAAGCTCTAGCTCTTTCTCCTAAAAATCTCATGCATCGGTACTTCCCGGGAAATTTTGACCGAAGTATCGAGCTCCTCATCAACTGCTCTCATCTCTCTATAAAGATTTGGGTCCCCATCAATCATATCGGCAACTCTTTCAGCCTCCCGTCGGAAAGGAACAAAATGCTGCTCCTCTTCTCGAAAAAGCCCAAAGTGAACGCCATTTTCCCGTGAGGCAGAGTTTTCATAAAAGTGGAGAATTGCCTGAACCATTGTTCGGAACTGCACAAAAACCTTATGGGCGCTACATCGGTGAATAAACATATTGCGAACAAGAGTTGTATCAATACCTAACTCTTCAAGCCGCTGAATATAATGAACAACATCTTTGGCTTCTTCAGAATCTGCTTGAATAAGCCGATCAAATGCCGTCAGCTTCTCCTCAACAGTAGCATCAATATCCTCGCTCACATCAGCACGAATATCATCGGTAGTAGTTTGTTCTGGCTGTGCGCTATAAACCAGTTGCAAATGTGATTTTGTCTCCACCCCACCATGGCCCTCAGGAATGCGAGTTGTCATACAAAAAGAGACACAAACTTGGGAAGTATTGTGCCTCAATCTAAAGGTTGAGTCAAATTGAACTTATACCGCACGGAAAAGGACAATAGAAGCACTAAGATCTTTGAATTTTCCCTTTGTATCTTCATCTTGTCGAATTCGAACCGCCTCAATGAATGCGCTTTCAATCTCCTGTAAATCCTTATCATGACTGAGCATTTCAGTAATCTTTTCAACAATCTTGTTTCGTCCCCCAAGAGTTTGAACAACCAGATCAGTGGCAAGCAATACTATCTCTCCAGGTGCAACAATCCATTCTCTTTCATGGGCTTCTTCATCATACGTTGCCTGAAGCTCTTCCTCGGTCATACCATGCTCCTCATGCTTTGTGCGATACGGCTCAAACTTCAAAGGAACATTCATGTAGTCATACTTACCTGTATAAGGATCAATAGTCATACAGTGCATTTTCCCAACTTTCGCGACATCAAGTTTATAAGTTTTGTCATCGTTATCCTTTTGGATAAGGACATGCATCATATCCAGATCTGTATGAGCATCCAGCTCTTCCCGAACGACATCAAGAGCATTGTCCATAGAAACAAAAACATCAGTAGCCTTTGGCATATTGGTTTCCCGTGCCACATGATTAGCCGCCGCAATTGAAGCAGCATTCACAAGAGCCGCCGCGTTGAAATCCTCTTCTGTCTCACTATGAACCAGAACAATAGAGGCGGTTTTTGTCCCTTCCAATGGATTCTCTCGAACCATGATAGAAACACCGTCACGGCTTTGCACTTGTGGTTTGTGTTCAGCAGATCGGCCAGGATATGAAGCAACAAAAATCTTTTCATCTCCAAAACCATCCAAAGCTCGCTTTTCCATTTCAGAGTCTCCACTAAGAATGGTTAAACCCTTTGGAATTGGATTAAGAAGCTTCTTGAGTGCCTCTTTTCCTGGTTTAAAAACGTCTTCAATATCAATTTTTTGTGCTTCAAGCGTTTCCTGAATCATTCCACCAATTTTGTCGACTTGTCCTTGAACAGCCTCTTCTGGAGAGGTCTCTTTTTTAACAACAATGCCAGATTCAGGGGTTACCCAACCTTCATCAATAGCATCCATCTCCTCTTGGCCAAGCGGTCGCGCCAAGTTGTCATCTTTTCTTCCCATGGTAAGCATGATAGTAAATCTATAAATAATACAATGGATTTGCCAAAAAGTAAATATGTGGCATCAGATAAGTACAAGTCATTTCAATTCAATGTATTACAAAAAAAACCGCTCGAAAGCGGTTTTCCTTTTGTTCAAAGCCTTTATTCGCTAGATAATACTCATTTGATCCTCTTTTTGGGATGAATCCCCATGCGGATAATACTCGTCGGACTCTTGTGAAGAGCCACGGTCTGCCTCATTTTTTGTTAACATTTCCTCAGTAATATCATCGGTTGGATATTTCCCACCCATACAGGCATAACAGAAGTCGGTCACTTTCGGATTTCCTTTCTTTGCAGCAGCCAGAAGATCTTTTTCATCCTGATAAAAGAGCATGTCAGCACCAATAAATTTGGCAATTTCCTCTGTATTCAGCCCATTGGCAACGAAATCTTTGCGTGATGGCATATCCACTCCGTACGGACACGGATTAATAAGCGGCGGAGCACAAGAAGCAAAGTAGACTTTCTTGGCGCCTGCTTCGCGCACCATTTCAATAATCTTTTTACTCGTATTCCCACGAAC
>JAGQLQ010000060.1 GCA_020429235.1 Candidatus Peregrinibacteria bacterium | reverse complement strand
AAATCTTTTAGAAGAGACATGCCCCACAAAATAGAGAAGTCCAAAAAGTGAATTTTCATCACGTTTCACCTCCCACTGGCGAAGTACAGTATCCACTTCCTCTTTGTGCAAATTTGATTTCCAAAGATCCACTGCAGCAACCGCCTGAAGAAGCCATTCATCGGAAGAAAGATATGGTACAAGTGCATCAGGATCAAAGTATGAAAGCGTCGCAAGAGCTTCAGCCTTCACCGATGGCTCTAATTCAGATCTCTTCAAAAAGTGAATCAAAGCCTTACGAAGTCGAAGGCGTATCCGTTTACCCGATGCAGAACGATTCAGCATCCTCCCCAAATCCTTACAGGACAACAAAATATCAGAGTAAAGATCGTCCCTTTCGGATCGGAGCATCCGGGCCAAAAACACCGCAACTTTCTCACCACCCAAAGACCCAAAAGCTCGAATAATCTTCTCCTGAATAAGAAAACTCTCAGTTGTATAGAAAATTTTTAAAAGATGATCAAACGAATTTTTGTGTCCACGTTGAGAAATGATTTCAATCGCGTGATGTTGGGCGATTGGTATCCGCGAATAAAGATTTTGAATCGTCATATCCGTATAATGCTTTTGAAGTTGAAAAGCAAAAACCCCCATTCCCAAAGCCAGGGAAAGTAAGAAAAATGGAATAACAGCACCGAGATCCTCCTCCATAAAGAAATTTTCAATTCCTAAAATTAAGATAGTTCCCAAGACAGCTGCAAGCGGCAAAATAATACCTTCGAAAAACTCCCGCAAGGATCTCAGTGTCCCGTAACGAAAGGCATAATAGGATGTTTCGTAAGCATTGCGTTGAATAATAGTCGTCATCTCAAAATTATTCCGCGCCAAAACAGCAGTCAGATAACCATATCCAAAAACCATTGCAAGTCCACTGAAAAAAATCATAACAACATGGATCAAGAATCCGGCAAAAGTACCCAAAGATCGTAAAAGCCGGGAAGAAACAAAGAGCTCAACAATCAAAGCCGATCCATGCAGGAACACATGCAGAATCCCCAAACTATGAGTCAACGAGGCTTCATGGTCAGCTACAGAAGAAAGGTGAACCGATTCATCAACAGCCTTGGTATAAAGAAATTCAATAAACTGAGCAATAACACCATGAAAAATAAGAACAGTGAGGAAAATTTGAAGGAACGGCACTCTCCGAATTTCATCAATACTTTTGGAAATAGCATTCCATGCAAGAGAAGGGGAGTGAAGAGCTGGACTATTTTTCTCAAGTTCCTGCAAAAAAAACGGGAGTTTCGGCTTCAGTAAAAAAAGTAAAAGCAAAAAGGATCCAAGGCAGCCAATCCAAATAAGAATCAACGTCGATCCCAGAGAAGCAAAAGTAGCAGAAGCCAGAAGTGAACCAGCCAAAATACCACCAATCGTATCTGCTGATTCAACCGTCGGAACTATTCGTTCAGCTTCCAATGGCGTAAAGAAGTCCTCCGTATAGTTTGAAAGCATAATAGAAACTTGAGATAAAAAGATTCCATTAGCGAGCAAAGAAAAGACTGTAAAAACCAAGTCATGTTCGTAGTAGAGGAATGCAACAAACAACAAAACAACCGCAAAGCTGATATTCAAGAGTAGAATATGAATACCTTTAAACCGGTTAACAATAACAGAAAAGAAAAGCGTTCCGACAATTGTAAAAAATCCCTGCACAAGCAAAATAATCGGCAACTGATGAATCGAAAAACGTGTCACGGTTACGGCAATAACAACAGTCCATCCTAAAACCTGACCAAATTTAAGGAAAAACCGCAGCGCCCAGGCATAGAGCACACGTGGCAACTCCTCCCTCGATACTTTGACAACAGACTGCACAAAATCACGCATACAATAAGCTCAAAACTATCATATGATTATAGCACAAAAATATACATTGAGCAATGTGGTCCAATCAAGCTTACCACCATAAAAACCGTCCAACTTTCACAGTAAAACGATTGGCAAGAATAAAATCTCCAGCACCACCCTCACCATCAACATAGAGCGAAATTTCGTAAATACCCACCTCTTTAAACGGCACCTGAATTGCAAATTTATCTCCCTGCACAGAGAAACTCTTCTGATACACAACAGTATCCACCTTTGGACGCTTCACCTGACACAAAACAGTACTGGCACCAGAAAAAGTGCGTCCCCTAAGCCTTAAGCCTTTTCGAATAGCAACCCTCTTGGGAATTTTTCCATCAAAAACCAAAGCCCGCTTTGCAAAATTCTGAGTAAAAAAATAAACACCTCGATCATTCTTTACCACGCCAATACCAACCACATTATAAATAGGATTCAAAATATTGGCTCTATGCCCGGGACTATTCATAAGTCCATTCTCCGCAAACTGTGTTGGATTTTTATACCCTCCAACCTTGGCCAGATTTTCACCAGAAACAACATCCGAGACACGCGCACCTTTCAAACGATCAGACGGAGACTGCGCCTTCAAATTAACATGATCAAAATAATCCTTTTTAGCCATATCTTCACTGTGTTTTCTTGCCACTTTCCTCAGATTTTCCTGCATCCGGACAGGAGCTAGCCCATGCCTTTTTCTATCCAGGTTCAAAAGACGCAGCATCCGCCACTCCATAGTCTTGAGCGACCGCGGCCGGAAAACCATCAAAAATGCATACTTCAAAAATTCACCCAATGTCATGAGCAATAATCCTTAGAGTTCTTATCTATTATATCACGAAGCCGCCACAAAATTCTGAGCTTCGGCCGCACACCGCACTCTGTAAGCAATAAGATCCTTAATCGTAATAAACTTAAGCCCATGAAGCTTCGCGTACTCAAAAAGATCCAGAAGCCGGGCCATTTCCCCATTATCCTTAATAATTTCACAAAGAACGCCAACAGGTGGCAATCCAGCAAGAGTCACAAGATCAACCGTCGCCTCAGTATGCCCGGGACGAATCAACACTCCACCTTCACGCGCAACCAATGGAAATATATGTCCGGGCCGGGAAAAATCTTCACCCACAGATTTTGAATCAGCCAGCGCCATCAAAGTCTTGGATCGATCCGACATAGAAATACCCGTAGTTGTACCGGCTTTCAGATCAACCGAAACCGTAAAATTTGTCCGGATAGGATCGGTATTATTTTCAACCATTGGAGGCAAATCCAGCCGTTGAGCAAAATCGGCGACAAGGGGAGCGCAGATAAGCCCACGCCCATACCTTGCCATAAAATTTACACAGTCCGGCGTCGCAAGAGAGGCTGCCATAACCAAATCTCCTTCATTTTCACGATCTTCATCGTCAACAACCACGACCATTTTTCCAGACGCAATGTCCTTAATGGCATCCTCAATCGAATCAAATTGCGACATGAGTTCACTAAATAGAGTAGCGGCAGAATCCATCAACCTTGATGTTTTCACCAAGTTTATTGATTGCTTCGCTCAGAAGCTGCTCAACCGACTTTTCTGAATCCTTCACATATGGTTGCTTCAGAAGAGCTGCCTCTTCACGGAATTTCTTTTCTTTTCCTTCAATGATTTTATCAACCATATCTTCCTTCTTTCCTTCATTAAGGAGTTGAGCTCTCCAGATTTCACGCTCTTTCTCCACAAGGTTTTCATCAACCTCATCTGGTGAAATGGTAAGAGGATTCATCGCGGCAATATGCATAGCAATATCCCGGGCCAGATCCTGAAATTGATCGTTCTTGGCAACAAAGTCTGTTTCACAACCAAGCTTAACCAATACTCCAATTTTTCCGTTCGAGTGAATATAGGAAGCAACCACACCTTCTCCCGTTGAACGTTCTCCACGCTCCGCAGCCTTTGCCTCACCCTTCTTCCGAAGAGTATCAAGAGCTGCACTATAATCTCCATTTGCTTCTGTAAGTGCTTTTTTACAAGCCATCATAGATGCTCCGGTAGCTTCCCGAAGCTCCTTGATCTGATCAAGTGTTACTGACATTATGTGTTGAAAAGTTAAATAATAGTTATTGTTGCTGATTAGCATCGGAATCCTGGGCTGGAGGTTCCGGTTGTTCTGCTGCTTGTTCAATTGGTGGTTGTGGTTCTTCTGCCTTTTGTTCCTCCATTGGTGGCTCTTCTACTGCAGGAGCCTCCTCTGACTCTACTGTCTGCGCTTCTTCAGCCCTCTTCTCATCGTCAACTTTCTCTGTCATAACAGCAGTTCGTGTCACTTTTGTGAAAGCCTCTACTGGAAGCATCTTAGCGACATCTCCAAGCACAGGGATCTTCCACCAGTTCCCAATGAACGCTTGATACATTGAGAACAGTCCAATCCCCATACATCCAAAATGAACAATAATTCCAATGACCGGACCTATAAAAGGAACCAGGTAAATAAAAATATTAAAGAAGAAGATGATAAAAATAAGCAACCCCTGCCGTCCGTGAAGTTTAACAAACTCACTGTCCGGCTTCATAATAAGAGCAAGTAATGCCACCATCGGAATGTATGACACAAGTGCCCAAACTCTTTCTTCTGGCTTTGTGGGAGGTTGATCCGCAGCCTTCTG
>JAGQLQ010000059.1:5032-7859 GCA_020429235.1 Candidatus Peregrinibacteria bacterium | reverse complement strand
AAAGTTGGCAACGGCCAATAACACGAGTACAATGGGGGTTAGCAACTAACCTCCACATCATGAAACTCTTTCAAAAAGCAAAGCAACCGGCAGAATACCTTTTAGGAATCCTTCGCATTGCCCTGGGATGGATTTTTCTTTGGGCCTTTGTAGATAAGCTTTTTGGATTAGGATTCGCCACATGCCACACTGAGTCAGGAGTAACAGAAGTTTTGTGTCAAAACGCATGGTTAAGTGGAGGATCCCCAACATCCGGATTCCTTACCCACGGAACTCAAGGGCCATTTGCCGGAATTTTTCAGGCTATGGCCGGCAACCCAATTGTTGACTGGCTCTTCATGCTTGGCCTGCTTGGAATTGGAGTATCGCTCGTTTTTGGTGTGGCCATGAAACTTGGAGGATGGTCTACAGCACTGCTAATGCTTCTTATGTACCTGGCCAGCTCCATCCTTCCAGAAAACAATCCTGTTATTGACGAACACATTATCTACGGCATCACAGCCCTCGCCCTCGCTTACAGCGACGCAGGAAAAACCTTCGGCCTGGGCGAATGGTGGACCAAAACAGAACTGGTCAAAAAGAACAAATGGTTGGCGTAAACTACAGTTCAAACTTTTCATAGTGGACCTGCTCCGGCGCAACCCCCAAGCTTTTCACAGCCTGGACCACTGCCTCCATCATTGGAATCGGACCGCACACATACACTTCGCGCTGCGCCACATCCGGCACCAGACGCTCAATCTTTTCTGCATCAATCCTTCCCTGCTCTCCTTCAAACGACTCATCCTGGCTCATCACATGCGTGAGTCGAACATTCTCCATATTCGCCGCCAAATCGTTCAATTCCTCCCAAAAAACAATATCTTCACGCGTCCGGTTTCCATAAAGGATCTCAACATTTTTCCCGGCCTTTGCCAGCTGTTCAGAAAGTGATCGGATTGGCGTAATCCCAATACCACCGGCAACCAGAAGCACACGATTCGCAATTCCAAAAAAGTCGGTAAACACACCATACGGCCCCTCAATCATAATCTTGGTTCCCGGCTTCAAATCCTTCAACATCTGAGTAAAATCGCCAACCTCCTTCACCGTAATACGAATCTGCCGACCATCCGGCACCATAGAAAGTGAAAACGGATGAGCCTGCCACCAGAGCCCCTTTGCCAAAAACCGAAAAATCATAAACTGCCCTGGATCAACCTTAAACCGATCCATAGCTTTTCCTTTTATGTAGATAGACACCGCGCTACCTGTTTCGCGAACCACTTTATCCACCACAAATCCATGCCGGAAAAAGTTATAGAGCGGCGCACCAAAACGAAACACCACATGCATACCAAAAACTGTTGTATATAAGGCAATCCAGTATATCGCGAACACCTTACTCACAATCAGATCCGTCCCCACCTCCGCCTGATGAAAGTACGACATAAAAAACGCCACATACACAATCAAATGCACAAAGTACCACGACTCAAACTTCACCCTGCTCCGCACAATATAAATAGATGAAGCCACCACAAACACAAAGAGCCACAGCGCGATCGCAGCCATCCACACATGCTCATAGTCGAACACAAAACTCATGTACTGATCCACCACATTCACCCCGCTCGCTCCCGCGTATCCCAGGGACAGCAAAAGCGGATGCGCCAAAATAAAAAGCAGCGTCAACTTCCCGTTCAGCTTATGCACTTTGGCCAGCTTATCCAAACCAAAAGTCCGCTCAAGAAGCGGCATCCTTCCCATAAACAAAAACTGCAACAGAACGGTCAGCCCGGCCAGAAGCCCAGTCAACCGTCCCAACGCGATCATCACATTATTTCCATCAGTACCAAAAAGGCTGCCGGACCCCTGCCACCAGTAGAAACCGATGATTGCAAGGTGCAGAGCAAGAAACCCTATCCACAGCAGCTTTTTGGTCTTATTCATGAAGAAAAACTATTGAACAGTCAGAGTCCCAACCATACCCATGGCTCGGTGACTTCCAACAGAACAATAATATTCGAAAGTTCCAGCTTTGTCAGCCACGAATTCAATAGTTTCGGTTTCACCGGTATTAATAACCTCTGTTTGGGCATCAAACTCGTCGATCACAAAGTCATGACTTCCACCAAGATTGTTCAAAGTAATACGAACAGTATCACCCTCATTAACCGTCATGGTGTTTGGAGAAAAACTAAAGTTCTCCGCGTCGATAGTGAACTCCTTTACTCCTTCCTCCATAGCCGCGTCGTCCTCTTCCATTGAATCCCCTTCTTCCATGGCATCGTCCTCCATCATAGAGTCATCTTCCATCATGGCATCATCATCGTCCATAACCTCGTCATCCAACGGCAATGTCTCAACCGTCAAACCACCAGACCGCTGATCATCCGTGTTCGTACTCGACGGTGGTGTACTTTCACCACATCCCACCAACAAAGCCATCACCATAAGTGACGCTCCAAAAACAGATAATTTCTTCAACATAGGAAAAAATTTAAAAAATAGTATACCCCACCTTAATAAATTACTACGTTTCCGCGCAAGATTTTCTTTCAAAATGATCCCTTGACGCGCCACTTTTGGCACTCTATAATTTCGAGTGCTAAAATTTGAAAATTTGGATGAGTCTGAAAGAAACATACGTATCAAACCTCAAAAATATACCAAAAAAGAATCGAATTTTTGTAATGATGCACCGCGGACACGACTGCCTGGCTCCAAGTCCGGCAATGGTAGAAGCCATTAAAAAGAAGGATGAAGAGCTCCAGGAAAAAGGGATGGATCCCGTGAAAGCCCACAATACCGCCTTTGAAAAAACGAAGTTTGAAGAAAAGTATCG
>JAGQLQ010000059.1:3277-4966 GCA_020429235.1 Candidatus Peregrinibacteria bacterium | reverse complement strand
ACTGGCCAAAAAAGAAGACGTGTACCTGATCTGCTACGAAAAAGAACCAAAAAAGTGTCATCGGCACATCCTTATAGACATTATCAACAAACTTTAACTCACTCTTATGACTAAAATTATTGGAATCGACCTTGGGACAACCAACTCCTGCGTA
Source organism: Candidatus Peregrinibacteria bacterium (assembly GCA_020429235.1). GTDB lineage: Bacteria > Patescibacteriota > Gracilibacteria > UBA1369 > UBA1369 > JAGQLQ01. Next base: position 4,812 of record JAGQLQ010000059.1, on the reverse strand, counting down.
GCCGTTATGGAAGGAGGAGAACCAACCGTTATCAACAATGCCGAAGGACAACCAACAACCCCATCTATTGTTGCTTTTAAAGACGACAAACGGATGGTGGGAATGACCGCCAAATCACAGGCGGTGACCAATCCGGAAAACACTATTTTCTCGGCCAAACGTTTTATTGGACGCCAGTTCAGCGAGGCCGGAGACGACATTAAGCGCATGCCATACAAAGTGATAAAAGGAAAAGATGGAGAGGCAGAAATTGAAGTAAACGGAAAGCAGCACCGACCAGCAGAAATCTCTTCTATGGTTTTGGCAAAACTGAAAGCCGACGCAGAAAGCTATCTTGGAGGACCAGTGACAGAAGCGGTCATCACCGTGCCGGCATACTTTAACGATGCGCAGCGTCAGGCCACCAAAGATGCCGGGAAAATTGCCGGACTGGATGTAAAACGTATCATCAACGAACCAACCGCCGCCGCACTGGCGTACGGTCTGGATAAAAACAAAGGCGTCGACAAAAAGATCGCCGTGTTCGACCTTGGTGGAGGAACGTTCGACATCTCAGTTTTGGAACTGGGAGACGGAGTGTTCGAAGTAATGTCCACCAACGGAGACACCCAGCTTGGAGGTGACGACTTTGACCAGGTGATTGTTGGATGGCTCTTGGAAGAGTTTAAAAAAGAGTCTGGAATCGATCTTTCAGAAGACAAAGCCGCACTTCAACGTCTGCGTGACGAAGCAGAAAAGGCAAAGATCCAACTTTCTGGTCTGCACGAAGTGGACATCAACGTACCATTCCTGACTATGGACTCCAACGGCGCCCCAAAGCACTTCCAGACCAAGCTCAGCCGAGCCAAGATGGAAGACTTGATCGCACCGATTGTTGAGAAATGTGTGGAACCATGTAAGAAGGCCGTGGACGATGCAAAAATCTACATGTCCGACATCGACGAAGTGATTTTAGTAGGAGGATCGACCCGTATTCCAATGGTGCAGGAAAAAGTGAAAGAGGTGTTCGGGAAAGAGCCACACCGGGGACTGAATCCTGACCAGGTGGTCGCTCTTGGAGCTGCCATTCAGGGTGGAGTTTTGCAGGGAGATGTGAAAGACGTGGTTCTTCTGGATGTCACTCCCCTTTCATTGGCAATTGAAACTATGGGAGGCGTGGCGACGAAGCTCATTGAGCGCAACACCACTATCCCAACTACAAAATCGCAAGTGTTCAGCACCGCTGCTGACAACCAACCGAGCGTAGAAATCCATGTAACCCAAGGGGAACGACCAATGTCTGCCGACAACAAGTCACTCGGACGGTTCATTTTGGATGGGATTCCACCAGCACCACGAGGCGTGCCACAAATTGAAGTCAGCTTCGACATCGACGCCAACGGAATCATCAATGTCAAAGCCACCGACAAAGGAACCAACAAAACACAGCACATTACCATTACCGGCTCTTCCAACATGACCGACGAAGAGATCGAAAAGATGCGCGCCGAAGCCGAACAACACGCCGAAGAAGACAAGAAAAAGAAAGAGCAGGT
>JAGQLQ010000059.1:0-3203 GCA_020429235.1 Candidatus Peregrinibacteria bacterium | reverse complement strand
GACGACGTGAAAGGTCCGGTCCAGGAAAAGGTGGATGCTTTGAAGAAGCTTTTGGAAGACGAGGGGGCGGGCAACGACGACATCAAGAAAGCGCACGAAGAGTTGAGCGAAGCCATCCAAAAAGTTGGCGCAGCCATGTACCAACAAGGTGGTGCTGAAGGTGAAGCCGGAGGAGGCGCAGACGACGACGGCGTACGCGTAAAGAAAGCCGACGGATCTGATTCAGAAGGTGGCGAAGACGGCGAGGCCAAAGAAGACGTAGTAGAAGACGTAGTAGAAGGCGAAGTGGTGGATGAGAAAGATGAAAAGAAGGAGGAGTAAAATACCTTACAACAAAGACCATATAAAAGCCTCACATGACGTGGGGCTTTTTAATAAACATTTCCTCGAAAATCAATATCGATGATCGCCACCTTGCTGTCATTCAATCGATAAATAATCCGAATGTCTCCCATACGCAAACGGTAAGTATTCTTTCCCCATCCCTTCAGCTTCTTCACATCTTGAGATCGAGCCAAAGGGTTCTCTCTCAAGCTCTTTAAACGTTCCTTCAATCGCTTCCGCGTCTTGGCATCAAGAGCGTTAACAAACTTCGTTATCTTATCAGGCATTTACAGGGCATCTATTAAATCATCAACAGGTAACCCTTTACCTTTATTATCACGATCAGCATTAAAAACATTGCCTGGCTTTCCATCCATCATAAATGATCGAGCCAAGACAATCTTAACAATCGCACTCACAGAAACCCCATAGGCCTTCGCCTTTTTCTGGATTGCCTCCTTCAGATCATCTTCAATGTTTACTTGCAAAAGAGTCATAGTGAATAACTATAAAATTAATTATAAATACATTAATATTATAGTAATAATATGGGAATTAGTAAAGGACTACCAACAAAGTAGCAAAAAGAGATAATCAAAACCTGAACGACAAATAAATTTCTACTACATCCACTTCACCCCTCAATCAACTCCTCCTTCTCTTTCCGCGACAGCTTCTTGATTGCATACTCCCGCTGCTGCGCCTCCGACCGAGTCGCAAACTCCTCGCTATACACCACCCTTACCGGCAACCGCGCCCGCGTATACTTCGCCCCCTTGCCTTCATTGTGGGTTTGCTCACGCTTGGCAAGATCAGTGGTATATCCACAATAGAGCGTGTCATCACTGCACCGGGCCAGATAGACGTAGTGTTTTTGCATGAATTGATTCAATGAAAATAAGCTTTCAGTAGGGAGAGTACCACAGCAGATGACAAAGAAATGAAAAGTTTCCGCAAACAAGAGAGCATTTTTGTCTAGAAGGCCTTTTTAGAGTAAAATACTCATGATCTGCTCAATCCAAATGACCAAAAACGAAGCTCAAACTCGTAAAGAAATTATTGATAAAAGACTTGCAAAGAGTGGATGGGATGTCACAAATCCAACACAGGTATCAAAAGAACTCGACATTTGGGTTGGATTTCCCAAAGGTTACACTCTTAATGATCGAATAAAAACAGAATTTTCGGGACATCAGTTTGCAGATTATGCCCTTCTTGGAGATGATGGTCATCCCTTGGCTGTAGTTGAAGCAAAAAAAACATCCAAAGATGCTCGCATCGGACAAGAACAGGCAAAACAGTATGCCCAGAATATAAAAAAGAATAATCCAGACAAGGACACCCCCTTTGTTTTCTATACTAATGGTAACGATATCTATTTCTGGGATACAGAAAAACACCCACCACGAAAAATATATGGATTCCCAACTAAAAAGGACCTCGAAAGGCTCCTTTTTCTTAGAAAAAATGAAAAACCACTTTCACAAGAACTCATAAACCGTGAAATTTCTGGTCGTCCATATCAAATCGAAGCTATTCGATCAGTCTTTGAAGAACTAGATAAAGGAAAAAGAAAGTTCCTCCTAGTCATGGCTACTGGAACTGGAAAAACTAGGACCTGTGTATCCATCCTTGATGTCCTGATGAGAACAAACAATGTTCAAAGGGTTCTATTTCTCGTTGATAGAATTGCCCTTCGAAACCAAGCTCTTGAAGCATTCAAAGAATATCTTCCCAATGCTCCAATATGGCCAAAAATAGGCGAAAAAGAAATTGCCACGGATCGCAGAGTCTATGCTGCAACATACCCAACGATGCTCAATATTATTCAAGATAAAAACTGCCCTCTTAGTCCACATTTTTTCGACATGATCGTGGCAGACGAAAGCCATCGCTCAATATACAACGTTTACAAAAACATTTTCGACTATTTCGATGCTTTTGAACTCGGCCTAACAGCAACACCAAAAGATGCAATCGAACACAACACATTCAAACTCTTTAATTGCGAAGAAGGCATCCCTACTTACGCTTACACATACGAACAAGCCGTCAACAATAACCCTCCATATCTTTGCGACTTCGAAGTACTAAAAATAAAAACAAAATTTCAAAAAGAAGGGATCAGGGAAAGCAACATTTCTCATACAGAACAAATGTCACTACTTGCCGATGGTCACGAACCAAAAGAGATCAATTTCGAAGGAACAGACCTCGAAAAAAAGGTAACAAACAAAGGAACTAATGCACTAGTTGTAGAAGAGTTCATGGAGAACTGCATTAAAGATGAAAGCGGAACATTGCCAGGAAAAACCATCTTCTTTGCAATGACCAAAAAACATGCTCGTAGGTTACAAGAAATATTCGACAATCTTTATCCTGAACATAAAGGAAACCTCTCAAAGGTCATAGTCTCAGATGATCCACGCGTTTATGGAAAAGGTGGACTCCTGGATCAATTCAAAAACAATGACATGCCACGAATTGCCATAAGTGTAGACATGCTCGATACAGGCCTAGATGTTAGAGAAATAGTAAACCTCGTGTTTGCAAAACCAGTTTTCTCATACACTAAGTTTTGGCAGATGATCGGACGCGGAACCCGGTTGCTAGAACCAACGAAAATGAAACCCTGGTGTAAAGAAAAGGACGGATTCTTAATCATGGATTGTTGGGAAAATTTCGAATATTTTCATATGAATCCACAAGGGAAAGTGACAAAGCCTACAAAACCCATAACAGTACGCCTTTTTGAAACAAAACTCGAAAAAATACAGATAGCAGAAGCATTAAATGAAAAAGAGATAATCGAAAAACTCAAAAAAAGCCTTCAAGCTGACATCCAAAAACTACCAGAAAATAATGTCGTAGTTCTCGAT
>JAGQLQ010000058.1 GCA_020429235.1 Candidatus Peregrinibacteria bacterium | reverse complement strand
TTCCGATAAAAAGTTGGAAAACTCTATAATAAAAGCTATAATAATAATGTCGATCCTGGTGAAAAACCCAAAAGCCCCGCGCATTGCGCGGGGCTTTTTCTAAACGAAATATTTTCCGGTGAGGGTTATGGGAGCAATCGAATATCTACTCCACCAGTTGTACTAAACCCAGGAAGACCGAGCGTTGGCGGATCAAACTCAACATAAACCGCAGAGAAGTCTTCCGTTGGACTCAGTCCAGTTGCTGGATCTCCACCAGTAATCAAAACAAGGTCACCACCATTTCCAACATAATCCAGTTGCAAATATCCTGGATCACCAGGCAAATCACCCTGTTGATCAACAGCATTTCCACTTCCATCCCGCTCAAACACAAGACCGTAGTACCGTAAGAAGTTCAAGTCATACAAACGCGCCTGGCTACGACCAGTCGGCGTTGCCCCATATTGTCCTTCACTTGCCGAAGCAACAGTACCATCTCCAAGGATCGGCACAGATCGCACCGCTCCACCAATCGTATTTTGTGAAGCAATTGAACCCTGAATGTAGAGCTGATTTTTCAAAAGATTAAACCGCTCAGATTCATCGGTCCAGACAGGTTCACCATCACCGTTAATATCAGTCGCAGCATTGTTTCCTCTCCAAGAGAAGACACTTCCGTCAGCAAAAATGTTGGCCTGAATATTCTTCACACCCGGATCAATGTACACATTTCCACCATTTCCAGAAGAAAGATCTTTCAAAACAATAATTCCAAGTTTCGCGCTCGGAGTTGTTGAATAGATATCTCCATCAATAAACACATCCGCTCCCTTCACAATAAAGGTTCGTTCTCCAACCCAATCAAGAGCATTAATATGCAAATCCTGAGTGAAGTAGAACACTTTTGGTTTGTCATAGAGAATGTCGGGCAGAAGCGATGCATACGCACCAGAAATATTAAATCCATCAGTTCCACCATCCCAGGAGTTCACGGCTGGAGCAGATCCAATCGGCGCTTCAATACCAGCAACAATTGTTTCCACATTTCGTGAAATCGTATCACGAAGAATGTTCGTACTCACATCACCCAAAGATCGAACCTCTTGTCCGGTCTGCGGATTGGTTACACCAGTTGAGTACACGTTACCGCTAATGTCAGCAACAGGATTCACAACAAGTGTTCCCTGCACACGTGGAAGCTTACTAGAATAGTAATGAATTGTTTGACCAGCATTTTGGTATTCCACTTCTGTATAAACATACGCATTTTCTCCTTCAGACTCAGCAATACCTTCCTTACATCCACCAAGACCATCATCTTCAAAGACAGGAGTCAATTGAAGCGGAGATCCAAAAGCAGTAAATGCGTCATAGAGGTTAAATTGCGAAGAAATATCTGTACAATCAGCTCCATCATCATTTGAGTCATAAACAAACTCGAATGGTGAATCTACCCCCAGATGAGTTGTAATAGTTCCAGGACAACTGCTCAGACTTCCAAGACAATCAAGAGTAAAGTCGATCGAATTCGCCACCAAATGACGCGCAGAGATTGTTGCGTTATTAATCGAATCACTAAATTCCGCAACATCCACAGCCGGCCTAAAGTGCCATGCCTGACTACCATAACCAGCAGAAACATCCTGTGCCGCACATCCAACACCACTACCAAAGGCACAAATAGATGTTGGGGTGTGCACAGCACTCACAGACAAATTCTGCAGAGACAATGCATTTGTTGGCAATGGAGATCCAGGACCACCAAGGACAAAATCCTCATTCGAAGAGTCCACAGATCCATCTCCTCCTTCATCATATCCATTCATAGATGAAGTCGGCGCGAGCGATGTCACCTCTGCGACATAACCGTCAGCAACAGTTGTTCCATACGCATCAAAAGCACTGAAATCAAAGAATTTCTCAACGGCGCCAGTATTAGCGGCATCATGACTTCCGGCATTCGAATCGGTCTGATCAAAATCAACACTATCATTCCATCCTGCCGACAACGTAACAGCATAGTCACTTGGGGTATCAACAGGAGTTCCATCAATGGATTTGGTCATGTGGAGAACCACATAATATCGCTCATTTCCATCAGCAGCCGGAGCAGTATTTTTATTCACAGAAAGCAAATCAGTTGCTCCATCATTACTCAAAACTTCAAGCTCAACATCCACTCCCAGTCCAATCAAATCAATCCATGGCATGGTAACACCAGCCAAATCGACCCATCCTACATTATCACTCCATGCAAAAGTACTCTCATTTGCCCGAGCCACGCACCCTGCCGGTGGAGATCCAGAAAAAATCTGTCCCAAACAAGGACCTTGTGAAGTTTCCACCTCAACATAGTAGTTCGATGTTCCACACGTTCCGGTATTCGCACAATTAAAGCTAATGTATCCGGCATTATCACTCCACGCAAAACCAGAAAGCCGGCCTGGATTTGCACCACCAGAACCTTCCATGGTCACTCCATACTGAACATTTCCGCAAGAAATTCCAAGATTTTCATAAGGAGCACCATTTCCAAGCTCATCAGCACAGTAAAGGCTCACCCATCCCAAATTCGTATCCCAAACCCATCCCTTCACATCAAAAGGACCAGTTCCAAGAGGGAAACTTCCATCCTCCACACAACCTTCATAAGCATATGCAGGAACAAGTGTTTCAAAATCCAGAACCCCCGAATTCGGGACTCCACCCTTCAAAACCTGAGTTCCCTGCCCCACAACATCATAACAAGTCGCGGATGATGCCTTGGCAATTGGATGAAAAGTAAAAAGTGATCCAAAAAGCAAAGCTGTAGCAAAGCCAGCAAAAACCATGGCGCTAAGCCATTTCTTTAATGAAAAAGTATGAGAGATGTGTGTAAGAGTCATAAGATGGGATTTTTATTTTTGATTCCTATTATTGTACCACAAACAAGCCTTTTTCTCAACACTTCCAATCACTTTACCCTGACATACTATTTCCCTGCGGCCTTTTTCTTCCCCCTCCGGAAATTCCGCTTCGGCGCATGTCTCTTCTTTTCAAGCAAATCACACGCCTCTTCAAACGTAATTTTTTCAGGATCAAACTTCTTTCCAATCGACGCATTCGTCTTTCCATCAGTCACATACGGCCCATAAAACCCGGTTTTCACCAAAACATTTTCTCCAGAAACCGGATCCGGTTTTCCAAAGTCCTGAATCGGCTCTGCAGCCTTTTTCTTAGCCGTTCGAGTCTCTTCAATCAACGTCTCAACATCCTTCAACGTCACCGTGTACGGATCAAAATCTTTCGGCAACGTTACATTCAACTTATCCACCTTCAAATACGGACCAAATCGCCCAATTGTCGCAATAACCTCTTCTCCCTTCTTCGTTTTCCCAAGATTTCGCGGAAGTTCAAGAGCCTTCATTGCATCTTCAATCGTGATCGTTTCAAAATATGTCCCCTTCGGCAAAGACGCACGACGCGGCTTCTCTTCCATCGCATCAATCTCCTCCTTTGTATAGTTCCCCAGTTGCACAAAAGGACCAAATCGCCCATGCCGCACAACCACTTCCAATCCGGATTTCTTATCTTTCCCAAGATTTCGCTCCTTCATCACATCATCTTTCTTGATCGATTTTTCCTTGGTCGTCACCACTTTGTGAAACGGAGTATAAAAATCCTCGATCACCGGCACCCATTTCTTCTTTCCATCAGCAATATCGTCGAGACTCTCCTCCAGTTCAGCCGTAAACTTATAATCCACAATATCAGAAAAGTGTTTTACCAGAATATCGGTCACCATGAACGCCAAATCGGTTGGCCGAAGCTGTTTTCCCTCTTTTTCAATGTATCCACGAGCCATAATCGTTCCAATAGTTGGCGCGTAGGTAGATGGTCGCCCAATCCCTTCAGATTCCAGTTTTTTCACCAGACTCGCTTCCGTATATCGAGCTGGCGGCTTGGTAAAGTGTTGGTTCGGATTGAGCTGTTTCAACTTCAAATCGTCACCCTCTTCAAGCTGCGGCAAGAGTTTTTCCGCAAAACTAAACGCTTCTTCCTCATCATCAAAATCTTCCGTGTACACACGCATAAATCCTGGGAACTCAACCGTTTGTCCTGTTGCACGAAAATTGTAGCCGGTATCTTTTCCATTTTTGATCGGAGCAATATCCACTCCCACCGCTTTCAGCTTGGCTTCCGCCATTTGGCATGCCAAAGTTCGTTTCCAGATCAGTTCGTAGAGTCGATATTGATCTTTATCCAGATAATTCTTCACATCTTCCGGTTTAATAGAAAGATCCACCGGACGGATCGCTTCGTGCGCTTCTTGCGCGCCTTTCTTTCCTTTAAATAAACGAGGTTTTGGCAGAGCATACTCTTTCCCAAACTCTTCAGTAATCACATCTTGAGCCTGGTGGAGTGCCTGCGCCGCCAAATTCACCGAATCGGTACGCATATAGGTAATCAAACCGGTCTCCCCTTTTCCATGCTTCACACCTTCATACAACTGCTGAGCAATCATCATGGTCCGCTTCACCGAAAATCCAAGTTTCCGCGAAGCCTCCTGTTGCAACGTCGACGTAATAAACGGCGGCGCCGGTTTTCGGGTCACATCCTTTTTCTCAACCTTCATCACCTTCCAATCCGCTCCATCAATGGCCTTCAACACCGCGTTCGACTCCTTCTCATTCCCAATCTTAAAATCTTTCCCTTCAAACTTCTTCAGTTCTGCCGTAAACCCATCTTTCGCTTTCAATAAATCGGCCGTCAAACTCCAATACTCTTCCGGAACAAAATCCAAAATCTGCCGTTCCCGTTCAACAATCAAACGTACGGCCACACTCTGCACACGCCCGGCAGAAAGCCCATACCGAACCTTCTTCCACAAAAGCGGTGACAGCTCATACCCCACAATACGATCCAAAATCCGCCGCGCCTGCTGCGCATCCACCAAATCTTTATCAATCTGTCGCGGCGACTCAATCGCGTGCTTAATTGCTGATTCCGTAATCTCATGAAAAACAATCCGCTTCACATCCTGTTTCTTCTCATCCACTCCAAGCGCCTTCAAAAGGTGCCATCCAATCGCCTCTCCTTCGCGGTCTTCATCAGTTGCGATGTATACATGTGTTCCCTTCTTTATATAACTCTTCAACTGGCTAATCACCTTCTTCTTATCCGAAGACACCACATAGGTCGGCTTAAAATCTTTTTCCACATCGATTCCAAACTTCGATTTCGGCAAATCCCGCACGTGCCCCATTGAAGCACGCACCCGATAGTTCTTACCCAAAAACTTCGAAATCGTCTTCGCTTTCGCTGGGGACTCAACAATAACAAGGTTGTCAGCCATAAAAACGTTTATCTTTTATCCAACACTGCTCATTAGTAGTCGATGTTGGCAAATTCGTCAAATAAGTATAGCATGATCTCCTCATTTGATAACCTTATTATTATGAATGGCCATAGAAAAGTAGATAGAACAGGCGAAGATTGGGATGATGCAACGCAAACTGAGGGTCTGACAAAAAGAATAAAATTTACCGGTGAAGGTGAAGAGATCAAACTGCGCCCCGGAACTGAAGACGTTGTTGCTGACCCAAAAAGAGGAATTTCCTGGAGCTCAATCGTCCAAATGATGGTTAAAACCGGAGTCGCCGCTGTCACCGATGAAGAAAATGTCTTTATTAAAACTGCAGAAGGACTTGCCGGCCACGACTCACTCCAGGACATCATCGACCAGGATATAAAGGAGAACATTTCAAGCCTTAACCCGGATGATTCTGAACAGGGAAAAACATTCATCGAACTTTGGGTTCGTGAACGATTCACAAAACTTCATGGAGAAATAAGTGATAGTTCATATAAAAAAGTACTGGAAATGTTACCTTCTATCGCGGATGGGCTAATGAAAGATATCCACACAACACAAAACATTCAGGTTTCCATAGCACACCGCGTTGTATCAATTCTGGAAGATCTCAATTCCGGAGAAATTGATCAAAAAGAGTACCAGAAACTCTATCAATTCTTTGTCACTCTGGGCGAAACCAAAGATGCAATTGCCGATCAAAAGTCGCGATTTCAACAATAAATGTGCAAAAATGGCTTACAAAAGCGCTTGACAGGCTATAGCGTTTGATTTCCTTATATCTAAGCCAAAATTGGCGATTTCGACACGATTCTGAGCCTTTTCAAGTCGTTTTTTCAGCTTAAATAAGCCATTTTGTTCAAAAGTCGCCCTGGAAAACTTACATTTTAGTTGCATTAAAATCGAGTTATCCCCTTGTTAATCACAAAAAAATCCTTGCTTTTGGTTCCTCACGTCATATAATGCACACGGTCATTAGACCAAATATTTCATAACTTTATTTCTTATGACTAAGCAAGATCTAGTCAACCACGCTGCTTCTGCTGCTGGGGTAACTAAGAAGGATGCTCAAGCTGTACTCGATGCAGTACTTGAAGCTATCACTAAGAGCCTCAAGAGCGGAAAGAACGTAACTGTTACTGGTTTCGGAACATTCCGTGTTTCTAAGCGAGCTGCTCGAACTGGTGTGAACCCACGAAACCCAAGCCAGAAGATCAAGATCCCAGCTATGAAGCTTCCTGCTTTCAAGGCTGGTAAGTCTCTTAAGGACGCTGTTCGATAGAACATTCCTTACTGAATACACAAGAACCCCACTTCCATAGTGGGGTTTTTTGTTTATAATAATTCTCAACTGATCCACCCTTGTATGAATGCGATCGTCAACATCGGCACAGAAATAATCAATCGAGTGGATCCTCATTACGTGTCGTTCGCTATCGATACAGCTCAAATTGTTGGGGGAAAGTGGTGGGCTCCCAACTTCCGCTTCAATATCAAACCCGCAACCAAAAAGGTCGACCCCATCGACCTCCACAATAAAAAGCTCATTCAGCTCGCCAGACAACTCTCTCCGGCTTACCTTCGCATTGGAGGCTCCGATGCAGATTTCGTCTACTACCAATTCACCAAAGAAGAAAATGCTCCTCCACTCTATAAACATATCCTCACCAAAGAACGCATTGATGAAATCATCACCTTTGCAGAAGCATGTGGCATGGAAATTATCTTCAACCTGAATGCAGGCCCGGCCAATCGAAAAAAGAAAAAATTTATTGATAAAAATGCCCTGGAACTTATCCAATACGCATCGGAAAAAATCCGCGTGTGGGAACTTGGCAATGAAATAAACGGATTCATCGCCATGCACGGTTTACAACATCGAATTTCCGGAAAACAGTACGCCCACGACTATGCACAGCTCAAAAACAAACTGGATCCACACCTCCAGCTCATTGGACCATCTTGTCTCTTCTGGCCCAGAATTGGAGAAGTTTTTGGCATAACCAAAAAATTTATCAAGAACCTTCAAACCCCTCCGGACATCCTTTCCTGGCACTACTACCCCCAACAATCAAATCGCTTTTTTGGGCGGGTTCGCCCCGCGCGCTACTATAAATCATACAAAAAACGCTACCTGAATGACGTCCAAAGATGGGCAAAAAAGATGAGAAAATTCCAGACAGACTCCACTCCAACATCCCAACTCTGGATGACCGAAACAGGACACGCTATGTTTGGAGGCCAGCAAAAACATTCCAATCGCTACATTGCCGGCATCTGGTGGCTGGATCTTCTGGGAACGTTAGCCCGCATGCACCATCAGGTGGTTATCCGCCAGACACTCATCGGATCCGACTATGGAATCATCGACGACCACACTCTGGAGCCAAATCCTGATTATCATAACTCCCTTCTTTGGAAAGAATGTATGGGGACGAAAGTTTTTCAAGCCAACTCCGATAATCCTTACCTTCGTGTTTACGCCCATTCTTCAAACATCAAAACCCACGATATTGCCCTCCTTGCGATCAATATCCATAAGAAGCAGACCATCAACCTCAAAATTCCTCAGGGAATGATCAAAAAATACTACCACTGCAGCGCAAAAAACATCCGCGGCAAAAAAATCGATATCAACGAAGAAACCTGTCACCAACAAACTTTCACGCTTCCTCCACTCAGTTACGCCTTCTTCCTCATCAAAAAAATCTAGGCAACTACACTACTCCACTCAGCTGCCCAATAATCTTCCGCCCCTCAGTCGTCTCACAAAAATCTTTCCACTGCTTTTTGAGCAGCCGGGATTTTCCAAACTGAATTTCCACCGTATCACCATCACGCAAAAGCGTTCCCATCGGCTGTTCCCGGCCATTCACCCGAATTTTCTTAAGCCGCCCCACCTTACGCCCATAAGCCGCGCACGCAAAATCCAGAGCCGTCGACGGCTTCTTTAAATAGTAGACCACGCTCCGCTCATCAAAAACGAGCATCTTGTTTTCAAAAAAGTGCTTTTGCAAAACTGTTTTAAACTGATCCGGGGTTTCAATCCCCTCCCTCAAAACCGACAAATTCCGGAACAAATTCACCCGCGACCCTTTCGATTTCAACTTATAGTTCAAACCCTTGTAATGACTATGAGCCGCCATTCCAAATTCACACTCCCGATGCATATCTTTTGTCCGGATCTGAATCTCAATCGGACGATCTGTCACTCCGGGAATCGGGTAAATAACTGTATGGATCGATCGATATCCATTCTCTTTTGGTGTTCCGATATAATCTTTCAGCTTCCCCGGCATCGGATTCATGGCTTCATGCACAATCCATAAAATTTTATAACAATCCACCGGTTCATCTACAATTACACGCACCGCCAACCGGTCAGTCAATTCACTAAAAGCTCTTTGCTTCAAAAGCATCTTCCGGTACGACGAATACAAACCTTTAATTCTTCCCTGAACATTGGCTTCCACATGATGCTCTTTCAATTTTCTCTGTAAAAAAGTTTTGGCATGATTCAAACAAGCCTCATCCAAAGCCCGGCTTCTCTCCATCTCTTTTTCAAGCGCACTCGCCGGCTGCGGATATAAAAGTCGAAAACAGACATCTTCCATCTCCGACCGCCACAGCCGCATACTCAAACGACCAGCCATCGCTGTATATATATGAAGTGTCTCCTTCAAAAGTCGCTCGCGCAGCTCTCCTGAAAATCGATCAATATGACGAACATCATTCAAGCGGTGAGCCATACGCAACACCACCAGACGAGGATCTTTAATAACAGTATTCACTACATAATCCAGATCCTTTGTATTTTCATCAATGTGCAAACGCCGAAGCCGATACATTCCTCCTATTATACGACGCTGCTCCGCGGTAAGAGGCGCCTCTTTCAAAAGCCGATTCCCATCAGGATGAACCTGGATATCATGAAGAATCGCTACTGCCAAAAGATCCGGATCATCAGAAACCTCTTTCACCGTTTTCGCCAATTCACATCCATGCTGAAAATAGTTCTCACCACTCCGCCGGATCAACTCTGAAAGCGTCTTTTTGGCATAATAATACACCAACCGAAGCGCCTGGATCTCTTCTTCCCCCAAATTTTTAGCGAGGGTCGAAAAATTCATACACTTCCTCTATACCACTTTTTACTTTTTATTTCCAAAAAAAGGCAAAATCTATTACAGTAATCCCGCAATGGAAAACGAACTGAAAAAACTAGAAAAAGCTGCAACAGAAGCGATTAAAGCAGCCAAGACCAGCGATGAACTTCAAAACATTGAAGTTCAGTTTTTAGGTCGAAAAGGTGAACTCACCTCTATTCTCAAAGGGATCAAAGACCTTTCTGTTGAGGAAAAAAAAGTGATTGGACCGCTTTCCAATGACATCAAAAACGGAATTATTCAAAAACTGGAATCCGCAAGAGCAGAAATCGAAGCCAAAGCCATTGAAGCCCAATTGGCGAACGAATTTTTTGATATAACCGCTCCAGGAGTCGCGCGAAAAATCGGAAAAATTCATCCAATGTCGCAAGTACAACACGAAGTCGAAAACATTTTTCACGGCATGGGATTCACCGTTGCCGACGGACCAGAAATCGAAAGCGAATACTACAACTTTGAAGGACTCAACATCCCAGCCGACCACCCGGCCCGCGACATGCAGGACACCTTCTTCGTCGACAAAAAACACGAAGACAAACACGGTCGCCTGGTTTTGCGAACGCAAACTTCACCGGTCCAAATCCGCACCATGGAAAAATACGGAGCGCCGCTTCGCATTATTGTTCCCGGTCGCGTTTTCCGTAACGAAGCCACAGACGCATCGCACGAAAGCAATTTCCACCAGGTGGAAGGATTGATGATCGACAAAGACATTTCCCTCGCCAACCTTAAAGGAGTAATGGCAGAATTCCTCACCGAACTTTTCAAAAAAGAGGTCAACGTCCGCTTCCGCCCAGGCTACTTCCCTTTTGTGGAGCCAGGAGTTGAGCTCGATTTCTCATGCCTCATCTGCAACGGAAAAGGATGCAGCGTGTGCAAACGAACCGGATGGGTTGAGTTCATGGGAGCCGGAATGGTGCACCCAAACGTTTTGAAAGCCGGAGGAATCGACAGCAAAGAGTACCAGGGATGGGCATTTGGATTCGGATTGGAACGCTTGGCCATGATGCGCTACGGCATAGACGACATCCGCCTCATCTTCTCTGGAGATTTACGATTTACCGAACAATACTAACCCGCCGAAATGAAAGTAAGCCTTAATTGGATCAAACAGTTTGTTGATATACCTGCCGACCTCAATGCAGAAGAGTTTGGAAAACTGTTCACACTGCGCACCGCCGAAGTTGAAGGTGTTCACGATCAAGCAGAATCGTACGCCAATATGGTGATTGGAAAAATTGAAAAAATCGCACCCCACCCAGATGCCGACAAACTCCAGGTTACCCAAACCAAAGTCGGCAAAGACACAGTCCAAATCGTCTGCGGAGCTCCGAATATAAAAGAAGGAATGCTCGTTCCCGTTGCTCTTCCAGGATCAAAAGTCCGATGGCACGGCGAAGGAGATTTGATCGAACTGAAAGAAACCAAAATCCGTGGAGTTGAAAGTTTTGGCATGATCTGTGCCGGAGAAGAGATTGGGCTTCCAGCAAGTCCGGAAGGAATCGTCGACCTCTCATCCAGCAAAGCCGAACCGGGAACACCACTTTCCGACGCGCTGAACCTGAACGACGTCATCCTCGACATCGACAACAAGGCCCTCACCCACAGACCAGATTTATGGGGACACTACGGCCACGCCCGTGAAATCGCAGCCATTCTCGACACACCACTGACCCCGTTCACAACCGACGTAAAATATGGATCAGGAAAAGATCTTTCCATCGAAGTCCAAGCCAAAAAAGAGTGTCCGCGCTATTTGGGAGTGATTATTGAAGGGATCAAAGTCCAGGACTCGCCGGAGTGGATTCAGGAAAAACTGCGCTCAACCGACCACAGCCTATTCAACAACATCGTCGACGCCACTAACTACGTTTTGGAAGAGCTTGGACAACCACTCCACGCCTTCGACGCCGACAAAATTGAAGAAGGAATCGTTGTTCGCATGGCAGAAAACGGAGAAAAATTAGCAACACTCGACGGCCAAGAACACGAACTCAGCCAGGAAGACCTCGTCATCGCCGACCACAAAAAAGCGGTCGCACTCGCGGGTGTCATGGGAGGAGACAACTCCAAAGTCGACGAAAAAACCACTCGAATCTTGATTGAAGCAGCCAACTTCGACCCAACCACTGTGCGCCGAACATCGGTTCGACACACACTCCGCACCGACGCCGTCCAACGATTCGAAAAAAGCTTGGACCCAGTTTTAGCGGAACAGGCACTCGATCGTATTTGTGAAATCATTTTAGAACTCTGTCCAAACGCAAAAATCATCACGCAAAAAGTGGATGTGAAGAACTTTGATGAAACGCCAAAAACCGTGAAAGTGGATCTGAACAAAGTCCGTTCTCAGATTGGTGCGAACATCCCAGCAGAACAAGCAGAAGACATCCTTCTCAAACTCGGATTTCAAATTTTAAAGAAGGATAAAGACAGTTTTGAACTCCAGATTCCAACCTGGCGCGCCACCAAAGATGTAGAGATCGAAGAAGACATCACCGAAGAGATCGCTCGCATGTTCGGTTACGAAAACGTGACCCCGATCCTGCCAAAAACTCCGACCAAGCTGCCAACCGAAAACACCGAACGCAAACTCAAACACCGCGCTCGTGAAATTTTGAGCAAAGGCCTCGGCATGAACGAAGTCTACAACTACTCATTCTACAGCGCCAAAGACATCCAAAAATGCATGCTGCCGGAAGAGCTGCACATTAAAGTGGAAAACTATCTTTCTGAAAACCAGACCCACATGCGTGTAAGCCTGCTTCCAAACTTGCTCCACAATGTGGCTCTCAACTTGAAAAACTATCCCGAATTCTACCTCTACGAAATCGGCCGAACCTACGAAGACCTCCAAGAATATTTCCCAAAAGAGGAAAAGAAAATTTGTGGATTGATTGTCCGCGGAAAAAAACACAAAGGCGATCTCTTCTACGAAGCCAAAGGTGCCGTTGAAGAACTCTTTTCATTCTTCCAAACACAAGGGCTAGAACTGCGCAAAGGCGAAACACTGTGCTCATACGCTCACCCAAACCGCTTCGCTGGATACTACAGTAAAAAAGATGGAACAGAAGTCGCGCGAGTATTCGAACTTCACCCGCTGGTCGCTAAAAATTACAACCTTGAAGGAGTGAAAATTGGAGTGTTCGAAGTGAACTTCACCGAACTCGCAAAACTGGGCGAACGCACAAGAAAGCACAAGCCACTCGCCAAGTTCCCAAGCAGCGAATTCGATGTTTCCGTTTTAATGGATGAAGAAGTCACCATTGGCGAAATGGAAAAACAGATGTCCAGCGTCGACAAAAACATTATTGAAAGCATCACCCTCTTCGACCTCTACCAGGGAGACAACATCCCGGAAGGCAAAAAATCATGCGCATTCAAAATTGTCCTCCGCGCGCCAGACCGCACACTTAAAGAAGAAGAGGTGAAGAAAGTCCAGGAAGAAGTATTTGCGCGACTCCACAAACTTGGCGGAGAAATCCGCGGACTCAAGTAAAAGTTCATTCCAAAAAAAGAACTTGCATTTCATATTCGAGATATGTAAAGTCCCTGTTCGTGTGCCGATAATCGGCACCTCCGATCTTTTTCAAGAAGGCAAACCAAGAAAGTTTTGGGTCCATTTCGGATCCCATAACCGTCCTCACCTCTGTGAGGGGGGACACACAAAGAGGTAACAACACATGTCGACCAACATCATCCGTTCGCTCGCTTCCGTTCAGCTCGCCACCGTTCTCGGCACGATCGCTCAGGCTCCCGGCCGTTTCCTCGGCCAGGTCCGTACGTTCATGCTCGAGGAGCCGAACGTTCCGCTCTTCGGGAACGTCCGCATCGAGAGCTACGAGGACGAGTCGCCGAGCCAACGGAACGACAACGCCGCGTACATCTCGAAGATCGTCCTTGCCAAGGCCGAGCAGGGAACCTACTCCCTGATCGTGACCAACCGCCCGGTCCACCGGACGAACATCCTGGCCATCGCCGGGGCGTTCAACCCCAACACCGTACGGTTCGGCAACCACGGCAACGCCAAGGGCGACTTCTTCCAGCCCGAGGGCAGCAAGCAGTACGCCTATCTCGTGGCGCCGGATGGCAAGGTCCTGTACCTCGCCGCCGACCGCCAGATCGAGTTCGGCAAGAAGCCGCGCCTCAACGCCACCAAGTGGGAGTTCGCGCGGAACCCGCGGGGCCAGATCTTCATCCAGGCCCTCACCCAGGACGGCAAGGTCTACAACCTCCGGAACCTGGAGGAGGCCCTCATCGAGGAGAACCCCGATCTCGTCCACACCGACCTGGTGAACCTGCCCAAGGAGACCCAGGGCAAGGTGCAGGACATGATCACCATGCTGACCGACAAGATGGAGCCCATCGCTCTGTACGGAACCCAGAACGGCCTGTTCTGGGGAACCAAGATCGTGAAGGGCACCAACGAGTTCGACGTCATGAACCTGTGCATCAACGCGCAGACCATGCGGGTGGTCATCACCACCACCAAGGGCCTCTACATCGTGCAGGTCAAGGACAACGGCATCCAGAATCCACAGCTGGCCAACGACCAGATCGTGACCCAGCCGTGGTTCAACAACCGCGTCCGCGCCCTCATCGGCCCCGAGGTCGGGGAGATCGTTCTCGGCACGTGGAAGGACCAGACCTTCGAACAGCACGTCGTGCCGTTCCGGGGCTGATACCAAAGCGATCAGAAGAGGGGGCCGGCGAAGCCGGCCCCCTCTCAAAACTTTCCTTTTCACGCCTTAACTTATACGCACGTCAGACTCCCTTTTGGGTGGTCTCACGGCACGGTCGGAGTATGTCCGGGTGTTCACATGATTCAATTCATGTGACCCCGGACTCTTCGTTTATACAAAATTAAAACAGTTTCTTCTTCTTGCTTCGATCAACCCGGTAGAATCCACCAACTTCAACAATCTCAACACTCTTCTTGGTCAACTCATCCATCAAAAGATTCATTCCCAAACTATCACTGGCCATGTGTCCACAAATCACCACATTCATATGATGCTTCTCCGCAAGCTTTCGATGATCCTCCGGCATGTGCATAGCCATAATCGTTCCAACACCAGCCGCAGCCATATTCTCAATCGTATCCTTTGAACCACTTGTCCCTCCGGTAAACCCAGAAAAACTAATCTTCCCACACCGATTCTTCTCTCCACCGGTAAACATCATCGGACCATTCCCCTTCTTCTTCGCCATCTGGTACTCCGGCAACACCATAAGCGCCTCCATAATATCGCTCACATACTTCGGCTTCTTCCCGGAAATATAGTTCTTCATAAACCAATACACCTGGTTATCCGCAAACGTGTGATAACACGCCATTGGAATACCCAAAAGTTCAGCCGCTCGCGGCACCTGGTAATGATTGGTTGGATGCAGTGCCCGATTCAAATCGTTAATTCGTGAACCAATCTGCTTTTCAATCACATTCACAGGCACACCATCATCAACCGCCTGTTCAATCTGCGTAGTCATCACTTGAGTCAGGTCAATCAAAGATCGCCCTTCCGGATGGTGAGCCAAAATCGCATCAATTTTCTTTCCCTGACGCCCAAGTTCAGCCGCCAACACAACCTCTCCAACACTAATATCAATCCCCACCATCACCCGTTTCATCTTCGTCTTTGGATCTCCCACTTCAATCCGGCTATCCAAAAAAGGATTCACCAGGCTCTCTTCATCAAAATACTCCTTCTTCTCTTTATCCATACCATCAAACTCCTTCTTCAATCTCTTCAAATCGTCCTGAATATCCTTTTTGGCTCGAGGTCCACGCTCAATCGCCATCTTCAAAAACGTATCGTAGCTTTGCTGTAATGTCATCATAGGAAAAAACGTTAAAATAGGGTGATGCGATTGTACCACAAATACGGCAGCTGCCCATTGAAAGAATGGGGTGAAAATGGTAGGATCCAAGTTGACAATTAACCCAAAATCATGTCTCAAGATGATTTTCAGTACCGACCGGTAAACTCGACCCGTCGGACAAAGAAAAAACTATTCGATTTCTCAAAATTCCCAAAACTTCCGCTCCCTAAAAAAGGACAAAAATGGGATGCTAAAACCATATTTCTCTGGACCTGCATTGGAATTGTTGGAGCCGGTGTTGCCGGAATTATCCTCCTTTCAATCTTCATTGCCATTCTTTCTATTGGTCTGCCCGATGTAAAAGACCTGGATAAGCTGGCAGTAGCACAGTCCACAACCATTTACGATCGTGAAGGAAACATCCTCTACACCAAACACGGCGGTGAAAATCGCCAATATGTTCCGATCGATCAAATGTCTGAAAACATCATCAATGCCACCGTTGCAATCGAGGATGATCAATTCTGGACCCACTCCGGATTCGATCCAACAGCTCTTGCGCGTGCAGTATTTGGAAAACTAACAGGAGCGTCAGCCGGTGGAGGATCAACCATCACCCAACAATACATTAAAAATGCGTTCCTGAGTCCGGAACAAACCTACACCCGTAAATTAAAAGAGCTGATCCTCTCTGTCCGACTGGAACAGGAGTTCCCAAAAGAAAAAATTCTGGAACTCTATCTCAACAAAATTCCTTATGGGAATAACGCTTACGGTGTCCAAAAAGCTGCAGAAATCTATTTCGACAAAGATGCCGCCGACCTCACACTTGCTGAATCGGCAATCCTCGCGTCACTGCCACAACGACCAACCTACTACAACCCATACGGTGAACACCGTGACCCGGTTCTCACCAGAACATTCACAGCAGAAGAAGCCAGCAGTATTAATGAAGAGTCCGACCTGGGGTACAACGATTTCTGGCGTGGCTTGATTGGTGGGGATGTTGCCCTCAACGAAGAACACAGCGTTTACATTCGCGGACGAACCGATTTTGTTTTGGCAGCCATGGAAAAAAACGGATACATCACAGAACAGCAAATGGACGACACCCTGGACGAACTCCAGAACTTTGAGTTCCAAAAATACGCAGCCAAGATCAACGCTCCACACTTTGTCTTCTACATTATTGAACAGCTGGAAGAAACCTACGGACAGGAAGTCGTTGAGCAGGGAGGATTGAACGTCTACACCACTATCGATCCAAAACTCCAGGAGATAGCAGAAACGGCCGTAGCCGAAGGAGCTGCCCGCAACACAGAAAACTTTAACGTGAAAAACGGCGCGCTTGTAGCCCTTGATCCAAAAACCGGTGAAGTATTAGCCATGGTCGGATCCAAAGACTACTTCGCCGAAGACATTGATGGTGCCGTAAACATCGCCACCCAATACCGACAACCCGGATCATCATTCAAACCAATCGTCTACGCACAATCGTTCTATAACCGCTACGCTCCGGCGTCAGTCATCTTCGATGTCCGTACCCGATTCGGATCCAACTCGTACCCGCAAAACTACGACGGATCTTTCATGGGACCAATAAGCATAAGAAAAGCACTGGCCCAGTCACGAAACATCCCGGCAATCAAGGCATACTACCTGGCCGGAGAAATGGAACCAATTATGGAATTGGCTCAAAACATGGGAGTGAAATTCCTGGATACCGATCGTGAATACGGTTGGCCACTCGCCCTGGGAGCCGCGGAAGTTCAGCCACTTTCTATGGTTGCTTCATTTGGAACGTTCGCCAACGGCGGTGTGTATCATGAGCCAATTTCAATCCTGAAAGTTGAAACTGCGCAGGGAGAAATCCTTGAAGAGCACAAAACCGATGATGGAAAAGAGGCACTCGATCCACAAATCGCCTACCTCATCAATGACATCCTTTCTGATGAATCGGTTCGAATTGGACCAAACATGAGTGTTTCAGGACGAAACGTCGCAACCAAAACCGGAACATCAACCGATCCGGACGGTGACGCCCGTGACCTCTGGACAATCGGATACACTCCAAACCTGGTAGCAGGAGTCTGGACCGGTAACAACAAAGCCGACGAAGGAAAACCAGCCAAAAATGCCAGCGGTTACGTGAACGCCGCTCCAATCTGGAAAAACTTCATGACACAGGCATTGCAGGACTTCCCAAGTGAAGACTTCTCTGCTCCTGAAGGCATCACCACCGCAAGCGTCTCCAAACTGACAGGAAAACTTCCAGGACCTGGAACCCCACCAGATCAGGTCGTGGAAGAAATCTTTGCCAGTTTCTCGGTTCCAACCGAAGTCGATGACAGCGTCACCCAGACAGACGTGGACACACGCAACATGAAACTCGCGAACGAATACTGCCCGCCAACCTACGTAAACACCATCAGCTTTATTGGACTCCGCGCCATTGCCGACATCGGAGCCTGGCAGGAAGGTGTGGATGCCTGGATGGAAACAAACTCCCAGGAACTCTTCAGCGGCCAAACCGGCGAAGGTGAAGAAGGTGAAGAATCAACATCTCTCCTCACCTCAAACTTCTTCTTTGGATTACCTCCAACAGAAGAGTCCGAACTCTGTACCAAAGACAATCTTGAAGACGCGCCAAAAGTCACCATCACATCACCAAAGAAAAACGCAAAAATTGAATCTGGAACAAATCTGGAAGTCGATATCGACATCGATTCAAAAAACCAGATCGACAAAGTCGAATACTACATTGACGACCAGTTCAACTATCGCAGCACCAGCAGACCATTCGATGGAACCGTCCGTCTTCCAAAAGGCGAAACAACAAAAACCTCGCACACCATTCGTGTGGTTGTAACCGATGAGTTCGGATACATTGCCGAAGACAGCGTAAAGATCACGACGTCTCCAGACGGATCCGGCAACAATAATGACGAACCTGTTGACGAAAAAGAGCCACCCACCGAGCCCGATCCAATCCCGGACGATCAACCCGACGCACCGCCACCCGAGGATCTTCCAAGTAAACCGGTAGAAGACGTGGTTGAAGATGTTGTCGATGACCTCCCCGTAGATCCGGAATCAACCAGCCTACCAACAATCTAATCACTCTGATACAATCGTCTCATGCGCATTACCGTTTTCGATAACATTGCCAACAAAGAAAAGTCCGAAGCTGTCGACAAGCTGATTACCCAAAGTACCCCGCGCCAGGATTTTCTGCTGCTCGTCATTCTCTCTGTACTCATGGCAAGTATTGGACTTTTACAGAACAATGGCGCGACTGTCATTGGCAGCATGCTTATTGCTCCTGTTCTATATCCAATTCTTGGTATTGCCATGGGAATCGTTATGGCCAATAGCCAGCTCATTATTCGATCTCTGGGAACCCTTGCAAAATCAATTGCTATTGGTCTTGGAACAGCCATTATCATAACCCTTTTGGTCTATCCCCCAGGAGGCATTCACGCTTTCCAACTCACACAGGAAATCGCTCTCCGCATGGATCCATCATTGGCCGATGTGGCCATTGCCATTGTTTCCGGACTCGCTGCTTCGCTCGCGCTTGTTAAACCTCAACTAAGCGAAACACTCCCTGGCGTAGCCATCTCTGTTGCTTTAGTTCCACCACTTGCCGTTCTTGGAATCGGCCTGGCTGTACAAGATTTTGTTATCGCCAGCAACGCGCTTGTTCTCTTTATCATCAATATCCTTGGAATAATGTTTGCCTGCGTCATGGTCTTTTCTGTCATGAACTTCTATGTGCAACGATCAGAAGCCAAAGAGGTTATCAAAAAAGAGGACAAAAAACTTGAAAGAGAAACAAACGGAGACAGCGCAAAGAAAAAATAACAACATGAACAAGTTTCATTTTTCCATTGTTATAGCCTTCGTTTCGATCCTTTTTTCAGGATGTCAGCAAAACGAATCTCCAAACCTCAAAATTCTTAATCCATCAATCCAGACCGAAACAGCCGCTGAATGGAAAGAGGTAAAACCTGGTCTTTTTTACACCGATCTCCACATTAAAAATGAAGACGAATCATTTAAAGATCTTCTTCTTGTTCGCATAGATCCAAAAAAATACTCTTTCTCCATTTATCAAAATGAACCTGGAGAAGAATCAAAAACTATCGATGAAATCTACGAAGAGACCGGGGCCCTCCTGGCATTTAATGGTCAATTTTTTACCGAAGAGTTCAATCCAACCGGACTTTTAATCAGCCAAACCCAGATACTCAATGAAAAATCCAATGCCGACCTGGTTAACGGCATTATCGTCATAGATAATCGCCGCGAAGCAAGACTACTCCACAATGAGGAAGGATTTCCCATCGGCACCATAGATTTTGCCATTCAAAACGGACCAATCTTATTAGATGAAAATGGAAACCCATCAATCATTGAAGATAGCGGAAAAACCGCCAGCCGCACGGCTCTCGGCATCGACCAGGAAGGCAATCTTGTTGTTATTGTCCTCAAGCAAAGCATCCTCAACTTCGAAAACTCAATCACTCTCTATCAATTCGCCCAGCTCCTGGCCAGTCACCCGGAAATTCAAAAACTCGGCCTTCATTCAGTGCTTAACCTGGATGGAGGAACCTCCTCCGGCATAGCTATCGACCACAAATACTATCCAGAGATGGAAAAAGTGCAGAGCGTCGTGCTTGTAAAAGCCAGATAAAAGGTGTATACATTGCCTCTTAGGAGCAATTCAGACCAGCCTTTACACACCTATGAAAGAATACATCTACTCCATCAGCGACATAGAAATGGGTCGGGGCGACATTACCGACGATTTTAGTGATGATCAGGCCGTCGCAGAGTTTCTGGAGAAGATTATTACCGATCACGCAGCCGAACAGCCATCCCCAAAAATCACTCTTGTCCTGAATGGTGACATCTTCGACTTCCTAAAAATGGAATATAAGGGTGAGCTCCCCTATCTCATAACCGAAGATATCTCTTTATGGAAGCTGGAAGAGGTTTTTAAAACTCATCCCGGCGTTTTTAAAGCCATGAAAAAATTTCTGGACGCACATTCACACACCAATATCCATTTTGTGATTGGAAACCACGATTCAGACATCGCCTGGCCATCCCTTCAAGAACGGATTAAACAAGAGCTGGGCAATCAGGACCGCGTCACTTTCGATTATTGGTACAAAAACGGACCGGTTCACGCCGAACATGGACATCTGCAGGATCCCGTTTTCATGCATCGAACCCATCGACCAATCATCACCCATAAAAAGAAAAAAATCCTCAACCTTCCATGGGGTGCCTACGTTTGTTTTACCGAGCTTGTTGATTTCAAAAAAAAATACCCCAAAGAAGAACAGTACTTCCCTCATGAACAAGCCACTAAAGCCAACAGAAAAAATAAGCAGTATGAAAAAGACGGAAAAAAAATGCTCTTTGGCGCGGCTACCAAACTCCTGGTAAAACGAATAACCAATCCCGGAAATCCCAACTATCGCGTCCCCTACATTGCCGTCATGAAACACATAGCCAAACACGGATTCGAATTTGTGGACGATCATAAACTCATCGAATCCCGCATCAAAAAAATCACCCAAACCTATCCCGACAAACAAATCATCCTTCTTGGCCACGCGCACCTTTTCAACAAAGTTCGCCATGGTGACCAAACCATCCTCATCACCGACACCTGGCGCGATGAATTCGACCTCACCAAAAACGGTGCAAAAAAACCAAAAACCTATGCGCGCGTCGCCTTAGAAAATGGTACAATCCAATCAGCCGACATTCATACTTTTCAAAAATAAATCGGCCTAACCCTAACCCCTTCACCATGGAACCGTACGTTGATGGTTTTGTCATAGCCATAAAAAAAGACAAAGTCGATGCTTATAAAAAGATGGCTGAACTGGGCAAAAAAGTCTGGATGAAACACGGCGCGCTCGCCTATTTTGAATGCGTTGGTGACGATATGCATCCTGATTGGAACATGGACAGCATTCCAGAAGAAATGCGGGAATCCATGAAAGGGAACGATTTCCCAAACCTCTGTAAAACCGGCGACGATCAAACAACAATATTCTCATTCATCATTTTCAAATCACGGGAACATCGCGACGAAGTGAATGCCAAAGTCATGACCGATCCAGAAATGGGGTCCATGCAGGACGACAACCTGGAAATGCCATTCGGAATGAAAGACATGACCTACGGAGGATTCAAGGCGATTGTTTATTCTGAGCTTTCATAAAAAAGGATGAGAAAAATCCCAGCAACAATGGCCACCCAACACCCGGACAACGCCTGTCCGATCTACTTTTTGGGTGAACGATTCATCCACGCCAAAGACGAAATCGAAGAGTGTTTTCGCTGCTTCAGTGAACTGGACATCGACGAATACATGTGGGACTGGGAAGGAAAATTCGTGGACGAAGCCGTAATTGACCGGCTCTACAACCAGCATCACGACTACTTCAAAAAAACCAGACTTGGAAAAGACAAATTCCTTACATTTCGCATCCCAAACATCTGGATCGAGTCGAGCCACAAACTGCCGCGTGCTTTCATGAACCTGCTTTCCGCGGAAAAAGCCGCCAAAACATACAAATTCCACTCACCTCCTTTGTTTGAAGTGATTTTGCCCATGGCCACCAAAGCCAGCCAACTCATCTATCTTCAAAAAACATTCAAAAAAATCGCCGCCGTCACCGAAGACATTTTTGAAATGAAGAGCCAGTTGGAGATGATCGACATCATCCCACTTTTTGAAGAGTTTGAAGTCATGGATCGGGCTCAAAAAATCCTGGGAACTTACGTGGACTTCCTGGAAAAAGAGTACAAAACCAAACCGAAATACATGCGTGTATTCACCGCCCGCAGCGACACAGCTCTCAACGGCGGTTTCCTTCCGGCAAAACTGGCGATCAAAATCGCGCTCAACCACTACCATGAGTTTGGAAAAAAACGGGGAATCGAAATGTACCCTTGGGTTGGAGGAGGATGTCTGCCGTTCCGCGGCGGGATCAATCCGGAAAACATCGACGCAGCCATAGATGAACACCGTGGAGTCGCAACACTCACCGCTCAAAGTGCCTTCCGCTACGACTATCCAATGAAAAACGTCAAAGCAGCGATCAAAAAAATCAATGAACAGGTTCCAAAAAACCGCCTCAAATACATCCCGATAACTCCAGCAGAAAACCGCGCGATCATGAATTTCAGCCGAACCGCACAAAAAATGTACCAGCCAACTGTTGAAAGTATCGCCACCA
>JAGQLQ010000057.1 GCA_020429235.1 Candidatus Peregrinibacteria bacterium | reverse complement strand
CCGGCGGCTCTGGTGGTAACACTGGAGGAGCTGGCGGCGGGGGCAGCATCTGCAACCCCGGCGAGATCTGTGATCCTGGGGATACCTGTTTCGACGGGAACCCCATGTGTGGCCAGGTCTGCTGCGATTCCGACATGGCGTTCGTCTGCGCCGCCCCGAACAACTGCGTGCCCTGTCCGGGATCCCTGGACTACTGCGGCGTCTACAACAACATGAGCAGCATGCCGGTGAACTGCAACGGAACCCAAGCGGACTGTTGCAAGGACACTGACACCGACGACCATAACTGCGGAGGATGCGGCGCAGACTGTGTCATCGCAGGGAAGGTCTGTGTCGCCGGCCACTGCCAATAAACAAGAAAGGTAAGCTATCGAGTAAAAGATCGGGACGGCACCCAAACTTGGTGTGTCAAAGGTCGTCAACAAACACGTTGGCGGCCTTTTCCCTATGTAACAAGCATCATTGACAAAAATATAAAAATAATGTATAGATATAAATTGCCAATAGGAAGATTCGCAGGAAAACGTAATTTATTACCTTTTGCTGCGTTACTAAAGGTATGACCCTTGAAAGTTTGTGATGGAATGCTGCAGGGCACCACATGCTCCATGAAAGTATGTGGCAGTTGGTGCTCTGCACAAAAACTCAACCCCTATAGGGAGGAATAACCAATGAACAAGATTTCCATGTCCATCGCCCTCACCATCTTCATGCTGGCTTGCACCGCTTGCGGTGACGAGTTCAAAGCAGCCTTTGGCGACGGAGGCGTTGATGGAGGCGAGGGAGGATCAGATGCAACCTCCGGTAGCACTGGAGGAGACGGAGGGACCACGTGTACCCCTAACGATGAGATCTGCGATGGTCTCGACAACGATTGCGACGACGAGATCGATGAGGAACTGGACATCTGCGTATCAGTAGTTCTGGAGCCTCACACCGATAGCGTCGCCACACTCCTTGTAACCGACGCCGCTGGTAAAACTGTCGGCTCCCAGTCCTCTGAGGAACCGTTTGGGGAGCCTTTCACGGTCTACCTGGATAGCCCCAGGACGCTCTACCTTCGGTTGGAGCAACCAGTTCTGACCGTCGATGCAGTGGCTATCAGCATCGACATGAACAACTACGGCTACGGCTGTAGTGAGGGGGAGGTTCAGGTTCCACTGGAAACCATGAAGGTCGAACTGGAAGAAGGAAACTTCGCTAAGGGAGAGACCTTCCTGGAGTGCTACACCAACGACATTTGTACAGTGCAGCACATTCAGGGATGCGGCAACGGAGAAATCCACACGCTGCGCCTGGAAGTGTCCCCAAAACTCTAAACACCATCACAAACAGAAAGGAGGTCAAATACGTGCCCTATGGCGCCCGCGGACACCCGCATGGCAGCCGACCGGCCGATCCAAGAGCCGTCACGAACACAACGTGGCGGCTCTTCAACATGTAATAAAAATCGATTCGAAGCTTTGTATATATCCTGCCAAAAAGTTTCACGGCAGCATTGACAAAATAGTTAAAATATGCTATTTTAGATAGCCTTGTTACTCTCATAAACCAATAAATGGCACAATAAAAAGGATTTAGCGTGTTCTGGCTCTTGCCAATCCACCTACTGACTTTGTGTCAAATTGCAAAGGAAAGAGCGGTATCAAGGAACGACCTTTGAAATCTCAAGTAGAAAGAATACATCCCAATTGGGGCATATACCTTTTTTGTAGTCAGGACTGTTACAAGAAAGATATGTGCCCCAATCCAAGGGGCCGACCTACACATAGTGTGTAGGATTAGCCCCTCACAGGGAAAGGATATCGACATGAAAAACATGATCAAGTTTGCCGTCTCCGCTTTCGTCATCTTCACCGCCTCCATGATCTTCACGGGTTGTGGGGACGATGCTCCCAGTGCCTGCACACCTGCGAAGGTGAGCGGAGCCTGGCGGTGCGTCTGCACCGACGACGAGGGGGAACGGACGGCCAACGTGGACGTCAACGACCAGCTCTGTTCCGGAGCACCTCGCCCGGAGGACACCTGTCAGCTCGTCGGTGTGAACGGCGACTACTGCTCATTGGATTGCGGTGGTTTCGGTCACATCAACACGTTCTGCGGGGACTCACTCCCCAGTGGCAACGACAACGGCAGCTGCCAGGCCTACCTCGACAACGACGGTTCCTGTTACCTCGCCTGTGAGGGCGTGGACAAGCTGGAGATCGCCTGCGGAGGGAACAACTCTTCCAGTGGCTCCGGCGGGAACGGTGGCGAAATCTGCACCGACGGGTACGACAATGACAACGACGGCTTGGTGGATTGCAACGACGCCAACTGCTACGGACACAGCGCTTGCAGCGGTGGGTCCACGGGCAGCGGCGGCTCCGGTGGTGGGACTTGTACTCCCACGGACTACCAGTTGTGCTTCATCAACGGGGACTGTTACCAGAACCTGTGCATGATGCAGACCACCTCGGTGCCGCAGGAAGGGCGAGAGCTCTTCAACGGCGACTACTGCCAAGAGACCGTGCGATGTGAAGCCAAGAACGGCTCGATCGGCGGTACCGTGGCTTGGGGCAACAACGGCTCCAACTACTCGAACTCTCAGCAGTTCGACGTGGTGCCGGGTACGCCGCTCTGGATCGATTTCAATGCCTTCGGGTGTTCGATCGTGATGGGCGGTGCCGAAGGCAGCTTCACGGTGATCCCGTACGGGACGTCGTACGCCCTTCCGCCCCAAAGCGGTTCGGGTGACGGTCAGAGTCAGGTGCCTTACCGCACCTTCGTTTCACCGGACGGTGGAGTCGCATACACGGCGCGCTTCACCAACCTGAGCCAGCTCAAGGGCTGGATCGAGGTGGAGCTCCGCATCTACGAACCGCAGCTTCAGCTCGCATCGAACTGACCGCGGCACCACACCGAAGAACGATCTCGGGCTGGTCTCGTTTTCGTTCCTCAAAACCATAACCGTGGCATCCAACAATCGCCACTCACAACTTTCTACAAGGAGATTTCACACAAGGTCAAAGGGCGTTCGATTCAATCGGACGCCCTTTTGCCATTCAAATTTTTCTCACCACTTACCCAAGCGAAATCACATTAGCCGCAAACAGAATCAGCAGCACACCGAGTGAGATCATCAAAAGTCCTGTACCAATACGCATATACTTCTTATTTGAATCTTTCCACTTCTTAAGCGCTTCGACTGTTGTTCCAAGGTAAGCAAGACCAACAATAACAATTAACGGTAACACGAAGATAAAGTTGTAGAGCGCCAGATAAGCAAAAGCTCTGGCATCGAAATGCTTGGAAAGGAGTGTGGTAATCGCCAAATATGGACCACCGGTACACGGCAGTTCAACAGCGGCAACAAAGAATCCAAGTACAATCACACCAGGAATCGTTGTTTTCTTGGCCATTTCTTTAATTTTGTCCGCATGCTTGGGATTAATACCAAGCGTTGTCGCCTTATCTTTTCCAACAAAAGCATCCTTCAACTCAACAAGTCCAAGAAGTACTACAAGTCCACCAACAAAGATCCCAATAAACTCTGCCAGATCAAACGGCACATACTGAAGCACAGTAATCAGCCCAAGACCGGCAATAAAGTACGCGACATAAACCGCGACAATATAAATAATCCCCACAATGATCATTCGCTTTTTATCTTCAGACAACCCCAAAAGAGTAGAGATGAGCAGGATCAGAACTCCAATCGCGCAAGGATTGATCGAATCAATTAGGGCCGTTACAACAACGGCAGAAAGCCGCAAATCGGCAACAATACTTTCCATTATTCTTGTGAGGTTACGTTGTATTTTTGTATTTCGGCATCACTACACCCAGAAATTTCCTGGAGCTCAGTCAAAGGAAGAACACGCTCTTCGCGTGATCCATCAGTGAAAATCCAGGTTGGATATCCTTCGATCTCCAGCTCAATACAGGTTTCGGAAACCTCATTTTCACCCCGGGCGTCGCATTCATTATAAGGAATGAACTCTTCAGCCTGGCTTCCAAAAGCCTTTTTCTGATCCTTACAATGTGGACACCAAAACGCTCCATACATTTCCACGCCTTTATCTTCAAGACATTTGGCAATGGCAACAGCCTTTTCCGGTGTCTCTCCACCACTTGGAGCACCACTACTACATCCGGCAAAAGCCAACAGGCAGAAGGCGGAAACGGCAATAAACTTTTTCATATGAGAGGGGATTAACAAAATTCACACACCTTATTTTCTTTCATGTCAGCTTTGATAGTGCTGCTGATTTTGAAGAAAAGAGCAGTAATGATCAAAATAATAATCTGCTGAGTCACACAGTATTCACACCACGCCTGAAGAATTCGCCATTCAACGTAGGTAAGCCACAAACTAAAGACAGATCCAATAACAGCGAGCCATTTAAGCAGATCCAAAATAAGCTTTTCACTCAGTTTTGGATGAATCTTTCTCCATCGAACAGCCTTCTTCATAACCAGAATCGACATCACAAAAATAAATGTGTACGTCAAAAATCCAAGAATAGAAACCGGAATCTCTGCAAATCCAAGATCGATCACAGAATATGGACTGTTATTCACCACATCACATGAACCTCCGGCAAAACAGAAAGTCCCTTCAGATGGGGCAAATTTAATGTAAATCAGATAACCTGTTACGCCCATTGCAATAAAAGCGAGCACTGCAATTGCCGTAAGAAGTTTATTAATTTTTGGTCGAACCATGGGAAAGAGATTAAAGACTTTCTCATAGTATAGCATATTTGGGAGGGGATTCTAAAGCTCCTCGCCAAAACTCTTCTGAAAACGACGGGCAAAATCCTTCTCATCAAAACTATGGGACTGGCATCCCATTGCCTCAAGGGCATAAACCGCCATCAAAGCCCCCATCTTACAAGCCTTCTCAATATCAAAACCACGTTCCATTCCGGCAATCACCCCCGCCCGAAAAGCATCTCCACATCCCGTTGGATCCACAATCTTATTTGGCTGAACCGCCTTCACATAATACTCCGTCCCGTCCGCCCGCACGCGACATCCACGCGCCCCATGCGTTTCAATATAAATCTTTGGCAGCTTGGTAATCTCCTCCAGCGGCATGCTTAACATATTGGAAAGCAGCTTCGCCTCATACTCATTCACAATGAGCATGTACGATTTTTTCACGGCCTTAAACAGATCAGCCCGGTCAAAAATACCCATTTGTTGGGCTGGATCAAAGATGTAGGGGATATCCAGCTCGATCGCTTCTTCCACAAACTGCATCATTGACGGTGGCAAATCCGGAGCAATCATAACCCACGAAATATTCTCTTTACCAACACTTGCCAGGTTGTGCTCAGGAAGCCTCGCGTGCATGGCTCCCGGATCAAAAAACGTAATCTGCTTCTCCTCTTTATCGGTCACAATAAAAGCCGAAGCGGTCATATGATTTTTATCCACATGAATGTATGACGTATTAATCTTATTCTTTTCAAGCCAGTTCTTGTACTCTTCAAAATCTTTCCCCACCACTGTAATAATAGCCGGATCCTGTCCCAAAAGCCGCAAACTGTAAGCAATATTTCCACCACATCCGCCATAAAAAACCTGCCGGTTGAGGGTGGACAGTGAAAAACTATAACTATCCGGCATAATCACGTCTTCAAACAAACCGCTGTAATCCATCACGTGATCGTAGGCGATCGCCCCAATCACCACAACTTTTTTAGACGATTCAGCCATTTAGGATTGCGATTGTGAACGGATAAATGAACTTGCTTCAAAAAGACTCTCAAACGTTCCGGCATCAAACCACGGCCCCGCAACACTTTGAGCTTTCAAAAGACCTTTTTCCAAATAAAGACGATGCAAATCGGTGATCTCATATTCACCCCTGTCCGAAGGATTGAGCATTGCCGCCATGTCGCAGGCAGCTTCGTCATAAACATAAAGCCCGGTTTGAGCCCAGTTGGATTTTGGATTTTCCGGCTTCTCTTCAATGCTTAAAACCTTTCCATTCTCATCCATCTCCACCACGCCAAACCGCTCTGGATCTGGAACATTTTTTACAAAAATCAACGCACCCTCATTGTGCGCTTTAATCTCCTCTGAAAAATCATCAGTATAAATGTTGTCGCCCAAAATAAGAGCGCACTTCTCACCATTAATAAAATCTTTTCCAATCATCAGAGCCTGGGCAATACCTTCCGGCTTTTCCTGAACCTCATACACAAAATTCGCACCAAACTCCTTGCCGCTCCCAAGCAGATTCAAAAAATCTCCACTTCGCTCAGGCGCAATAATAATAAGAATATCCTTAATTCCAGCATTCAAAAGAGTTTGCAGGGGATAGTAGATCATCGGCTTATTATAAACCGGGAGCAGTTGTTTGGATGTCACCTTCGTGAGCGGATGAAGCCGGGTTCCTGCACCTCCTGCGAGAATAATTCCTTTCATGCTGGGATTGTTTAGGTGGTCTTAAGATAATCCTCGAGCGCCTCTTCCCATGAGCGCAGTTTTGGCAGCGCGTTATTTTTGAGGATCGAATACTTGGGTCTGCGCGCCGGTCTGCGGAAATCGTCACTGCTGCATGGTACCACGCGCGTTTTCATATTGGAAAGTTGAAAGATCTTCTTGGCAAAAGCAAACCAGGTGGTCGGCCCTTCATTGGTAATATGGTACACCCCGGAAGGATATTCATGGCTGGTAATAAGCCATTTTACCTGTTCGCACAGATCAATCGTGTAGGTTGGTTTGCCATGCTGATCGTCCACAACCTGGATCGTATCTTTTATTTTTCCCATCTCCAGCATCGTATCCACAAAATTTTTGCCATGTTTTCCAAACAGCCACGATGTCCGGATAATAAAATATTTTCCCTCTTTCGGATTTTCCTGACTGATCGATTCCATCTCATCAAAAATCAACTGTTCCCCCAGCATTTTGGATCGACCGTAAGCATTAACCGGATTGGTTCCATCCTCTTCGCTGTAGCCACTCTTTTTATCGCCGCGAAAAACGTAGTCAGTACTGAAATGAACGAACGTCGCGTCAATCTCACGGCACGCACGCGCCAAAACACCAACAGCATAACCATTGATCTCTTCAGCCATCTCAAAATCTTTTTCAGCATCATCCACATTGGTATAACCGCTGCAATTCACCACCACATCCGGCTGAATACTCATAAATGTTTCAAACACCTTCTCCTGGTCGGTAATATCCAAATCTGACTGCCCCAGGGCAACAAAATCCATGTCGGCAAAGACCTTTTGCATGTCTCTTCCGAGCATTCCATTTTTCCCAAGGATGAGAATCCGCATAATAATTAAGAAAAATCTTGCACCTTTTGCGTTACATCACTCAAAGCAACCATCTCTGCCTCTTTTTCTGTTCGCAGTTTCCA
>JAGQLQ010000056.1 GCA_020429235.1 Candidatus Peregrinibacteria bacterium | reverse complement strand
CAGATCGGCTACCACTAGAAGTGTCGCCAATTCTTACTGGAAGATTCTCTGGTTGTCCTGTGGCACCACAGTATAACCAATCACCGCCTGTTTGTTCTCCACGGACATGACCACCGCTTGCTCCATTGAGAGAAACTGGTGGGCTTCCTTGAGCAGATACACCACTGATATCAGTGGTACTTCCAAAAATTCGACCAAGTGTCGACATACTTCCACCTCCGCCTGGAGCTGTTGCTGAACGGAAGAGAAAGTATCCTCTGTCGTTAAATGATCCAAGATCATCACAGTATTGAACCGTTTCTGTTGAACCAGTTTCGTTGCGGATTTCTGTTTGAATGATCGATGCTACATCGTTCATGCTGGTGACGGAACTGAAATCGATACCAGTATCGGTTGGGCCATCGATATCATACGAAATTCCGTCGATTGTAATGGTAAATGTTCCATCGGTAATGGTTGCCCATGTGGCTGAATTGTCTGACGAGATCTCACCACCGAGGAGTGACGCGGCGGTTGTTTTGGTGAAATCGTAACGGGTAAAGTTACTGGAATAGTTTCCGCGAAGCGCGTAGAAAAATCCATCAGCATACTGCATCAGTGGCCCATTGGTTGGGAATGGGTGTGGAGGCATTGCGGTCCATGTTCCTTCTCCAGGATCAGTGGCTGTTCGGTCTGGTGTTCCACTTTTGTCTTCAATGGTATAACGATAGAATGTACGGGTAAACTGTCCTGGGAGTACGTAGAGGTAGTTATCGAGACCAGTAGATTCGAGTGCTGTTGGGCGGAATTGACCGAGGTTGTTGTCTTTTACAGCGGCATAATATGGCCATTCGTTGTATCCATTACATGGGTTACTGCCGGTTCCAGGGTTTTCGCCGGTTCCATCACAGGTTTCTGGATCAATCTTGTAGCGCCAGAGGAAGGCTCCTCGCGCGCTGTGAGCGAAAGCAGCATTTGGGCCACGGGCAACACCGGTAGTGAGCCATACTTCGTCGGTTGATGAGTCGTAGGTCATACCTCCTGCTGGCCAGCCACCACTACTGGTTCCTAAATCGGTGTTTTCACCTGGAAGATCGGCAAAATCGGCGTCGGTCCATCCGCTTCCGCCAGGATCGAAGAGCCACATTTTTTCTGAATTTCCACCTTGTCCTACCCAGAAGTAAGTTCCGTCAGAAGTGAATGATCCGGCAGTACCAAAGGTGAAAGGCGCATCGGTTGAATATGCCCAGGTGTTGGTTGCAATGTTGTAGACTTGCACATGCTCGTGGCCGATAGTACCCATATAGACGAGGTTGCCGTCTGCCGTAGCCATGTCTGTATACCGGGCGTATTGGTAACCACTCGTATTGGGATCAGCATCAAGCTTCTCTCCTATTTTGGTCCATGTATTTACCGTACAGCCAGACCCAGTATTCTGGAAACAGAACTGTAAGGTATCGTTACTCACACCTCCAACGGCGGCATAAATATAGTCTCCGGAACCAGGATAGAAGAGATCGGCTTCATCAACCCAGTTGGTGGATTCGGAAGATCCGGTATCGTTTCCTGTCCCTGCCGGGAAGGTGTTGGTTATCAGGGTCCATGTATCTGGAGTACATCCACCTGATCCCGGAAGACAGTATTCATAGAAATTTGTGTTTCGATCGAAAAGGGCATAGATTTTCTCACCTCCAGGATAGACAAGGGCAGATACGAGCTGACTTTCTGGTGTGTTAGCATGTTGTGTCCAGGTGTTGGTTGAAGGGGCGAACGACCACATTTGGTTGCCACCGGCTAAGAGATAGAGGTCTCCATTGACGGAAATGACCTCTTCACCACCGTAGCTTTGCGCAAGAGTGAGGTCGGTTGGGTCGGCCAATGGTGTTGGGTCAGTATTAATGTTTCCATTCACGTAGCCGTCAAACCGTGGGAGGTCATGATTTACCCAGAGCTCTTTTGAGATACTGTATCTCCACGTGCTATGTTGCATTGGAGGGCTATCGCAGGCGGATATATAAATCCAATCTCCAGCTCCTGGTTAGGTGATATTGCCGCACCCGGGATCCATGTCTGGAGTTTCGAGAATGGTCCATTCGTCATCGGTGATGTCATAGCTATACCAGTAGTCGTCGAGGAGGGTGTTTCCTTCATCGACGAAGAGGAAGATTTTGTCTGAATCGGTCGGATTTTCAAGCATTTGTGTTTCTACAACACCCAAGCCTGCTCCATTCGTGAGTGGTACGTCGGCTAGCTGTTTCCATTTATTGGTGGTAGGGTTGTAGCTTTGGAAATTTGTATCGACTCGTGGAACCACATAAAAGAGTCCATTTTGATAGTGAATGCTGCTACTTCTCCCTTCCATATCAAGTCCGTCCTGACTTATTGACTCCCCATTATCAAGGAGTGCTTTTGGAAAGGCGTTCCACTCTTCGACATCGGTGTTGAAAGTCCACAGATTTCCGTCTGTTGAAAGGTAGAGGAGATTTCCTATGCCGGGGTATGCGAATCCTGCACCCCGGAAAGTGCTGCTTGGATTTACTGGGATTCCATCAATGTGTGGCCAGGTGAACTGTCCCGCGCCGGCTGAGAGTTTATAGCGATAGAGTGGTCCGGTTTCACCAGGGAGTGGTGTATCGTTTTCTCCGAACCCTGTAACGGCATAGATGTCGCCGCTTACTGAATCGTAGGCGAGATCGCCGTATACGTTTAGGTCATTGTCTGCTCCCATGAATTCTGGATGAGGATCGAGGTTACTTGTCCATGTGTCGCCAACAATGTTATATCGCCAGAATTCGTTTGTTGCGGCACCACGGGTTGCATAAATATTTGTTCCGTCTGAGGCGAGGTTTCCTCCTGATCGTACATTGGCTGGGGCATCAGCGGGGTCTAATCCTGTATTCCATGCGTCAACGCCTGGTGTTTGAGTTGTGTCGTAGCGCCAGAATGATGTGGTGTTGTTTCCACGTAAAGCATAGATATAGTTTCCAACGATTGCGAGTGAACCACCAGCTCGTACGGTTGATGGTGTGTTCGCGAGTTGAGTCCATGAATCGCCACTAATGCTGTATCGCCAAAACTCTGAACTGAGATTACCAATGAGTACATAGATATAGTCTCCAGATTCAGGGTATGCGATGTCTGCTCCTTCATCGACATTTGAAGTTGATGTTATGCTCGCGAGAGTACTCCATGAATTGGTATCAATATCGTATTCATAAAAGCTTTTGGTGTTGCTTCCACGAATGGCATAAATCTTTGTTCCAGCTCGTACCATCGAAAATCCATTTGACGCACTCGCTGGTAGTGATGCTACTCCTACCCATGAATTGTTATCATCATTCCAATGGTTGAAGGTTGTACCCCCGCCATTTGCCATAAAGAGCCCACCATTACCGTCAGCGACGATGGCATTTCCACTTGATTGATCATCACTAAATTGCGTTGAGTAAATGTTTCCATTGTCGTCTGTGCCCATCTTTGCTCCGGCGATCCATTGGTCTTGAGAGATAATGTATTTAAAGGTGTCATTTGAATTTACAAGCCAAATGGTGTCATTGTTATTAGAGGTCATGGCTGCAGAGCTTGAAATACCATCAGGCGCGTTCATGAGTCGTTCCCATTGGTTGGTTGATGGGTCGTATTTCACGAATACTTGAGAACTTCCTCCGATAACCATATATATCTTTCCGTTGACGATAACGAAGGTGTTTCCACTACCTTCAGTAATGCTTGAGCCCGATCCATCTTGAGAGATCAGTTCTGCCTCTGTCGCGTCGTGGAAACTACGACTGAAAGGTATGTATGATTGGTATGTATGTGTAAATTTCCAGAATGATGGTTGAGTTTGTCCCCGCAACATATAAAAGAAATCACCGGTAGGATCTTTAGTGCTGGTTCCGGGGTGGACCATGGCTGTACCATAGGTTGCCCCTGCTGGTGTTGGAAATTTGTACTCTGTTGGCCATGTGTTGGCATTTGCCCCCGTGAGAGGATAGCGCCATATAAGGCCAAGAGCTGATGTTCCGGTTCCGGCAATGCCATCGCCGGTAACGGCGTATATAACGTTGTTTAAATAAGCAAGACCACCTTCTGCGGAGGTTGCATCTGCTCCTACAGCTAAGGGAATATCGTCGAGTCGTGTCCATGTATCGGTTCCGACGGTGTATTTATAGTAGTATCGGTAGTTTCCTCCGAGTGTGGCGTAAATGTCTGTTCCATCGGTAGCAAAGGATCCTCCTCCTCGAACACCGAGGAATTTTTGTGGAAAAGGAGAGAGTGTGTCGTCCCATGTTCCTCCAATAGTGTCGTATTTCCAAAAATTTTGTCGATCATTTCCTTGAAAGGCGTAAATGTCGGTTCCAATGGTTACAAGGGCTCCACCACCACGAACATAGTCTGGAGCATCAGTGAGTCCTGTATTCCAGGAGTCTCCAATAGTGTCGTAGCTCCAAAAGTCTTTGGTGTTGTTACCACGGAAGGCATAGATAGTGTTTCCAACGGCTGCTAGCGTGCCTCCGGCTTCTACTGTTGCTGGCGCCTGAGCAATAGCAGCGCTCCATGTTGTTCCATTGTATTGCCAGAAATCGGTGGTGTTCGCGCCACGAAACGCGTAGATGTTCGATCCTACAACGGCCATAGCTGCTCCATCATGCGTTGATGCTGGAGTTGTCGCTTGTGTTGTCCATGTGTTCGTGGTGGGATTGTAGCTTTCAAAACCTGTTCCATTTCCTACGAGTGTATAGAGTTCATTATTGTATGCAACGATGCTATTACCGTTATTTTGTGATGATCCAGCGTTGCTGACTGGTGTTCCATCATCAAGAACTGCTCGTGTCATTGATATCCAGCGATCGTTAGAAATGTCATAACGATAGGTAATACTGTTGAAATTTGCGTAGAGTGTGTCGTTGTCGATGGCTACAATACGTGCGTTGGCGTTTATTGATTGTGGAAAGTTTGCTAATTGCGTACATGTTTCAGTTGTTGGATTGAAGCTATAGAAGCTTGTACCTGTATCAAGCATATATACAAGACCACCGACTTCTGTAAAATCTGATCCTGTTCCTTGGTTTGGGCATCCAATAGAGGCTGTTGCTGACCACGGGACCTTTGGCGCCGCTGACGTAAGGTTGAACAAAAGGCTTCCCGTAAAGGCACTCATTACTGCCAGCCTTAGAAGTTTTGATGGAAGACTTTTGTTTTTCTCGTCAGAAAAAAGTCGTTTGAGGGATGCGACGGAGGGAAACTGTTTCATGAAACCTTCGTATTTTTATTTTTGAGATTCTTCTTATTATAATATATTTATCCTTTTATCGCAATGGTTTCACTGCTTTTTTATTCGTAGTACTATAGGTATGTCTTCTTCTTTATTTTTATGGTCTCTTTCTCTGATTATCTCTCAAAAAAATCTCTTTCTTCCGATCTTGTGTCGATTGTGAAAGATATTGTTGGAGCTTCCCAAAGAATTTATGAGGTCTTGCATCATGGCGTAGAGGGAAAAACAGGAGTGGTGAATGCAACGGGAGATGAGCAGGTAGCCATGGATGTTCTTTCGAATGATCTTTTGGTTGATACCTGCAAAAAGAATAAAGCGGTGGGGCTTGTAGGATCTGAAGAGCTTGAAGAGCCGCTTGCCATGGATCGGGGAGGCTACGCGGTTGTTTTTGATCCATTGGATGGATCATCGTTGGTCGATGTGAATCTGACGGTTGGGACTATTATTGGTATTTTTGAGGGGAAAAATCTTCTCGGAAAAACGGGAAGAGACCAAATAGCTTCATTGGTGATAGTGTACGGTCCGCGACTTACTTTTTTGGTGACGTTTAAGGATGGAGTTGATGGATTTTTGTATGATCCTGAGAAGGGTGATTTTGTTCTTGAACATGAGAAAATTCAACTGAAAGATTTTGGTTCGATTATGGCTCCGGGGAATATAAAAATTATCGGGACTGATCCGTGGTACTTTGAACTGCTAGAAGGAATGGCAAAAAATGGTTACGCGCTGCGTTATTCAGGAGGTATGGTTCCTGATGTGAATCAGATACTGCTAAAAGGAGGGGGTGCGTACTTTTATCCTGGTTCTCAAGAGAAGCCGAATGGGAAAATTCGGTTGTTGTATGAATCTGCCCCGATGGCTTTATTGGTGGAGCAGGCTGGTGGGAGAGCTTCAAATGGTAGAGAGAATATTTTAGATATTCAGATTACGGAATATCATCAAAGGACCCCCCTTTTTATTGGTTCGTCAAACGAGATTCTACTCGTAGAAACACGTATAAAATCTCTATAGCCTTTGCTTTTTTTAGGATCAGTGTGGTACAAGGTAAGCTCTAAGGGTAATGGTTTTTGTGTTTGATCGTTATATTGAAAGAGAACAAAACTATGTCGAAAAATAATACATATACACCGAAAGAACTGGATGATTTGGTTCGACAGGCTCAACAGGGGAAAACCGAGGCTTTTGAGAAGCTTTATAATGCTTTTGTGGATAAGATTTATCGATATATCTATTATCGAACCAATAAAGAGGACGCATTGGATCTTTGTGAAACAGTCTTTTTAAAAGTATGGGAAAATATTGGATCGTATAAAACAGGGAAGAAGTATTTTTCGCCCTGGGTTTATAGAATCGCCCATAATATAGTGGTGGATCATTACCGTCTGACGAAAGAAACGGTGGAACTTTCGTATGAGATTCCAATGGAGGACAGAGAGCAGGATCCTATGAAATTGACTGAAAACAAGCTGAATAACGATGTTTTGATGAAGGCGGTTTCCCAGTTGAAAGAGAAGTATCGGGAAGTGATTATTTTAAAGTACGTGAATGAGCTGAGTAATCGTGAAATTGCCCGAATTATGAAACGTACGGAGGGGAATTTGCGTATTTTGAAGTTCCGGGCATTGAAATCGCTAAAGCAGATTTTGAAAGATATGGGAGTAAACCCTTAAGAAAGCGTAACAAACTATTTTTCCGGCCGTTGTAAAAATTGCAATTTGATGATCTATGTTCAATTTTAAGAAAAATAAGGATATTCAAGAGATGGGAAAACTCCTTTCTGGCCTGGAGAAACCCAATTTAAAGGTTTCTGAGCGGAAAGAGTTGAAGAATCGTCTTATTTCTCAAATTGAGGCTGGTGAAGCTGCGGAGCATGAATATGTTCCACATTCAACGCGTGAATTTATTGAAAAATTGAAAAATGCGACCAAAGGTGTTCATGTTTCTGACTGGAACGCTTTTATGATGAAAGAGAGGATTATGGATTATGTGGAATCTTCTGCCGGATGGCGTGAAAGTCAGATTATTCAGAAGACTGGAAGTTTTTTGCGGACTGGTGTCGCGGGGTTTTTACTTTTTGTTTTTGCTTTTACAGCGGTGGTTGTGCCTTTCCGTGTGACACGGGTGTTGGCTAAGACCACCTATCTGGATCAGGTTTCGGGTGAAGTGAAGGTTGTGCGAAAGTCTGTAGTGATGAAAGCAAAGCCAATGATGCAATTGGAAGAAGGAGATTTGGTGTTAACACAGGAGGGCAGTGTCGCGACAATCCATTTTTTTGATGATAGTGTGACGCGGTTGGCGGAAAAGACCAGCGTACAGGTGAAAAAATTGAGAAAAGAGCCGGATCGTCCTTCTAAAACAGAAGTGGCGGTTGAGGTAGATGAAGGGCGTGTGTGGGTCCGGGCGTGGAATCTTGCTCAGGACTCTAAATTTTCTGTTGATACGACAACGGTGAATGCGGAGGTTGCGAAAAAGGGTGCGTTTGATCTGAAGGCAAATGAAGATAAAACAGAATTGGCGGTGTATGACAATGTGGTTGAAGTTGAAACAAAAACGGTGACAACCAAGAAGCCTGCGAAGGTTGTTATTGCCGGATATAAAGCGGCTGTGGTGGCTTCGGCTCCAGATGCAGATGTTGTGGTTGAAAAGATTCAGGACTCGGAAGATGACACGGTTTGGGTGGCAGAAAACTTAACTCATGATGCTGAGTATCAGACACAGCTTATTGCCGGAAAAGAGGAGGCTGTGAAGAATCAAAAAGATGAACTGTTGATTGCGGATAATGTTGAAGGGGAGGAACTGGATGAAGATGTTATTGCCGCAAAGGGAAAAGTTCAGGAAGCGTATAAGGCTTTGATGGAAGCAGAAGAGCAGTTGGTGAATGGAGACGCGGAGAAAGGTGATCAGCAGTTAGAGGATTTTAAAGCCCGAATTCAGGATATTCTTGATTCGTTGTCAGGTTTGGAAGAGAAGGATCCATTATATGCTCAGGTTGTTCGTGATGCTTTGCAGGATAAGATTGATATGCAGCTGAAAGATTTGGCGACCTTTGGTCCTGGAGATGCTTTGTACAAAGCAAAGGAAGCACTTCAAGAGACAGAACTGGCTTTGGCTCCGACTGATGTTGAGAAAGTTGGTGTTCAACTGGCACAGGCAGAGGATGCACTTTTGGAGATGCAGGATCTTTTGAAGGCGGGCAATACGGAGCAGGCAGCTGAGCTTTTGAATCGATATCATGAACGAACAAATGGTTTTTCTCTTAATGTCGCTGATCAGAATGAAGAGGAGCTTCGCGAGTTGTTCATGTCTCTTATTGGAAAACAGGCCACACATATGAAAGTTATGACTTCCATTGAGCAATCATTGGAACTCCAGAATGATGAGAGTGGATTTAGAGATGAGGTGAAGCAGGTTCGGGATGACACACTTCGGAAGTTCC
This sequence comes from Candidatus Peregrinibacteria bacterium, assembly GCA_020429235.1. Classification (GTDB taxonomy): domain Bacteria; phylum Patescibacteriota; class Gracilibacteria; order UBA1369; family UBA1369; genus JAGQLQ01. The sequence continues at coordinate 472 of JAGQLQ010000056.1, read as the reverse complement.
TGATCGCGTTGGAGCAGAATCCGGATTATGTGTCTGATGATGTGCTTTTAGAGGTGAAAGATCTGTATGACTCTTATGTTGTTGCGGAGGATGCTTCAATTGAGGATTTGATTGATCCGGCGGTTGGGAAGTTGCTGGCGAAGGAGTATCAGGTTTCGTTTATTGCGCCTAACCTTGGAAATGAGGCTGGATTTGATGCGATTGTTATGGTCCCTCAAGAAGCGACCGCGAATGTTGAAGAAGAGGAGGAGGAAGGTGGTTCTTGGATTGGGAATTAAGCGCCGGCAGCACCAAGAAGACCAAGAATCAGTCCAAGGCTTGCGGTGAATGCTCCAATGATCCAGAAGCGCATAACGATGTTCGGTTCAGACCATCCTTTCTTTTCGAAGTGGTGATGGATTGGGGCAATGAGGAATACTTTTTTGCCGAACAGTTTTTTGGATGTGATCTGGATGATGACAGAAAGGGTTTC
>JAGQLQ010000055.1 GCA_020429235.1 Candidatus Peregrinibacteria bacterium | reverse complement strand
ACTTATAGAGCGCTTGTAATGTTTTTCAGATTATGCCGCAAGTTGGAGTTCTGCGAGAACTTTTTTCTGAATGTGATTTTCAATGGAAATAATATTTGATGAAGTTTCTTGGTCAGGCGTCCAGATGCTGGTGTTTTTGCGGACAACTTTTTCTGGTGCGAATCGTTTCAGAACAGCCAGCTCTTCTGGGGTTGGTTTTCCCCAGTCGGCCTGGATACCAAGACATCCATATTTGCGGGCAAGTTCCATGTCTTTTTTTGGATTGTCACCAATAATGGCTACATGGTCTCGGATATAATCCGATAGATTCCCATGGGTTTCTTCAATGGCATGGATGATTTTTTCCAATCGGGTGTCTGGTTTTTCGGCATCGAGTTCGTAAACATTAAAAGGAACATTGTATTCGCCGGCAGCCTCTTTGGCTTTAATATGATCTGGTGCTTCATTGTGTTTGTCGTGAAATTTGAGGGCGTATACATCGGTGATGTATTTGTGAAGCTTGGATCTTTTTAATCGGAGGCGAGCTTGTTGGGCAGGAGCATCGGTGACGATGTGGTTGAGAATATTATGTTTTCTGGTTGTTTGCAGAATTTTTCCAATTCCCCGATACATGCGGAAATGTTTGGTGCGGGTGGATTTGAAAACGGCGTGGACGTCATCGCGGAGTTGGTCGATCCGATTTTGATCCCAACCAAGATCTTGAAAAAAGCCCTGGCGTTGAAGGTCTTGAATGAGCCACGGACTTTCAATAGTTCCGGTGCGCGTGTAATAGGTTTTCATGCCCTGTTCTACGGCTTCAACCGGTTTTCCGGTCTGGCGGGCAATCTCTTCGGCCATGGCTGGATACGCCTTTGCCGCATAACGGACCCAGTTCCAAATGGTGTTGTCGGCATCCCAAATGATCTCTTTGATTTCTGGCATTTTGTTTGCAGATTGGTTTGGTTCAAGGCATCATACTAATCCAATGACCAATCTGTTTCAACAATCTGGTGACAATGTTTGGAGTGAACCGCTGGCTCATGCGCTGCGGCCTGCCAGTTTGGACGAATTTTTTGGGCAGGAGGAGATTGTGGGCGAGCAGAAACTTTTGCGGCAGTTGATCGCGGAGGACAATATCTCTTCGATGATTTTTTACGGGCCACCTGGAACAGGGAAGACAACGTTGGCCAAGATTATTGCTGGTGCGACGCAGGCGGAATTTGAACAGGTGAGCGCGGTGACGAGTGGTGTGCCGGAATTGCGGAAGGTGGTGGAGCGGGCGAAGTCCAAAAAAGAGATGGGCGCGAAAACGGTTTTGTTTGTGGATGAGATCCATCGTTTTAATAAGTCCCAGCAGGATGCGCTTTTGCCTCATGTGGAAGACGGGACGATTACCTTGATTGGAGCCACGACAGAGAATCCTTCTTTTGAGGTGAATTCGGCGCTTTTGTCGCGGTCGCAGGTGTTTGTTTTTAAGAGCCTGGATGATGAGGCGCTTGGCGGAATTTTGGATCGGGCGGTGAAGAAGGTGGCGGAGAAACTTGAGAGGAAGATGAGTCTGGATGAGAAAGGCAAAGATTTTTTAATCCAGTATGCGAATGGCGATGCCCGGTCACTTTTGAATACGTTTGAAGTGGTGGCGAAGCTGGTGAAAAAGGAAAAAGTTACGTATGAAGATATTCAGAAAGTGTTGCAGCGTAAGAATCTGCGTTACGACAAAAAAGGGGAGGAGCACTACAATATTATTTCGGCGCTGCATAAGAGCATGCGTGACAGCGATCCTGATGGCGCGCTGTACTGGATGATGCGGATGTTGGAAGGTGGGGAGGATCCGCTTTATATTGCGCGGCGCTTGATCCGTTTTGCTTCAGAAGATATTGGGATGGCGGACCCGAATGCCTTATCTGTTTGTGTGGCGGCGCAGCAGGCCTGCCATTTTAATGGAATGCCTGAGTGTGACGTGAATCTTGGGCAAGCTGTGGTGTACTGCAGTATGGCGCCCAAGAGTAATGCTTTGTATAAAGGCGTGAAGGCTGCTCAATCGGATATTAAAAAAATGGGAAACCTGGAAGTGCCGCTGCATATTCGTAATGCGCCGACCAAGTTGATGAAAGATTGGGGGTACGGAAAAGGCTATCAGTACGCGCATAATCATGAAGGCGCGCAGGTGGACCAACAACATTTGCCGGATGAATTGGAAGGTCGCTGCTACTACGAACCGACTGACCGTGGAATTGAAGCCAGAATTAAAGAGCGCCTGGCAACTTTGCGGAAAGGTATGAAATAGGGAATGGCTTAGGCGTACTTGTCGAAAGTGATTTTGGAGTCGGACATTTTTTTGTAGAACTCCAGCTCTTTATTGTGTTCCTGAGCGGTGTAGAAAATCATATCCAGACCATACCAGGCGGAAAACCACCCAGTTGGCTCAAAAAACACGAGCATCACGGTTTCTGGGTAGGTCCGTGTGTCCAGGTAGGCCAGAACGGTTGCCACAAACATGAGGGTTATTCCAATCAGGGAGGTGATAATTCCCCGGGTCAACACTTTCTTTTTCTGGCTTTTTACTGCTTCGGTCTGGTTCTTAAAGTATGTTTTAAGGTGTTCAGTAATAATTTTTTCGGTGGTGAGGTTTCGTTTGTTTTCCGGGATAAGCAGCTTTATGTCGTAGGCGGTGGCGGTTCTGTCGGAGGTGATGTTTTTGGCTTGTTCCAGAAAATCTTCCGAAACGGTTCGGAGTGTGTAGATGCGGGGATCGAAATTTGAAAAAATGTCATCGTAGCTGTCCAGCCAGATACCAACTTTTGGGCCGGTCGGCTTGCTAATTTTTGTTTTTTCTTTTTTTGATGGACTCATATTCAATTGATGAAATCCTTATATTATAGCTCAAAACGTTTATAAATGTAAGTGTCTGAGAAAAAAAGACTGGATGAGTTCTGCGATTGACGGTAGAGTTTTTTTTGATAAGATGCTCTCCTTTATTTTTAATAAAAATCTTATGAAATCATCACCTTGTGAACAATCAACTGAGAATGGAGGTATTGTTGAATCAGTAACAGAAGAGGCACGGGCTTCTGAGCGGGGTGTGGCAGCAGCGGCACATGGTATTGATCTTTGCCAGCTGGATACGACAGAAAGAGTGAAAAATGTGATTTCTTTTGAAGAAGAAGAGCTTACTAATGAGCAACTTGCAGAAAAAGCGATGAGAGCGGCTTTGAATGGGTTTTAGTTTTAATGACCACATCTTTTTACAAAGATTTTGAAGGGAAACTTTTGGAGTGGTATGCCGAACATGGGCGTGATTTGCCCTGGCGGCAGACGAATGATCCTTATAAGATTTGGATCTCTGAAGTGATGCTTCAACAGACGCAGGTAGATCGCGTTCGCGATTACTATCGGCGTTTTTTGGAGCGGTTTCCCGATGTCTCAAGTCTGGCCAATGCTGATTGGGAGGATGTTTTGGAGCAATGGCGCGGTCTTGGCTACTATCGGCGGGCGCGGAGTTTACATGGCGCGGCAAAGGTTATTGTGAATGAGTTGGATGGAGTTTTTCCGCAAGAGTTTGACGTTTTGGTGAAGTTGCCCGGGATAGGGGATTATACAGCCGGTGCGATCTGTGATTTTGCTTTTGGGCAGGATGTTGCAGCGATTGATACCAATGTGGAGCAGGTTTTTGGGCATGTTTACAGGAAGGTTTGGGAAGATTTGAATCGATCCGAAAAAAAAGCGTTTTTGGAGCGACATATTTCTGATGGCAATGGAGCGGTTTTTCATCATGCCCTGATGGATGTTGGAACGGCATTAAAGGCTGGGGAATCTTGTCCGTTTCATCATGAGAGTTGTAAAGGTATTGAAATTCGAAGAAGAAAGCCGATTAAAAAGGTTTCAAAGGATGCGATAGCCGTGGTTGCCGGCCTGCTTATTCATGAAGGGAAGGTTTTGATCGCGCGGCGACGTCTTTGGGATAGTAATGGTGGGAAGTGGGAGTTCCCTGGCGGAAAAGTTGAGTCTGGAGAGGATAGGAGGGCGGCGTTAAAGCGCGAAATGATGGAGGAGTTGGGTGTTGAGGTTTCTGTGCGGCCACCTTTTCACCGATTGGAGGTTGAATTTGGCGGCAATTTTTATGATGCCACGTTTCACCGGTGTTCGCTTTTGTTGGGCGATCCGCAGCCATTGGCATCTGAAGAGATTGACTGGATAACAGCGGATGAGTTTGAGCAGTATGATTTTTTGGAAGGGAATAAGGTTTTGTTCCCAATTTTGCGCGAAAAGAAGGGAATGTGGCGAGTATGATATAATCCGCGTATGCCAAACGAAACATCAGAACTGGTACAAGAGCTTCGCAAGCAGAATGAGCTTCTGCAGAAGATTTATGATCTTCAGCTACGGACCAATAAACAACAGAAGCATCGGGATTTGCTCGATATGGCTTTGAAGGTTTTGCCGTTTGTGATTGTGTTGATCCTTTTGGCTTATATTTACTGGCAGATGACGACATCGATTAATAACCTCACTACACAGGTTACTGATATCCGTACAAATGTTGAGTCAACTTTTGGTCTTCTCACAAATCAGTTTTCTCAGATGAACGAGTACTTTTCGTCTTTGTTGTCGAATGTGAAGACTATGATTCCAGATTTTGGAAATGTTCCGGGCCTGATTCAGGAGCAGTTTCTGAGTTCCTAGTTTTAAAAGGGTTTTTAAAAAAAAGCGGATTGAAGTAATCCGTTTGAGTTGGTAGTCCCAGGGGGGATCGAACCCCCGTTTTCAGGATGAAAACCTGATGTCCTAACCACTAGACGATGGGACCGTGCAATTTCGCCAAAGCATTATATCGTTTGAGAGCCAGAAGTCTAGAGTTTTTTAGGCTTCCTCTTCGGATGGTGGTGGCGGATCAACGTAAATTGGGTTCTCTGGTTTGATCATATCCTGGACCAGATTGCTGTCTTCAATCTTGTTATAAGACTGCGCATCGATGATTTCGTTAACAAGGTCGCGGTCCTGAAGGAGAAGATCATCCTTTTTGAGTTGTTCCTGTTGGAGGACGTATCCTTTTTGGTTGGATTGGGTGGTGTTGAGCAGGTAAACGATGCTAATGAGCACGGTGAGGAAGAGTAGTGTTCCGATCAGCAAAGAGATACTCCTTTTAACCTGCAAAGAGAGAGTCTTTTTTTGCGGAATGATTTTTCCGCGGCGGCGTCTGATATCGAGTTCGAAATCCATAAATTAAAATCCGTATTCAGGAGGTAGCTGGCTGGGTTCTTCAACTGGTTGTTCTTCAGCAGATGTTGGGTCTTCCACAATTTCGTATTCGGTCATAATGACACCGGCTCCAAGTGAAGCGATCTCTTCGAACGCACCTGCGGTGAGGTCCAGATCCAGGCCTGTTGGATAAGGTCCACGGTCATTAATTTTAACGTCTATCTGTTTGCCGTTGGCAACGTTGGTGACCCGGATAATTGTTCCGAAGGGGAGGTCTTTATGGGCTGCTGTCATGGCGGCGTAGTCGAATTTTTCACCAGATGCTGTTCCCCAGTTTACACCGGCGCTTCCGTACCAAGTTGCCCGGGCAAAGGTTGATCCTTCTGCTGTTTTGATGATGCGATAGATCATTTTTACAAACTCTCCGCGGGTCATAAGATCATCGGCATGGAGTGCGCCATCGCTACGGCTTTCCAGGAAGATTGTGCGGTTTTTGGAAACTTCTGCATAGGGAGCGTACCATTCGGTTGTTGGGACATCGGTGTATGGCATGGCTGTTGCTTCTTCGGGAATGAATCCTCCCTCACGAATGAGAGCAATTTTAAGGCTTTCTGCTTTGTTGATAGTTTGTTCGGGATGGAATAGCCCGTCTGGATATCCTTCAACCAGTCCATTCTCTTTGGCTTCCATAACGTAGGCGTAGAACCAATCGCTGCTGAGAACATCCGGGAAAAGTTCCGGATCCGGGCTTGCCGGCTCCATTGTTGTTGTTTCTTCTTCGGGGAAAGCTCCTAGAAGTACTTTCAGGGCTTCGGCACGATTGATGGATTGGTAGGGCTTGAATGTGCCATCTTCGTATCCTTCAATGAGTCCCATCTCTTTTAAATATGAGACGGCTACAAAATACTCATTGCCCTCTTCAACATCGGGAAAAGGAGCCACTTCCTGTGCTGTGACAAAATGCGATGAGAATCCAATGGAGATCACTGCCACGAGCAAGGCAGCAAATGGTCTCTGTATATTTTGGGGGATCCTGTTGTATGCGGTGGGGTTCATGGCCCTATTGGTTGGTAACTTTTGGCTTGATCGTCAAATAGCGGAAATCTCCTTCGCCGACTGATTCAGTCACTACGTCTTGATAGTTTTTTGCCAGATGGAGGTGCACAACACGTCGGAAATATGGTGACATTGGGGGAAGTGATTGTGCTTCCTGATTTTGTCGCACTACTTCTGCTTTTCTTTCTGCAAGGTCGATCACGTTTTCTTCCTGTCGTTTGCGATAATCGTCCACATCAACCATGACACTGAATTTTTCTTCCGGCTTTTTCTTCCAGAGAATGATTCTTAAAATGTTTTGGAGGGCGTGGATGTTTTCACCATGGTGTCCAATGAGGAGGCTTGGTTCCTCACTTTCAATGTTGACTCTATACATTCCATCTTCCTGTGCTTCGATCCGGACTTTTCTGAAAGGAGTAGAAAGTTTATTAAGAAGTTCTTCAACTGTTTCTTGAATCAGAATTTCCATGACGTGCAGAATTAAAGTATAGATAGATTATTTTTTGATAACCCTCACAGAGGAGGTTTCTTCCTGAACCTGACGGTTCACCACAAACTGTTGGGCTATACCATACAGCGTGGAAGTGGACCAGTAAAGTCCAACACCGGCTGGTACGGAAGCAGTGAAAAGTGCGAGCATAACAGGCATAAAGTAGACCATCATCTGGTTGGCCACTTCCATTTCTGGAGCTTTTTTCTTCTTCTCTTTTTCCGGAGCGCCATTAGCCTCTTTTTTCTTATTGCGGATCATGGCCAGCTTCATTTGTGCGAACTGCAATCCTCCAACAATAAGTGGAAGTACGTAGGTGTTTACTTGAGTCAGTTCAAGAATTCCCAGGAAGTTGGTGTTAATCGCTGAGAATGAAAAGTCTTTGAGCGGCTCGTAAAGAAGGTGGACGTTGTCCGGGCTCAGTCCGCTTCGAATCACATAGAAGATGGCGATAAGGAAGGGGAGTTGAATGAGGAGCGGCAGGCAGCTGCTGGCAGGATTCACTTTATGATCTTTCCATAGAGCCATGGTTTCCCGCGCCAACGCTTCCTGATTGTCTTTATATTTTTCCCGGAGCTTGTTGAGTTTGGGCTGAAGTTCCTGCATTTTGCGCTGAGATTTCATGGATCTGTGCGCAGGAATAAGCAAAATGGTACGAATAATAATCGTGAGGATGATGATTGCAAAACCGAGTTGGTTTCCTGGAAGGACGCTTGTTATATATATAAGAGCGTTGAAAATTGGTTGATAGAAACCAACAGTCCAAAGGAATGAGAACCATCCCTGTTCTTTTACTTCAAACTCATTTGATTCAAATGTTTTGGATTTATCCGGGCTATCCGGCACTTTAATGTCAGCGGCAACCTTATAGGTCCCCAGTTCGTTAAAGAGTTCGTAGTTCCATCCACTAAAACTGACTGTTGCTTCCTCTCCGGGAGCAATGGTTGTGTCTGCCGCATCTTTACAGTCTTCTCGCGTAGCCTGAACTGTCTGCCATTCACCATTGACCTTTTTATTTACAGTGAGTGGCTCGTTTGGACATTCATCTTCAATGATTGCTTCAAAGTCGGTGTTGTTTTTGACTTTTACGGTTACCAGTTCATTCTGGCTCAGCTCTTTATTAACGCTTACGTCAAAGTCATTCCCGGAGGCGGGCTCCTGGTTTCCATTAAAGAAAAAGTTGATGGTCATATAGACCAAAAGGAAGACGACGACGTACTGGAGAATATTGGCTGCTTTTTTCATGTGATCTTGCTCAGGATGCGATTGATTTCTTCTTGGAGCTCTTGAAACGACATCTCTTTCACACTGTTTCTGGTTATCAGCACCATATCGACCGGATCTTGAGGTTGCTCTGCGTGTTTGAGAGCTTCGTAAACTCTTCTTCTTAAATGGTTCCGATGAACGGCTTTTGGCTCTACTTTTGAGCTGACAACAACGGCAAATCGGCTTTGATTCCCGGATCCTCGTAAAAATTTGATGCTGAAGTGTTGATTCGCCTGTTTCTGACCTTTTTTGAGAATGTGTTCGACTCTGCTGCGGCGGAGCCGGGTTTTATAAGAAAGCATGTATTAGTAAACCTTTCCTTTTGACTTAACGGTCAACTGTTTGCGGCCTTTTTTTCGGCGTCGATTCAGCACTGCGCGTCCGGTTTTCGAAGCCATTCGCTTCAGAAAGCCATGTGTTCGTGCTCTTTTCCGTTTTTTGAGTTTGCCTTGCATAATATTTTTTTAAAAGGGCCGTATGATTCTAGCCGTAAGGGTGTTATCTGTCAAAGCTTTATTTTCGTTGTTTTAATCCAACAATGCTGCCAAAAACTGCTCCAATGACTGCTCCGAATCCCATTCCCAGGAAGGCGATGGCAGTTACCGGAGGATGAGTGCTGAAAGATTGTGGATCTGCTGATGCTACGATTCCGGCGATAAACCAGATGAGCAATCCCAGAATAAGTCCCAGAATAATCCCTGCAATTGATCCCATAAATCCACCGGTGATTACCTCTACAAGCATTTTATTCTCTTTCATAGTCATCATATCGTTGTTCTTTTTAGCCATAACGCAAAAAGTTAGAAAGTATGGTTTTGCCTTCGGGGGTTCCAAAGGATTCTGGATGGAATTGTATACCAAAAAGGGGGTAGGTGTCATGTTGAATGGCCTGAATGGTGTTGTCGTCCTGTGCGCGGGCGGTAATAGTGAGTTCTGAGGGGAGGGATGTTTCGTCTATACAGAGCGAGTGATATCGCATGGCTGTAAAAGGATTTTTGATGTTTTGAAAGATGCCCTCATTAGTGTGTTCAATAATACTTTTTTTCCCATGCATGATGGTTGGTGCCGATGTGATTTTTCCACCCAATGCTTTGGCAATGCCTTGATGTCCAAGACATACTCCCAAAATTGGAAGTTTATCCATATATGTAAGGATGGCCTGTTCACAGATGCCAAAGTCTTCAGATTTTTCTACAGTTCCAGGTCCTGGGGAAATAACAATGTGAGTCGGATCTATGCTGTTAATTTTTTCAACAGAGAGAGAGTCGTTGGTGTGGACTACCGGATTAGCATTCAGCTCTCCAAAATATTGGGCGAGGTTATAGGTGAAGGAGTCGTAATTGTCGATGATGAGGGTTTTCATAACTTGTGTTTGGTGCAGATTTATAGTATTTTTGCTTGGAATTTACTGCAAGTTTTATGTCACTCCGTACACACCACGAATTTTTGTTTGTCGGAAGAGACGAAGGAAGTTTTGTCGAGAATTACGCATACGACATTGGCGAAGGTGGCGATAATAGCGGAAAAATCTATATTAATATAGAGATTCAGAATAACCCGGCTGAAGCCGAGGCTATTGGAGAAACCGTTTTTGACACTCTCCGGAAAGGATTTTTTGCCGATTTGGAGAGGGATCCGTATGAGCGATTTGAGGAGGCTGTTCGTCTTGTGAACAAGGCTTTACAGAAGATGAAGGAAGAAAAAGCTTCTGACTATTTGGGGAATTTGCATATTTTGATTGCCGCGATTGTGGATAACACGCTTTATCTGACGCAGACCGGTGAGGCAGAGGCTTACCTGGTGCGAAAGCGGCTTTGCAGTACAGTGAGTGAAGGTTTGGGTGAAGATGATGGGGCTGAATATTTCGCAAATATTGCCAGTGGAACTTTGGAGCCAGGAGATCTGGTGCTTTTGAGTTCGACCCGTTTGCTTCGTTATGTGAGCAAGACCGATCTGGCCAAGATTTTGAGTGGGCGGAACCTGATTTCGTCTCTTGGTGAGTTGAAAGATTATATGATGACCGAAGTTTTGGGCCGTGTTGGATTTATTGGAGTTGGAATTGCTGAAGGCGTGCAAAAACTAACAGCGACAGAGAAAGGCCAGATTGAGGAACATCTTGAAAAAGAGGAGTCATATAGCAATACTCCACGGCAAAAAAATGAAGGAGGCTCTGCTATGAAAGATGCGTTGAATCGATTAACTGGTTCTGTTGATGACCTTAGACGGAGGGTTACAGCTCTTGCGTCGAGCCGAAAAGGTGGAGCGACAAGTCCAACTGTCCGGCAGGAAAGTGGAGGCCGATTGATTGCAGGATTTACAAAAGAGCAGATTATGGCTTTGATTATTGCTGGAATTTTGCTTTTAACACTGGTGGTATGGTGGCTTCGGGCCCAAGCGAGTGAACAGGAAAAGATTGAGAGTTTTGCGGCAACGTTGAATGAGGTTCAGGAGACAATCAGTTCTGCGGAGACGACTGGTCAGTTTAATAAAGATCAAGCTGGAGAGATGCTCATTCAGGCCGAAGGAAAGGCGATTGAGGTGTTGAACTCCGGGTATCACCGGGCAAAGGCTAATGAACTGCTTGAGCAGATTCAGGACGCGCGAAATTTGTTGGATGGTGTTGTTCATCCTGAGTACCGGGTTATTGCGAACCTTGCTGAAAAACGGGAAAACGTGAGTGCGCTGGGGCTTCTGGAGTTGAATGATATTCTTTATGCGTATGAATATAACGCTCTTTATCCAATTATTCTGGATCAAGTTCAGGATCCATTTACGATTGATGACAATGAAACGGTGATTGCGGGAACGGTTTATGATGAAGACGATTCACTCCTTTTTTATACCAAATCCGGAAAGGTGATGGAGTTTAAGGATAATCGGGTGACTTTTGTGGATACAACGGATGGCGCGTTTAAGAACGGTGTTGCGATCCACGCGTACAGCAACCGTTTCTACATTTTGGATCCAAGTGAAAATCAGATCTGGCGCTACACCCGACGGCGTGACAGTTTTGACAGCGGAGAGCCATATAACGTGAACGCGGATCTTCAGAATGGTGTGGATCTGGCGACAGATATCAACGTGTATGTTTTGAATAATGATGGGTATATCACCAAACTCTTTAGTGGAAACCGTGAAGATTTCCCAATTAAGAAAGAGCCGACCGATCCTGTAGAGAGTCCGACAAAGATTTACACCGAAGTTGATATGGGGGCGATTTATGTTCTTGAGCCGGCTAAGAAGCGTGTGCTCGTTTACTTTAAGGATGACCGGACTGGTGGTGCGACCTATAACCGCCAAATGGTGTTTGATGACCTTGGCGATATTCGTGATATGTGGGTGGATAAAGACACGAATAAGATCTATCTGCTTGATGAGACGCAGGTTTACGAGGCGGCTTTGTAGTCGCTATACATTTGTTTCGGAGTAGGCTTCGCTCTTCAAGCTAAACCTCGGCTTCCAGTAGTTCGT